>PLEY01000191.1 GCA_003136595.1 Burkholderiales bacterium
CACAAAGGATCGGATCGACTGACTCATGATTTGCTCCATCAAAGAGGATAAGAAAGGCGCGGGGGGCCGCAAGATTGGGTTGCATGAGCGGAATCGGCATCCGACAGCAAGACTTGAGCACCTCATGGCCCGGGGCGGGGCTGGCATCCTGTTCCGCAGGCTTGCGCGCGGGGAACTCACGGTGCTCGGGGAGCTGCCCCATCGGGGTTACCCCGTCCGGGGATTTCAGATCCTGGATCCTCGGCCGCCAGGCGCCGAGCGGGTTGCGTCGCGGGCGCCGCCCTGGATGCGAAGCTGGCTAACGCAGCTTCAGTTCGTCCGAGGGACAGGCGCCGGAGAGGCGCTGGTATTCCTCGGGGGTGTCGACCTCGGCCTGGCGGGCCGCGACACCGTCGAGCACTTCGAGGCTCGCTGGACTGAGCCACTCGTCCTGCAGCTTCTCGAAATACGCTCCGGCCTCCGTCATGCTGGAGAAGCGGTATACCCGGGAACGCGGCAGCCGCTCCTCGAGCGCCGCCTCGAGCGTCGTGCGCGCCTCGCCGAGGAAGCTGCGGTACACCCCCACATGGCGCATCTCGTGCGCCAATACCTGGTTGTAGGTGCAGGTGTTGGGACGCAGCTCGCGCGCCAGATCGACCCTAAGGCCAGCATAGCCGAGCGCGAGGCTCACATCCGGTCGGACGCACACGCCACCGCCCGGCGCGCCGACCGCGTGCAAGGTGATGTGCGCCTCGGAGCGCGATTTCGCGCTCGTCAGGCCAAGCGTGGTCTCGTTTGATGGATGCTCGTCCAGATGATCGAGCTCGCTTGCGCTGTAGCGCTGCTGGGTCCGGGGTGTGAGTTCATCCACCGTGACGCTGTAGTGCGCGGGCGCAAGGCGAAGCGCGCAGTAGCGCTCGACGGCGCGTTCGCACCCGCTCAGAAGGAATGAGGCGGCAAAACCCAGAACGAGGATGCGACCCGTGGCACGACGAGGGTGGGCAAGGCAGGGTGGGAACGCGGGTGGAAACACGGGTAGTGCCGCGGGTGGGGGTGGGCTCAAAAATTCTCCCGCCACACGCGCGCGACGCTCGGCTCGGCGATGGTCGCCGCGAGCGCCTGCGCTATCTTTGGGCAGTGTGCGGCGATCCACTCGGGGCCCGGCTTCCACTGCGCAAGCTGGGCGGCAAAGACGTCAAGAAAACTGAGCGAGGAACCGAGGAGATAAGGCCCGGGCGCTCCGGGCCTGGCAAGCGCGGTCTCGAGGGTGCGCCACGCGTCCTCGATGCGGCGGGCCACGCCTGCTACGAGCGGCGCTGGATCGGCAGAGGCACCGATCCAGCGATCGGGAAAATCGCCGATGCCAATCGGTGTGTAGACCGAGCCGGACAGGAACACCATCCAGCGCAGGAACTGGGCATAGGCCGGACTCGACCGGGGTGGCGCAAAACGCACGCCACCCGGCGCCTCGCAAAGCCAGAGCAGGATCGCCACGCTCTCGGCCAACACCGCTCCCCCAGGAAGCTCCAGGGTCGGCACCAGGCGCTGGGGATTGATGCGCGCGAGCCGCTCCCAGCCGGCCTTATCCTCCCAGTCCCAGAACTCGGTCCGGTAGGGCACACCGGCGAGCAGGAGCGCCGCCTCGATTGCAGCCGAGCCGCAACCCCGGCATCCGTGGAGGGTGATCACGAGCCCGGCTCCCCGCCGGCTCGAGGCACACCGTCCGCCAGGCCAAAGCCGCCGCCGCCGGGAGTCTCGATCACGATCCGGTCACCGGGCCCGACCTCGGTGCGCGCCACGTGCTCGAGCGTCTCGACGCGCCCGTCGGCCCGCAGCAAGGTGTTCCGGCCAAGGCCCCCCGGGCCGCCGCCAGCCATACCGAAGGGCGCGGTGCGCCGGTTGTTCGAGAGGATCGACACCGTCATCGGTTCCTCGAAAGAGACTGAGCGCACGGCACCCGCACCACCCTGCCAGCGCCCCGACCCGCCCGAGCCCTGGCGGATCGCGAAGCTCTCGAGGCGCACGGGGTAGCGAAACTCGAGCACTTCGGGGTCGGTCAGGCGCGAGTTGGTCATGTTGGTCTGCACGACCGCGGTGCCGTCGAAACCCTGGCCCGCGCCCGACCCGCCGGCAATCGTCTCGTAGTACTGGTAGCGCTCGTTGCCGAAGGTGAAATTGTTCATGGTCGATTGCGCCGAGGCCATGACGCCCAGGGCGCCATAGAGCGCGTTGGTGATGCAGCTCGAGGTCTCGACATTACCCGATACGACTGCCGCTGGATAGCGGGGCCGGAGCATCGAGCCCTCGGGGATCACGACCTTCAGGGGCTTCAGGCACCCTGCGTTCAGTGGGATGTCATCGTCGACGAGTGT
Source organism: Burkholderiales bacterium (assembly GCA_003136595.1). Classification (GTDB taxonomy): domain Bacteria; phylum Pseudomonadota; class Gammaproteobacteria; order Burkholderiales; family Burkholderiaceae_D; genus BOG-994. The sequence continues at coordinate 2,352 of PLEY01000191.1, forward strand.
GCGGAACACATAGAGCACCGCCGCCATGCACACCGCCTGCGGTGCGTTGAAGTTGTTCGACTGCTCGGGGGAGGTGCCGGTGAAATCGACGGTCGCCTCGCGGCGCTCCCGGTCCACCGTGATCCGGACACAGATCACCGCACCGTTGTCCAGCGCCAGCTCGAAGTGGCCGTCGGCGAGCGCCGTGATGACGCGCCGTACCGACTCCTCGGCATTGTCCTGTACATGGCCCATGTAGGCGGTGACGACGGGCAGACCGAAATGATCGACCATGCGCGCAAGCTCCTCGACGCCTTTCTGGTTGGCCGCAACCTGGGCGCGCAGATCGGCCAGGTTCTGCTCCGGATTGCGCGCCGGGTAGCGCGCGCTGGTCAGGATCGTGCGCACCGTCTCCTCCTGGAACAGGCCACTGGCGCCATCGACCAGCTTGATGTTGTCGAGGAGCACGCCCTCCTCCTCGAGACAGGTGGAGTCCGAGGGCATGGAGCCTGGCGAGATGCCGCCGATGTCGGCGTGGTGGCCGCGTGAGCCGACGTAGAACAGGATGCGCTCGCGCGCACTGTCGAAGACGGGCGTGACGACCGTGACATCCGGCAGATGCGTGCCGCCGTGATAGGGATCGTTCAGCACGTACACGTCGCCCGGCACGATGCGCCCGGCATTGCGCTCGATCACGGTGCGGATGCTCTCGCCCATCGAGCCCAGATGCACCGGCATGTGCGGCGCGTTGGCGATGAGGTTGCCCGAGCCGTCAAACAGCGCGCACGAAAAATCCAGGCGCTCCTTGATGTTTACTGAATGCGCGGTGTTCTGGAGTCGCAGGCCCATCTGCTCGGCGATCGACATGAACAGGTTATTGAAGATCTCGAGCATCACCGGATCGACCAGGGTGCCGATGGCACGCTGCCCGCTTCGGGCGACAACACGCTCGAGCACCATGTGGTCAAGCGGCGTGATGCGGGCCTCCCAGCCCGGCTCGACGACCGTCGTGGAATTGGTCTCGGCGATGATGGCCGGCCCCGCGAGCGTGTCGCCGGGGGCGAGCGCGCCCCTCTCGTAGAGGGGTGTGTCGTGCCACTGGCCGCGGCTGTACACGCGCACCCGGGCGACGCTGGTTGCAGGCCCGTCGCGCCGGGGTGCAGGCGGTGCCTCGCCCGCGGCGAGGCCGAGGCCGGCGCGCGCCTCGACCGAGGCGGATTCGATGACCAGGCCCCGCTTGGGCATGAGAAACGCATAGCGCTGCCGGTACAGCTCCTCGAACTCAGCCCGCATGGCAGCCTCGCTGGCATGAGCCACCGCGAGTGCCGTGTCGGTACCCGCGTAGCGCAGGTGCACACGCGCCTCGAGCACGATCTGGCTGGCTGGCTGGCCCTGCTCGATCAGGTCGGCGCGCGCACGCGCGCCCAGCTCATCGATGATCCCGGCAAGACCCGGCAGCCCCGCTTCAGTGAGGGCCTCCTCCACCGAGCGCTCGCGCATCGAGGTCTGCTCGGCAAGCCCCATGCCGTAGGCCGACAGGACCCCTGCGAGGGGGTGCAGGAACACGCGCGTCATGCCCAGTGCGTCGGCGACGAGGCAGGCATGCTGGCCGCCCGCGCCGCCGAAGGTGGCCAGCACGTACTCGGTGACATCATGGCCACGCTGCACCGAGATCTGCTTGATGGCATTGGCCATGTTGCCAACGGCAATGTCGATGAAACCCTCGGCCACCTCCTCCGCAGAGAGCTCGCGTCCCTGGGTCCTCTGCACCTCGAGGGCGAGTTCGGCAAAAAGCGTCCGCACGCGCTCGCCGTCCAGGGGCGCGTTGGCCTCGGGCCCGAAGACGTGGGGAAAATACTCGGGCTGAAGCTTCCCCAGCATGACATTGCAGTCCGTGATCGCAAGCGGTCCGCCGCGCCGGTAACAGGCCGGCCCCGGGTTCGCGCCCGCCGAATCCGGCCCGACCCGGAACCGGCTGCCATCAAAGTGCAGGATTGAGCCACCGCCTGCGGCAACCGTGTGGATGCTCAGCATCGGCGCGCGCATGCGCACACCCGCCACCTGGGTCTCGAAGACCCGTTCGAAGGAGCCGGCGTAATGCGACACGTCGGTGGACGTGCCGCCCATGTCAAAGCCGATCACCTTGGTGAACCCGGCGAGTTCGCTGGTGCGGGCCATGCCGACGATGCCGCCTGCCGGCCCTGAGAGGATCGAATCCTTGCCCTGAAAGGTGGCGGCGTCGGTCAGCCCGCCGTTGGACTGCATGAAGAGGAGGCGCGGCTGCTCCGCGGGGCGCCCGGCCTCGCCGAGGTCAAGGCGGACCTGCTCGACATAGCGTCTTAGGATCGGCGACAGATAGGCATCGACGACGGTCGTGTCGCCCCGCGAGACGAGCTTCATCATGGGGCTCACGCGATGCGAGGTCGAGACCTGGGTGAATCCGAGGCCAAGCGCAAGGCTCTCGAGCGCGGCCTCGTGGGCGCTATAGCGGTACCCATGCAGGAGCACGATGGCAAGCGCCGTGAAGCCCGCCGCGCGCAGGCGCAGGAGCTCGCGGTGCGCGCCCTCCAGATCGAGTGCCTGATGCACCACGCCATGCGCCGAGATGCGCTCGGTGATCTCGACCACCTCGGTGTAGAGCAACTCGGGCAAGACGATCTGGCGCGCGAAGAGCCGCGGCCGGTTCTGATAGGCGATGCGCAGCGCATCCCCAAAACCGCGCGTGATCAGAAGCGCGGTCGGCTCGCCCTTGCGCTCAAGCAGTGCATTGGTGGCCACGGTCGTGCCCATCTTGACCGCCTCGATCACGCCGGCCGGCAGCGCCGCTCCCGGCGCAACGCCGAGCAGGTGGCGGATGCCGGCCACCGCGGCATCGCGGTACTGCTCCGGGTTCTCCGAGAGCAGCTTGTGGGTGACAATATGACCCTCGGGGGTGCGGCCGACGACATCGGTGAAGGTGCCCCCGCGATCAATCCAGAATTGCCATTGCGCCTGGGGGACGACTGCGGGTTCGCGACTCATAGCGGCTTCCTCGTCGATGCTGCCGTGGGGGCCTCCCGCCAGGTGCGAGCCGCGCAGCGCGTCCGGCGATGGGCCGCGTGTCGGGCTCGAATTGAGCGGGATTGGCGTCGTTTATAACTTGTCGATAAAGTGTTGACATTTTAAGCGGGTGGTCACTACACTTCAACCCATATTTGCAGGCCCGCTGCCCGGGCCCGCAGACCGGGCCCGGTTCTTGGGCAGACTGTCCGTCGATGAAACCCGTCAACAAGGAGCACACCATGCCGGAAAGCCCCGTCTGCCGTCTGCTGCCAGGCCACTGGCTTAACCACGTGCTCAAGAGCCTCCAGAGCAAGCTCCTCTACAAGCTCCCGAGCGCCCTGCCATACGCCCTCATGCGCACGCTCTTGCGCCTGGGTGGTGCGGCGCTCATGGCGCTTGCCGCCACGGGGGCCTTCGCGCAGGAGGAGATCCGCATCGGTGCGATCTATCCGCTGACCGGGCCTGCCGCCTCGACCGGCGCCGAACTGAAGCAGGCGCTCGAGCTTGCCGTCGACATCATCAACAATGGCGCGAAGGACATAGGCGGTCTGCCGTTTGCCGCCGGAGGCGGCCTGCCGAACCTGAAGGGCGCGAAGATCCGCCTCATCTTCGCCGACCACCAGAGCAACCCGCAGACCGGCTCGAGCGAGGCCGAGCGCCTGATCACCCAGGAAAAGGTGGTCGCACTCATCGGCTGCTACAACAGCAACGTGACCGCCACCGCAAGCCAGGTCGCCGAGCGCTACAAGATCCCCTTCCTGAACCCCGAGTCGTCCTCCGCCACGCTCACCGAGCGCAAGTACAAGTGGTTTTTCCGGACGACGCCCCACGACAACCTGTTCGTCGCCAATTTCTTCGAATTCCTGGCCGAGCTGAAGGCGAAAAAGGGCATTGACGTGAAGCAGATCGGGCTCTTCAACGAGAACACGCTGTTTGGCACCGAGACCACCAAGCTCGAGACCCGGCTTGCCGATGAAAAGGGCTACAAGCTGGTCGCCTCGGTGAATTATCCGCCGAACAGCACGCAGCTGACCTCCGAGGTGCAGACCCTAAAGGCCGCACAGCCCCAGGTCATCATGCAGTCGTCCTACCTGGGCGATGCGCTCCTGTCGATGCGGACCTACAAGGACCTCGGCGTGACACCGGACATGATCCTCGCCAACGACGCGGGTTTCTCGGACACGGAATTCATCCGCACGCTCGGCAAGGATGCCGACTATGTGATCAGCCGCGAAGTCTGGTCGCTTGACCTTGCCACCCGTAACCTGCTCATCAAGCAGGTCAACGACCTCTATTTCGCGCGCTACAAGGCGAATTTCACGGGCAATTCGGCGCGCAGCTTCACCGGCCTCATGGTGCTCGCCGATGCGCTGAACCGGTCCGGCTCGACCGACCCGGAGGCGCTGCGTCGCGCGCTGTCTGATACCAACATCCCGGGCGACAAGCTCATCATGCCCTGGAAGGGTGTGCGCTTTGACGCCAGCGGTCAGAACGAGCTGGGCTCGGGGATCCTCGTGCAGATCATCGGCGGCAAGTATGTGACCGTGTGGCCCTTCGAGATCGCCACACACGATGTGATCTGGCCGATGCCGAAGTGGGACCAGCGCAAGTAGGGAGCGAGCCGGTGCGTGCCCCGCCCGCCCTGACGCGATCCTTCACGCGATCCTTCGCAAGCTGCTTTGCAGGAGGCTTGGCGAGACCCGCCGCGCGGTCCTTCGTGCGAGCATGCCCCTCTGGGCTGCCAAGCGCCTGCCGATGAGCGCCTCGATCATCCTGCAGGCACTCGCCTCCGGGCTCCTGATCGGCCTCGTCTATGCCCTCGTGGCGGTCGGCCTCACGATCATCTTCGGCGTCATGGACATCGTCAATTTCGCGCACGGTGAATTCCTGATGTTCGGCATGTATGCGAGCTTCTGGCTCTACGCGCTCTATGCCCTGGATCCGGTCTGGACGCTGCCGCTGTCGGCCATCATGCTCTTTGCGCTTGGCGTGCTCGTCTACAAGATCGTGATCCGCAGGATCCTCGATGCGCCGATGCTCTCGCAGATCTTTGCCACCTTCGGGCTCATGATCCTGTTTCGCGGCATCGCCCAGTTCTTCTGGAAGCCCGACTTTCGCATGATCACCAGGTCCCTGTTTTCAGGGAACGTCGCCCTGGGCGCAGTCCAGCTCGGTCTGCCGCAACTTGCCGCGGGCGCCGGCGCCATCGTCGTCACGCTTGGCGTCTATCTGTTCCTGACGCGCACCAAGACCGGCATTGCACTCGAGGCCACTGCCGCGGACCGCGAAGCCGCGCGGCTCATGGGCATCGACTCCGAATGGATGTTCACACTGGCCTGGGGGCTCGGGGCGGCCTGCGCCGGGGTCGCAGGCGGCCTGTTGTCGACCTTCTTTCCGATCTTTCCCGAGGTCGGGGCGAACTTCATCCTGATCGCCTTCGTGGTCGTGAACCTGGGCGGTTTTGGCAGCGTCACGGGAGCCTTCTGGGCCGGTATCCTGGTGGGCGTGGTCGAGGTGCTGGGCGGCCTTCTGATCGGCCCACAATACAAGATGGCGGTCGTCCTCGTGCTCTTTCTCCTCGTCCTGATGTTCCGGCCGCAGGGCCTCCTGGGCCGGACCTGATGGGAGGCGATGCGACACCGGCCGGACTCGGAGCGTCGCCCAGCACGAGCGCACCCGGCCGCGGCCTCGCGCGCCGCTGGGCGCTTGCGGGTTTGGGGCTCGGCGTTCTCATCCTGCTGCCGCTCGTCTTCGCCAATCCGAGCACCCAGAACCTACTCATCCTGGCGCTCATGGCCGCGCAGCTGGGCGTCGCCTGGAACATCATCGGCGGCTACGCGGGCCAGATCTCCCTGGGCCATGCGGCCTTCTATGGCGTGGGCGCCTACACGTCGACGATCCTGTTCACGCGCTATGGCGTCAATCCGTGGCTGGCGATGCCGGCTGCAGGCGCCATGGCCGCCCTCCTTAGCCTGCCGATCGGCTGGTCGTGCTTCAGGCTGCGTGGGCACTATTTCGCGATGGCCACGATCGCGGTCGCCGAGATCACCCAGATCGTCTTTAACAACTGGGAATTCGCGGGCGCGGCCGTCGGGCTCACGCTGCCGATGGACGAGGACGGCTTTGGCGTTCTCATCTTCGCCTCGAAGCTGCCCTACTACTACCTCGCGCTCGGCCTGCTCGTGCTCTCCCTGGGCGTCAGTTTCGCGGTCGAGAAGAGCTACCTCGGCTTCTATTTCCGGGCCATCAAGGACGAACCTGACGCCGCGCAGAGCGTGGGCGTGAGCCTTGCGCGCTACAAGCAGCTGGCGCTCGCGCTGAGCAGTTTTCTGACCGGCCTAGGCGGCAGCCTCTACGCCCAGAAGGAGCTCTACATCGATCCCGCCTCGGTGCTCTCGACGGGCCTGTCGATCAAGATTGCGCTGGCCGCCATCCTGGGCGGTGTCGGGACGCTGTTCGGGCCGGTCCTGGGTGCAGGGATCCTCACGGCCATCGAGCAGCTCACGCGCCAGCTCTTCGGCGGCTCGGGTCGGGGCGGCGATCTCATCATCTATGCGCTCCTCATCATCTGCATCGCCGTCTACTACCCCGAAGGCGTGCTCGGCTGGGTTCTGCGGCACCGGGCACGCGGCAAGGCGCCGCGTCCATGAGCCTGTTGCGCGTCGAGAAGGTCACCAAGCGCTATGGCGGACTGATCGCCAACGAGGACATCTCGTTTGAGGTCAAGGCCGCCGAGGTGGTGGGTCTCATCGGCCCGAACGGAGCGGGCAAGACCACGCTTTTCAACTGCATCGCCGGGGCGACCGAGCCGAGTTCGGGGTCGATCTGGCTGGGCGCGACCCGCCTGTCGGGACTGGCGCCCGAGCAGTGCGCGCGGGCGGGTGTCGCGCGCACCTTCCAGATCGCCCGCACGTTTGGCAGCATGAGCGCCCTCGAGAATGTCATGGTGGGCGCCCTCCTCAAAACCCATGACATGCGGCGCGCGCGGGAACGCGCGCAGCACTGGCTCGAGTTCACCGGTCTTGCCCTGCTCGCCAACGCCCCGGCGGCGACGCTCACCATCAGCGAGCAGCGCCGCCTCGCCGTCGCGCGCGCGCTCGCGATCGAGCCCGTGCTGCTGCTGCTCGACGAGGTGATGGCGGGGCTGAATCCGACCGAGGTGCACGAGGCGGTCGAGGTGGTGCAGAGGATCCGCGCGAGCGGGGTCGCGCTGCTCATCGTCGAGCATGTGCTCGAGGGCATCATGCCGATCGCCGATCGCATCGTCGTGCTCGACTACGGCCGCAAGCTCGCCGAGGGCACTCCGGCGGAGATCGCCCGTGATCCGCAAGTGATTGCCGCCTACCTGGGAGCCTGAGATGCTGACAGTGCGCGATCTGAAGGTCAGCTACAACGGCGTGCCGGCCCTGACCCAGGTCGATNNCGGCATCCCCGCGCACCGGCGCGTCGCGCTTGGCCTCGCGCTCGTGCCGGAGGGTCGGCGCCTGTTCGGGCGCCTGTCGGTCGAGCGCAACCTGCAGTTGGGCGCCTACAGCCGAGCCGACCCGCTCGGCATCCAGGCCAGTCTAGAGGAGGTGTTCGCGTGGTTTCCGATCTTAAAGGAGCGCCGCACCCAGCTCGCCGGAACGATGAGCGGCGGCGAGCAGCAGATGCTCGCCATCGGCCGCGGCCTCATGGCCCGCCCGCGGCTCTTGATGCTTGACGAGCCGTCCTGGGGCATCGCGCCGCGCTTTGTGACCAAGGTGCTCGACACCCTGAAGGAGATCAACGCAAAGGGGGTCTCGATCCTGCTCGTCGAGCAGAACCTGCACAAGGCGCTCGCCATCGCCGACTATGGCTACGTGATCCAGACCGGTCGCATCGTGCTCGAAGGGACCGGCCCGGACCTGCTTGCAAGCGATGCGGTCAGACGCGCCTATCTTGGGCTCTAGCCTCGGACCCTGGCCACGATGCCCAATCATCCCAGCACCCCCGATCCCCGCAGCCCTGCTCCGGTCACCGGTGCGGCCACCGGCGTGGCATTGCGCGCCCTGTGCCGCAGCGGCCAGTGGCGCCAGTCGACCGCCGGGGCGGCCGCCGGCTTCGTGCAGGCCAATCTCGTCATCCTGCCTGCCGAGTACGCCTTCGACTTCCTGCTCTTTTGCCAGCGCAATCCCAAACCCTGCCCGCTCGTTGAGGTGCTCGAGCCCGGGGTCACGGAACCGGCCTGCGCACCGGGTGCTGACATCCGCACGGATCTGCCCGGCTACCGGGTGTATCGCGACGGGATGCTGGTGGACGAACCCGATGCGATCACCGGGCTTTGGCGTGGCGATCTTGTGAGTTTTCTCATTGGCTGCAGCTTCTCATTCGAAGCGGCGCTCGTGGCCGGCGGCATTGGCCTGCGCAGCCCGGAAAACCTGCAACTTGTGCGCAACCTTGCGCAGGTGCTCGGCGGCGAATGGGGGGGATCGCGTCCGCTTGTGCAGAAGGGTTGGATGCCGGCTGAACGCCAGATCGGCCAAACAGGCAAAACCATCCGGCCGCGCCTGTATATCGCCGCCGGTATTTCCGGCGCGATTCAGCACAAGGTCGGCATGCAGAGCTCAGAGAACATCGTTGCGATCAACAAGGACGCGAACGCGCCGATCTTCGAGTTCTCCGACCTTGGCATCGTCGGTGATCTCAACAAGATCGCGCCGAAGCTGA
>PLEY01000022.1 GCA_003136595.1 Burkholderiales bacterium
GAAGCAGAGGGAAGCAGAGGGAAACGGCATGAAATGTCACGTCTTGGATTGTGTCTCTAGCTGATCTCCCAAGGGGGACTCGATGATGCTCAAAGCTTCGCTTCTTGCGGCGCAGGACGACGATGAGTCCCTGCGCGCGGCTCTCTCCGATCATGTCCATGTCGGGCGCCCAGTGGATCCCTCGACCGTCACCAGATGCCCCGGGGAGCCCAGACCTTGGAATAGTCCTGCTGGCGTGCGCAGGTCATCCTGAAAACGAATTCGCCCGATGTCTCTTGGCATGCAACACCATCGTCCAATGGGCGAATTTGGCTCGGCGTGATTCAATCACTCAACGCATCGGCTCAGTACGCTTGGTGACATTGACTGAGTCCGATCGCTTCGCGCCTCATTGATGCTTTTGGTTGACGCGCATCGCAATCGGCACTGCTGCAGGCGGGTTCGGGCGCGTGCGGCTTGACTCAGGACAGGACCCCTGTATGAAGTTGATTCCACGCTTGCTACTACTTGCATGTACGGTCACGAGCGCTGCTCTTCCGACGGGTGGCCCGAGGGGGGCACCTTACGCACTTCAAGAGGCGATACCCCAGGTGCCCTTTCTCGATGCTGGTTCGGGCAGCCTGTCGGAGCTCCCTGACGAGGGAAGGCTTCCGTCTCTAGAAGGGGCGACGGATTGGCTCAATTCCCCACCGCTCAGCACCACGGCGCTCCGCGGGAAAGTCGTCGTGGTCGATTTCTGGACTTATACGTGTATCAACTGGCGACGGACCCTACCCTATATCCGGGCCCTTGCTGCGAAGTACCGGGATCATGGATTGGTGGTCATTGGCGTGCACTCTCCTGAGTTCACGTTCGAGCGAGACGTCAACAACGTGCTGAGTGCCTCGCGAGAGATGGGAATTGAGTATCCGATCGCCGTCGACAGTGACCACCGGATCTGGCAGGCGTTTGGCAACCAGTATTGGCCAGCGCTTTACATCGTCGACGCGCAGGGACGGATCCGACACCACAAATTCGGAGAAGGGGACTATGCAAAGACGGAAGCGGTCATCCGGCAGTTGCTCGTTGAATCGGGAGCCTCTGATCTCGGGCCCGGTCTGGCGAACGTCGATGCCCGTGGTGTGGAAGTCGCAGCCGATTGGCGTTCCCTGAAATCGCCTGAGACCTACCTGGGCTCTCTGCGTACCGAGAATTTCGCGTCTCCCGGCGGCGCACAAGTCGGTCAGGCGCGACTCTATAGTGCCCCTCCCCGCCTGAATCAGAATCACTGGGCCTTGTCAGGGTACTGGACGATGGGTAAGGAATCCGCCGCACTTGACAGCCCAGGAGGACGCATTGCGTTTCAGTTTCACGCGCGCGACCTCCACCTTGTCATGGGCCCTGTAACACCGGGCGCATCGATACGCTTTCGCGTACTGATCGATGGTCAGCCGCCTGGCCGCGCGCGGGGAGCGGACGTCGATGGTGAAGGCAATGGCACGATATCCGGTCAGCGGCTTTACCAACTGATTCGCCAGTCCAAGCCCATCACCGATCGACTCTTCGAGATTGAGTTTCTCGACTCGGGTGCGCAGGCGTTCTCATTCACATTCGGCTGACGCAGACCCACCCGCTCGGGCTCATCGGGAAGCACTTCTGGACAAGGACTCGGGTCGCCGAGAGGGGAGGGGGTCCCCTTGCTGGCCTCAACGAAGGAGGCGGCCGCTTCGCGAGCGCCCTGTCATTCCCCAGACTCCTTGCGCAGCCGGATTCAGTCCTGCCCCGGCTGGTGCGGCAGATGACGTGGCGCAGGTCGAGGTTCGGGGGCCAAGTTCCGTAGCGGGATTAATACTCTCACGAGCCAGATTCAAAAAACGCATTCGAGTAGAAGTCTGCCAGGGCGGTCGCGCACAACGGAGAGTGGGCGCTCCGGCCCATCGCACTACAGAAGAGCGAACGACGGGCAGGACTGCGATCTAGGCAAGATCAGGCAACTTTCGAGCAGTCGCCCGAGAATGGACTCGCGCGCTCAGTCGAACTCAACACTATGATGTGAGGAGCGAGGTTCGGTCCGCAGTAACGGGACATCGCGATTTCGTCCCTTGAAATTCGCCAGATTGAAAGCTTCGGTCCCGGTTGTCAGCGGTCGATCGAATTGGCCGAACGGTGGTCGTCTGCATACACTAATTGCCGGATGGGATTCCGAAGGCGTGGACTGCAGTTTCGGCACCGCGCGCAACTGGGCTCGAATCGCCCTCATCAGAGGACCGACACCTTCGTATCATTTACGCTCACGCGTCTTACAGCGCATCCTCGGAAAACGGCGAACGTGGTGAAAGGAGACGGGAATGAAGCAGGAGTTGAGCAGCATCGTCGATCCCCTTCCCGGGTTGATATGGACGGCGCTTCCCGACGGTCGTGTCGACTTTTTCAACCAACGCTGGTACGAATACACGGGCCTGTGTGGGGACGAGACCTGGGGCTACGGGTGGCAGTCTGCGATCCACTCCGAGGATCTGCCGTCACTGTTCGAAGCCTCGCGAGCCGCTACCGAGTCTTGCGACGCATGGCAGCTGGAAGTGCGCCTGCGGCGCTGCGACGGTGCGTACCGCTGGTTCCTACTGTCCGCCTGCCCATTGCGCGATGCATCCGCCGAGGTTCTCAAGTGGCATGGGATCGGTATCGATATTGATGCTCGTCGGCGCGCTGAGGATGAACTGCGGGCCAGCGAGCGTCGGTTTCGCCTGATCGTCGATGGCCTGCCGGCGGTGCTGACTCTCATGACCGCGGAGGGCGAACTCGAGTTTGCCAATGGTCGTATGTTGGAATATTTCGGTGCGACGCTTGAGGAGTTGAAGGCGCGCCCGACGACGCAGAGCTTTCATCCACAGGATCGCCCGCAGGTGGATGAGCGCTGGCGACATTCCGTCACGACCGGTAGCCCGTACGATTTCGAGGCGCGCCTTCGGGGTGGCAACGGTGAGTATCGCTGGTTTCAGACACGCGGATTTCCGCTACGCAGCGAGGATGGGCGGATCACCCTTTGGCATCTCCTCCAAACCGACGTCGATGACCGTAAGCGCGCTGAATTTCTGCTGGCGGCTGAAAAGCAGCTGCTTGAGGCGGTGACCTCCGAGAGCCCACTACCGGTCGTGCTCGATGGATTGTGCCGGCTTGCCGAGGAGACTATCGGCGAGTGCTACTCCAGCGTCGTTTTGGTGGATTCGATCGGCGCTCGTCTGAAGTACGGTTCTGCCCCCAGCCTCCCGGGAAACTTCATCCGCTCGATTCTTGGAAGACCTCTAGGTACCGACTCCGGCCCGTGCGCCATGGCGGCGTTTCTCAACAAACAGGTGATCGCAGCGGACCTTCGGACCGAAGCGCGTTGGCCGGACGACGGCTGGTGCCAAATGGCCATGGCGCATGGGTTGCTAGCATGTTGGTCGATGCCGATCCTGTCCGCAGCCGGAAAGGTGTTGGGCGCATTCGCAATCTATTACTCTGAACCGAGAACGCCCGCCGCACACCACCAAGCGCTCATCGACCGTTTCGCGAGAATCGCGAGCATCTCAATCGAACGAGTACAGCGGGATGAGGCCCTGAAGCGAAGTCAGTCGCTTCTTGCCGAAACCCAGCGCCTGACTCTGACAGGGGGAATTTTCTGGCATCTCTCCCGAGACGAGCGGATCTGGTCAGAGGAGGTCTATCGCATCTATGGGCTCGACCCCGCCATCCCGGCGACGATCGAGCTATCGCTAAGCCGGGTCCACCCTGATGATGTCGGCGCATTCCGGGAAATGCGTAGCCGCCAGTTTAGAGATGTGAGAGATTACGTGCACGACTACCGCATCGTGATGCCTGACGGCTCCACGAAGTACATCCACTCCGTGGGCCACGTCACCACCGACGCTGATGGTGAACTGGCTTATAGCGTTGCGATTCAGGATGTGACCGAGCGACATCTGGCAGAGGAGGCGATTGGTAAGCTTCGATCGGAACTGGCGCATGTTGCAAGAGTGTCCAGTCTCGGAGCGCTCACGGCCTCCATCGCACATGAAGTGAGCCAGCCCTTGTCAGGGATCATCACGAACGCCAGCGCCTGCCTGAGGATGCTGGCTTCAGATCCCCCGAATATCGAGGGAGCGCTTTTGACTGCGCGGCGCACGATTCGGGACGGCAATCGTGCATCTGATGTCATCTCCAGATTACGGGCACTGTTTGCAAAGAAGGAGACCATGGCTGAATCGGTCGATCTGAGCGAGGCGGCGCGGGAGGTCATCGCCCTCTCACTGAGTGATCTGCAGAGTCGGAAGGTGGTGTTGCACCCGGAACTGGCCGACAACCTCCCTTCGATTCGGGGGGACAGGGTCCAACTGCAACAAGTCATTCTGAACCTGATCCTGAATTCAGCAGACGCGATGAGCGACCTTGAAGATCGCCCCCGGAAACTGGTGATTCGCACCGAACGGAACGAAAGCGATGGCGTGCGCCTCATTGTCAAGGATTCCGGTGTCGGATTCGACCCCGAACGAGCGGAACAGCTCTTCGCGGCGTTCTACACCACCAAGCGCAGCGGTATGGGGATGGGGCTATCCATCAGTCGTTCAATCATCGAAAGCCACCAGGGCCGCATCTGGGCACACACCAACGAGGGTCCCGGGGCCACATTCATCTTTTCGGTGCCGATCCCGCCTGAGAGCACGATGAGTGCCGGCCGGATAGCCGCTACGGCCCCGACCCTGACCATGGCCCAGTGCTGAGGAATATGTGAAAGGCAATCGCTCCCTTGTGTCGATTGTCGACGACGACCAATCCGTATGCGAGTCGCTGCCCGACCTGGTTTGGGAGTTTGGTTTTGCAGCCGAAGCATTTTCGTCTGCGGAAGCGTTCCTCGCGTCAGACTATATTGACCGGACTGAGTGCCTCATCCTCGATGTCTCGATGCCCGGCATGACGGGGCCGGAGCTTCAGAAGGAATTGATGATTCGCCAGCGCCCGATACCTATTGTATTCATCACTGCCCAGTGGGACGAAGATCTTCGTCCGCGCCTTATTGAGCAGGGTGCCGTCGATTGTCTATATAAACCCTTCAGCGAGGCCGCTCTGCTCGGGGCGCTTAGCGCCATACTCAAAGTGAAGTGAGCGGTCTGACCACATCTGCATACCAGGAGAGAGCGATGGATACAGCCCATCCACGTGTCGGTGAACCGAGGGGATCACCCAACTTGCAAGCCACTCCGATCGTATTTGTAGTGGACGATGATATCTCGGTACGCGAATCCCTTGAGGCGCTCATTCGCGAAGCGGGTTGGCAGGCCGAGACCTTCGCCTCGGCCCACGAATTCCTCGCCCGTCCCCGACCGTCCATACCCAGCTGTCTGGTGCTTGATGTGACTCTGCCGGATCTCAATGGACTGGATCTGCAAAAGCGCATCGGTGCTGATCGTGCGGACATGCCGATCATCTTCGTGACGGGCTACGGTGACGTGCCGATGTCGGTCCAGGCAATGAAGGCGGGCGCCCTGGAGTTTCTGACGAAGCCATTCGGTGAGGACAAGCTCCTAGGCGCAATCCGGAATGCGCTCGAGCGCAGCCAGCTTGAGCTCAAGCAGATGGCGGAGATGCGTTCGCTCCTCGGGTGTTATGACTCGCTTAGCCGACGCGAACGTGAAGTGATGCACCTGGTGGTCTCAGGGCTACTGAACAAGCAGGTCGGTGCTGAACTGAATATCAGCGAGATAACGGTGAAGGCCCATCGCGGTAAGGTGATGCAGAAGATGAGGGCAGGCTCTCTGGCTGAACTCGTGAACATGGAAGCGAGGCTCCGTACCGTTCTCTCGCGCAGGAACTGATCGCGTCTGCTGCGGTGGCGGGTCCGCTCCCCTCCGCGACAGCTGCGGGATTCACCCTCGCGGCGCCAGGCTGCGCGTGCTCGCCCCTTCAGGGAGGGCGGTGTCGCGTCGCGCGGGCGTGTCACCATACCGCCCTCGATGCTCGCGGATTGTGCGATCCGGCCGGCGAATTCGCTTCACTTGAAAGTGGGATTTTGGCACGGCGTCGTCGCAGCGGCCGGGAATGGGACCCTTCAGCGTAGCGTCCTGAAAGCGGCGCGCACCTCCTGGGCGTAGAGCTCTGGTTGTTCCCATGCCGCAAAATGGCCGCCCCTGTCGACTTCATTGAAATAGATGAGGTTGTGGTAGCTGCGCTCGGTCCAGCTGCGAGGTGCCTGATAGATCTCACCTGGAAAGACCGTAACCGCTGCAGGAAGGGAAACGTCCACGGCATTGAAGTTGTTGGCATTGTTTTCCCAGTAAAGTCGAGCGGAAGAGACGGCGCTATTGGTAAGCCAGTAGAGCGTGATGTCGTCGAGCATTTCGTCACGGGTTAGCGAGCGTTCGGGCTCGCCATCGCTGTAAGTCCACTGGGCAAATTTGTCATACATCCAGGCAGCCAATCCGGCCGGTGAGTCTGACAAGCCATAGCCTACGGTCTGCGGGCGCATCACCATCATTGCAGCGTAACCGGTGTTTTTCTTGTAAAAGGTATCGAGCGATTCAAACGCAGCCCTTTCCTTCGGCGAGAGACCGCTCGGGGCCGGGTCTCCATTGTTCAGGGCGTTCGCAACGTCTTGTGGCACGGTCGCCGGCATGTTGACATGAATGCCCAACAGCCCGGCAGGAGCCTGTTTCGCCATCACGTCGGCAACCACAGAACCCCAATCACCACCCTGGGCGACATAGCGCCTATACCCCAGGCGTCGCATGAGTTCGGCCCATGCGCGGGCAATGTGATCGGGGTTCCAGCCCGTGTTCTGGGGCCGACTCGAGAAGCCCTATCCAGGGATCGAGGGAAGGACAATATCGAAGGCGTCTTCAGCACGCCCGCCATGGGCCGTCGGACCAGTGAGGGGCCCGATGGCCTTCTCAAGCTCAAGTATGGAGCCCAGCCAGCCGTGCGTGATGATCAACGGCATGGCATCGGGGTGTCGCGAGCTTACGTGCACGAACTGGATGTCGACTCCGTCGATCGTCGTCACGAACTGCGGCAGCGCGTTCAGCCTTGCCTCCGTCTTGCGCCAATCGTATTCGGATCCCCAGTATTCCACGAGCGCCCTGAGTTTCTCAAGGCGAACTCCCTGGGACTGATCGTTGACTGTCTCCCGGTCAGGCCAACGTGTCGCTGCGATCCTCCGGTTCAGATCGGTGAGGGCTGCTTCGGGAACGCTGATGTGAAAGGGGCGGATCGAGGAATCTTCCGCAGGAAGCGCGGCCGGGACGGCCGCGAAAGCGCCCGGGGTGACCTGTGCCAGGGTTGGTGCTGAAAGCGTGAGAAAGAGGACCGCACCCAACCAGACGAGCGTCGCAATAAGCCCGCGCTTGGGAGGGCGGTCATGGTCGGATTCCTTCATTGCTGGATTTGGCCACGGATTCGGCGGACTCCCTGGAAGGGCGAGTCAGACGGCATCGCTGAGATCAGACCAGAACCCCCGGCTTGAGGCCATTGCACCTAGGTATGTACCATACTTTGGTGTGTGTCCGAGCGATGCGAAGTGTCATGAGCATCCCCCTGGTTTGGATCCTGCAATACTGATCTCCAGACGGATGTGACGCCTCCGACATTTCGTGTCGTGAGCGCTTCGTATAAACAGGACCCTGTCGGCTCACGATTTGAACGAGCGTCCGGGAGATGACCATGTTGGGTGTACACCGGGGCAGCGAAGCCATGCGATCGGCACCAAAGTACGATGGACACGGGACGCGCCCGCGGTAGATCCTTCACCTCGAGGGCGAGCGAGTTTTCCAGCGGGGGCTGGGTGCGGCATAGCCGACTCGGTCAGCCCGCCGCTATCGCCGGATCTCTATCTGGATTGACCAGGCCTTTTGTAAGGGAGCATCCATGAACCCACGAATCAGCTTGATCCCGCGCGCTAGGGTCAGCCCAGGGCATACGCCCCATGTTGTGAGCGGCGGCCCGACACTACAGGGGCAGGAGCGCTTGTCTCTTGCCCGGGAGCTGCACGACACGGTCCTGCAGGCGTTCATCCTTGTTGTGATGCAGCTCAGGAGTGCGATTGAAGGAGAGGAAGGGCTGCGGCGAGAGACTCAGCTGGCCACCGGGCTGAGTGCAGCGGAGGAGGGGTTGGCGTGCGCGCGCAGTCTTCTCGCTGAATTGCGGGGTGTCCAACCAAATCGGCCGAGCCGACAAGATGACCGGGGATGCCTGAGACAGGGTATCGAGCGCGTGCTAAGGGACGTGTTCCGCCATGCACCCCACGTGCTGATTTTGCGGGGTAGCCACAACGTCATGGTTCCCCTCGGCATCCGTTCTCCGATCCTGAAGATCGTCCGCGAAGCATCGACCAATATCGTTCGGCATGCACACGCGCAACACGTCGATTGCCGGATTGAAACCAAGGACGGAACCCTGTCGATCTGCATCACTGATGACGGTATTGGACTCAAGGGGGCCGCCAGTGCAGATCGTTACGGGATAATCGGCATGCTCGAGCGCGCACAGCTCTTGGGAGGGTCGCTTGAGATCAATCCGGCAGCGGGCCGCGGTACCTCCCTCATCGTCCGCGTGCCCTTGCGGGGTAGGGTAGAACCCTCCCGGGGTTCACCGACATGCTCCAACTCAAGGCTCAGGCGGCGTGCAGCCGCCAAGACGATTGCACAAGGAGCGCAACCATGAATCAGACGCCAACCACTGTGCTCATCGCGGACGATCATCCGATGGTACTGCGCGGGCTGGCGGAGATAATCGAGCAAGCACCTAACCTGCGCCTGGTCGGGACCGCATCGAATGGAGAGGAGGCGAGGAAAGCCTACCAAAGATTGCGACCGGACGTTCTACTCATCGATCTAGAGATGCCCGAATGGGATGGACGTCGCGCGATCAGGGCGATTCGGAGCGACGCCCCCAACGCACGCATCATCATCCTTACCGCCTTTGCTGGTGAGGAGGATGTGTTCGATGGACTACGAGCCGGAGCCAGAGCCTATCTACTAAAAGATGCCAGTGCGGAAAGCATACTGGAGTGCATCAACACGGTCGCAGGCGGAGGCAAGTACGTGGCCCCACCCGTCGCCGTGAAACTTGCCAATCGCTTCGGGTCTGCAGAACTGTCCCCTCGGGAGAAGGAGATCCTAGACCTGGTGGTCGCAGGTAAGAATAACAAGCTGATCTCCCGCGCAACGGGAATCACGATCGGCACGACCAAGTTTCACCTGACGAACATCTTCGGAAAATTGGGCGTGAGCTCTCGGACCGAAGCGATCCATATCGCTCTGAAGCGGGGCCTCGTCAGGCTCTAGCTTTCATTCGCGCCAGGTAGCGTTTCGGGGACAAATTGCCATTCATCTCGGTCCACCCCAGCCATCGGAGATCTTGTTGTGAAAAAGGGTTCGTCGGTCCGAATGCGGCACCCGAATCGGCTCAGTCCTCATGCCGGTGGCGGCCATTTCATGTCCGCTAGAGCGCATGCGGAGAGATTACGTGCGCCGTGTGAGGACAGATGGCGCCGGTGCCGGAGGGGACTGGTCGAGCATGCGAAACACGTCAGCTGGATGGAGATTGCGGTCGTGGCGAGTGTCTGCGACGCTCTGCGGTGCCGGTTGCCAAACGCCTCTGGCAGCAGTCCTTCCGGATCACCATACCAAGGTGCAATGGTGGGATGGCCTTTGTTTCGGTAGTCTCGAATCACGATCTAGCACGACTGCGACGGAGTCTGGCGGTTTAGCGCAAGCCCAGGTGGTGGACCTCGTGCTCAACGGGTGTCACAAGCGATGCCTGCTGAGGATGAGCGGTCGCATCACAGCCTCGTCACTTGCGCTAAAGGCTGGGATACCAAAAGGGTGGGTCCGTGGAGCGGCGGGGACCAGCTGTTCCGGAGGCCCATCCGAAGGAAACTTTCATGCAGTTGCCATGAACGACAACTCAGACATGGAAAATGTCGCGCTGAAGGAGCGGTGGCCATGGCAGTTTACCGGTTGCCGCGTTCTGCACTCAAGCAAAGCTTGATTAACCCCTCGCTGGAAAGGAAATCCGCAATGCCTACGATCACTACGAAAGACGGGACGAGCATTTACTACAAGGACTGGGGCACTGGACAGCCGGTTGTATTCAGCCACGGATGGCCCCTGAGTTCCGATGCGTTTGAGGACCAGATGTTCTTCCTGACCTCGAACGGCTATCGCTGCATAGCTCACGACCGCCGTGGTCATGGTCGTTCTAGCCAGCCGTGGCAGGGGAACGACATGGATACCTATGCGAGCGACCTTGCGGACTTGGCAGAGCAGCTCGATCTGAAGGACGCAATTCACGTCGGCCATTCGACCGGGGGCGGCGAGGTGGCTCGCTACATCGGGATGTATGGGACGAGGCGTGTGGCCAAGGCGGTTCTCATCGGCGCTATCCCGCCCCTTATGATAAGGACCGAAACCAATCCTGGGGGCTTGCCACTTGAGGTTTTCGATGCGATCCGCAAGGGTGTCGTGGAGGATCGTTCACAGTTCTTCAGGGAACTCACCTTGCCCTTCTACGGCTACAACCGGCCTGGTGCCAGGATTTCGGAAGGCGTCCGAGAAGCATTCTGGCGCCTGGGGATGCAGACCGGATTTCCGGCTTCATATTTCTGCATCAAGGCCTTTTCGGAAACCGATTTGACCGAAGATCTCGGGAAGATCGACGTGCCAACCCTCATTTTGCATGGCGACGACGATCAGATCGTGCCGATCAGTGACTCTGCGCTCCTCTCGGTGCAGCTCGTGGCGAGGGCGAAACTCATCGTATACAAGGGCGGCTCCCATGGGATCTGCACGACCGAAAAGCATCGAGTCAATGCAGACCTGCTCTCTTTCATCAGGACCGAGCGATAGTGCAGCACGCGGCTGGGCCCATGAGCTTGTGCGGTATGCTGCAGGATCATCTGAGCTGTCGATCTGCGCCCGGACGGCCGATGCAGGATCTGTGCGCGGTCGTGCAGGGTGCTCGCCACCTTCGTTAGCTACCTGCGATGCGGATGACGCGCCGGTAGCTATCGGATTAGGCCCCGAAGCGCAGCAAGTCAGCAAGTCAGCAAGAATCATGTTCCAGGTTGCTCTCCCGAAGCGCGGGCGAGCCAGGGATGCACGCCGCAAATGAAGGGCCAACGAGTGGACCCATCCTCCTCGCGGGCAAGGAGGCCGCCGTGGCGAGCTGCGCTGCGGAGGCAGGGTCCCGTACAGGGTGGGGATTGCTGCGCGGATTCTCCAGGGGAGCCGCCGTTCGCTTTGGCGCACGAAGACATAGTGGAGTATGGTCTGCAGCCACCTCAAGCCAGTATCGGACGCTGAGGGTATTGAGCCCTCGGGCTGGGTTCGAGTTCCATCGGCGACGAGGCTTTACGCAACGCTCGATGCCTCGAAGCGCCCTTTCGGGCGACGAGCATCCGCCGGAACTCCTTGAGGGGCCATTGCTGCAGTGGTCCAGATCCGGTCACGGCGTAACGAGCCCGGTCATCAGCACGACCTCGAAGTCCGAGCCTTTGACCTGGCCCAATTCGCTGCTTAGGGCCGAGTCGTTCCAGCGCGCATCGGGTGCACCCGTCACGTACCAGTTACTTCCATTGTCGGCGACCAGCATTCCATAGGTCTTCATGGCCTGGAGGATGGCTTGACTCTGCGGGCTGAAGGTCGAGGGAATGACATAGCTCGCCTTAAGTCGCACACGCATGCCCATGGGCGGCAGATTGGTCGATGTGTTGCTCGATGCATAGTGGTCGGCCGGCGGAAGGTAGGCCTTTCTGGTCTGGCTGACCGTGAAACGCAGCGCGTGAAGAATCGCTCCGGAATTAGCCTCTTCATAGCGCACGAGGCCCGGAAAAATGGGCAGGCCCGCAGCATCCGCACTCGTCCAATCCGGACCGGCGGTCGGCCTGACAACATCGGAGTCGAGATGAAACAGCGCCGTGGTACTTGCGCTCCATCCCGAACCGGGAACGCCGTAGCTTGCCGGTATCGACTGCCACATCTCGTAGAGCCGGTTGGTGTCCCGGTCGATCACAAGCACATGCATGTCGCCACCGGGTCCTCCTGATGCGGCATTCGCGGGTTCACCTTCGATGGGGGCGTTGTCGGGTACAGGAAATGGCCCCGGATCACTTTGCGATGGATAGCCCGTGATGGTGATCGCGACAGGCGTCTGGGCACTGCTGACGACGACGTACGGAATCCCGATCACTCCGCCGTTGTATGTGCCCGAGCCAAAGTCCGGGTGCAAGCCAGTGGAAAGTCCGATCGAGGCAATGAGATTCGCCGAGTTGGGATCGACTGCGGCCTGGGAAATGTTTGTGTTCCAGGCGTTGTCTGCCGGAAACGGTATGGCGCCGTTCAGATTCGCGCCCGCACCCAGATCGGCCCCTGCCATGTTCGCGTATTTGGAAGAGACGGCACCGACGGTCACCGTAACAGTCGCAGTCTTCTGCCCGCCTGCAGCAGTGGCCGTCAGAGTGTAGGTCGTCGTCTGCGCAGGGTTGACAGTCACCTCCGTACCCGTGACCGTGCCGATGTTCGGCGAAATCGACAGGCTGGTCGCGCTGGTCACAGACCACGCGAGCACGGTTGCCTGGCCCGCAGCGACCAAGCTCGGTGCCGCTGTGAAGCTGGCAATCGATGGCACTGCGCTGACCGGTGGCGGCGGTGTCGGGGGCCTCGGTCTTCTCATGCGAGCGTCACTGAGCGCACCGGCCGCCGCACCTGCTCCACTGCCTGAACTCCCGCCGCCGCATCCGCCAAGGACCAAGGTGAGCGCGGCCATGATTGATAGGGTTCCTATGCGGGCCGCCTTGCGGGCTCTGCTTGTCTGGACTGGATGGAACATCTGATCTCCTTGTCGCGGTTGGAGGGGGTGCCTACCTACGGGTTCTTGCCGACGAGGCCGCCAAGAGGAGGCGGGGGGGGCGCTGGGCCTTGCGTATCTCGCCGGGTGGCTTATGGCTGGCAGAGCCGTCTGCGCCCCGATACTAAGCGATCGTTGGCGTCGTTACCCTCCGCCAATCACCTATAAGTGGGTCAGGTTTTCTGATGCCGGATGCAAGCCACTTTGTTGAGGTTTGCGCCTGTGTCGCAGTCGGTGCGGTGTATTGACCACCTTGAAATTCGGATATGGCGGTGATCAGGACTGCCTTGAGAAGCCCACGTGTCCTAGATAGGACGTGGTTTTCCACTAGGGGTTCCCCTGAGGCTCTCAAAGCGCGCCTCGCACTGGGTTTCGCTGGGATTCACTGCGGGGCTGTATACCATGGCTCATGCAGCGCAGTCGATTTTCACCGGACCTTGCAAGTCACCGATTGTCAGTTATGAGCGGCGAGAGCTTCATGGCGGTTGGCGCCGGCAGCGGATAAGACGGTACGCGCCAAGCAGGGAGCATTGACGAGGAAGGTCCACCCTTGCGCCGTCCCCCAGTGTCAGGTTCGGCAGGGGCGTAGCGCCGGACCAGTTGCTCCTGCCGAACGGACGCTGCCTTCCCGCACGCGCCGCCGGCCTTCAGAAGACCATGGTGCCCGATGCGTTGCGATGCGTCAGCCAGTGCTGACGCATCGCCTCGCAGTCGACTAGACTGCCATGATAGAGACGGCCTTTGTCACCAGATAGCCGTCCATCGCTTCTGGTCCACCTTCCGAGCCGTAACCGGAATCCTTGACCCCGCCAAAGGGCATCTCGGGCGAAGGTGCCGCGGGTTGATTGATCCACAACATACCGACCTCCATCTGATTGGTGAGCAGTTGGGCGTTCTTGATCGACTGGGTAAACGCGTAGCCCGCGAGTCCGTAGGGCAGGCGATTCGCTTCGGCAATGGCCTCGTCCAGGGTATCGAAGCCCCGGATGGCTGCGACCGGCCCGAAAGGTTCATTGTTGAAGACGTCGGCCTTCAGGGAGACTCCAGTCAGCACGGTCGGGGCAAAGAAATTTCCCTCCGTCCCGATGCGCTCGCCTCCGGTCTCCACCCTGGCACCGGTCGCCCGCGCATCCTCGAGCAGTTTCGCCATGGCCCCCAACCGCCGCGCATTGGCAAGCGGTCCGAGCGTCGTTCCTTCTGCAAGGCCGTCACCGACCTTGAGGCTCTCGGCATGCTTGACGAGGGCCTTCGAGAACTCGGTCACGATACTGTTGTGGACGAGAAAGCGTGTAGGCGAAATGCAGACCTGCCCGGCGTTGCGAAACTTGGCGCCCCCCGCTGCTTTGACCGCCAGGGCAACGTTCGCATCTTCGGCGACGATGACGGGTGCATGGCC
>PLEY01000153.1:0-12693 GCA_003136595.1 Burkholderiales bacterium
GACGCAGCCCATGCTCGCAGCGCCTGTCGCTGCGATGAAGGAACTGGTCTCTTCGGGGAACTCGGCCAAGCTGATCTTCGCCTTCACGCATTTCGACAAGGTCAGCGGCGACAACCTGCCGAACCCTTCGGCCCGCTCCCAGCATGTGCTGGCATCAGCAGAAAACGTGCTCTCCGCCATCGGCGAAGACCTCGGCCCGTTCGCCGAAAGGGCTCTGCGCGCGCGCCTGAAAACCTCGCGGGTCTTCCTCGCGGACCTCGATCAAAAGCTGGACGTTGGCTCGAAGGACGGGAAGCGCACGGCCAGCCAGCTCGGCAAGCTGCTGGAAATGATCGACGGCATCGTCGAGCGTCCGAAGCCGATTGATTCGCGCCCTATCTACGACCGCATGAATCTCGTGCTGGCCGTCGAGCGCGCAGCGGAAAGCTTCCACAACGGGTGGCGGCCCCGCCTCGGCCTCTCGGTCAAGCAGGGCATGGAAAAAGAGCACTGGACGCGCATCAAGGCCCTCAGCCGCCGCTTTGCGATGGGGTCTGACGAGTACGACACGCTGCGTCCGGTCGCCGACCTGAAGCAGCAGCTTCAGCAGCGACCGTATGTGCTGCTTCAGAACCCCGGGGCCTGGAACGGCCCGGAACCGACCGACGACGACAAGCAACACATCTTCGATGCCATCGCCTAGGACCTGAGCCGTCGCCTTCTTGACCTCGCGTCGCGCCGGGTGAAATCCGAGCGCCTGAGTGACTGGCGCAGCGCCTATGACGAATCCGGCCCGCGCTCGACCTTCCGGCGCGCCAAGCTGATCGCCGAGCGGGTCTATGACCTGGCGGCCCCGGTGCCCGACGTAACGCCATCGCCGGACCGGAATGCGTTCCTGCAAGACGTGGCAACCGTGACGAGGGAATCAGTCGAACTGGTCGGCGCGACGCTGCGTTGAGCGGTAGGACAAGGCGCAAGAGGACAACCGACAACAAGAAAGGGACGGCAATATCCATGGCAACACCTCCACCAACCGCAAACCCCTTCGATCCCGTGCTCGAAATCGAGCACGGGACCATCGACGGCAAGGCGTGCGCGCACGCGTACTACGTTGCAATCAGCGAGAAGTCCTACAAAGCAGGCGACTCCGGACCCGGCGCAACGCGCGACAAGGTCCCTCTGGCAACTGTCACCGAAGACGCGCTGCGTATGTTCCCCATCCATATCCGGCGCGATGCCCACGACTACCGCACACCGAAATACGATCAACTCAAGACCATAACGATTCCGCTGGACGACGACGAATGGCCGATTCCCGACAGCCCCGAGGCCTTTGAAAAACTGCTGAGTACCTTGCCAGCCGGCTTCTCGAAGCAGTTTCAATATGGGCTGGGGCTGAAGTGGGAGTACAGGTATCTCGTCAATGCCATCGAGAGAGTCCCGGGAATTGACGAGCTTGCTCTTCCACGAGGTGATCAGGTCACGATTTCCGCACGCGTCTATTCGCTTGAAATTAGACGATCCGACAAGTCCAGCCCGTGATCGCGGGCGAAGGCACGCTTGACCCGCATCAGCTTGTCGCGGTCGAACGCAAGATGAACGGCCCGCTTCTGGTCGGCGTCGATCCGCAACCAGACGAGCTGGCGGTGTTCGCGCCCGTCCTTGGTCGGTTAGAATCAGAGCTGTGCCGCACGTCCCCATGAAACCGCCCTCATCTCTCGAAAAGCTGATCGAAGCCCTGCGGCGCCTGCCCGGCGTTGGCCCCAAGTCGGCCCAGAGAATCGCCTACCACCTCCTGCAGCATGACCGGGAGGGGGCGGCGCGCCTGGGCAGTGCGCTCACGGGCGCCGTTGCAAACATCCGTCGCTGCGCCCTGTGCAACACCTTCACCGAGGACGAACTGTGCGAGACCTGCAGTTCGCAGCGCCGCGAGCGCAGTCTCCTGTGCGTGGTCGAGACCCCGGCCGACCAGCTCATGATCGAGCAGACCCTGACTTTCCGTGGCCTGTATTTCATCCTCATGGGACGACTCTCGCCGATCGATGGTATCGGACCCAAGGACATCAATCTCGACCGACTGGCTGCGCGCGCAACCGACGGCATCGTCGAGGAGGTCATCCTCGCCACCAATTTCACCAACGAGGGCGAAGCCACCGCACACTACATCTNNGCCCATGGCGTGCCCGTGGGCGGCGAACTCGAATACGTCGACGCCGGCACGATCGCACAGGCCGTGCTCGACAGGCGCGACGCCTAGGGGGGCGGCCGCCACCCCGGACAATGAACAATGAACCTTGACTAGGAGAATCGGTGATGGAATATCGCAGGCTCGGTGGAGCCGGGTTGAAGGTCAGTGAGCTCTCGTTCGGCTCATGGGTGACCTATGGCAACCAGATGGACACCAAGGGTGCACGCGAGTGCATGGCGGCAGCCTACGATGCGGGCGTGAATTTCTTCGACAATGCCGAGGTCTACGCCCTCGGCCAGTCCGAGACGATCATGGGCAAGGTGCTGAAGGAACTCGGCTGGCCCCGCCAGAGATACGTCGTGTCCACGAAATTCTTCTGGGGACTCGAGAAGGGTCCCAACGAGCGGAACACCCTGAACCGCAAGTACCTGCACCATGCGATCGATGGTTCCCTCGCGCGCTTCGGACTGGACTACGTCGACCTGGTGTTCTGTCATCGTCCCGATCCGAACACACCCCTTGAGGAGACCGTCTGGGCCATGCACGACATGATCAGCCGCGGCAAGGCCCTCTACTGGGGAACCTCGGAGTGGAGCGCGGGCGATATCCGCGGCGCCTGGGAGATCGCCGAGCGTCATCACCTGCACAAGCCTGTCATGGAGCAGCCGCAGTACAACCTCTTCCATCGCAAACGCGTCGAGCAGGAATACAGCCGGCTCTACACCGAGATCGGACTTGGTCTTACCACCTGGAGCCCGCTCGCCTCGGGGTTGCTGACCGGGAAATACAAGAACGGCCTGCCCCCTGGCAGCCGGGCGACGCTCGAGAACTACGGTTTCATCAAGGACCTGGTGAGCGACCAGCAGAAGAACGCCACGGTGGTCGAACTCGAGAAGGTCGCCGCCGATCTCGATTGCACGGTCGCGCAGCTGTCCCTCGCCTGGTGTCTGAAGAACCCGGCGGTGAGCACCGTGATCACGGGCGCTTCGCGCCCGACACAGGTCGTCGAGAACATGCTGGCCGCCCAGGTCGTGGCCAAACTGAGCGACGAGGTCATGGCCCGCATTGCGGTCATCTTCAAAGATCGCTTCGACTAGACCGTGGGGGCGACATTGGGCAAGGGGGCGCTCTCCGGGGTCAAGGTACTTGAGCTGGGTACGCTCATCGCCGGCCCCTTCTGTACACGCATGCTGGGGGAGTTCGGCGCCGAGGTGATCAAGATCGAGTCGCCCGACGGCGGGGATCCGCTGCGCCAATGGCGCAAGATGCACGAGGGGACGTCGCTGTGGTGGTCGGTCCAGTCACGCAACAAGAAGTCCGTGACGCTCAACCTTAAGGACCCGCGCGCGCAGGCCATCGCCCGCGAGCTCGCGCTCGCGGCCGACATCGTCGTCGAGAACTACCGCCCGGGAGTCCTCGAGAAGTGGGGGCTGGGTTACGAGGCGTTGCGCGCGCTCAGACCCGCGCTCATCATGGTGCGGCTGTCCGGCTATGGCCAGACCGGCCCGATGCGCGATCGGCCCGGATTTGGCGCAATCGCCGAATCGATGGGCGGGATCCGCTACGTCTCCGGTCATCCGGACCGGCCCCCGGTGCGCATCGGCATCTCGATTGGTGACTCGCTGGCAGCACTTCACGGCGCGCTGGGCGCGCTCGTCGCCCTCAGGCACCGCGACCAGACCGGCGGGCGTGCCGAGGGCCAGGGCCAGATGGTTGATGTGGCCCTCTATGAGGCGGTGTTCAACATGATGGAGTCGATGGTTCCCGAATACGATCTTTATGGGATCGTACGCGAACGCACCGGCGGGGCCTTGCCGGGGATCGTGCCGTCGAACACCTACGCCTGCGCCGACGGACAGAGCCTTGTCATCGCCGGCAATGGCGATGCCATCTTCAAGCGCCTGATGGCCGCGATCGGTCGCGACGACCTGGCAGAGGACGCGAGCCTTGCGCGCAACGACGGCCGGGCCCGGCGCGCGGGTGAGATCGACGCGGCCATCGGCAGCTGGACGGCCGGTCTAGGCGCGGACGCAGCGCTCGCCATGCTGGAGGCGGCCGACGTGCCCGCCAGCCGGATCTACAGCGTCGCCGACATGCGACATGACCCCCAGTTCGCAGCGCGCGGCATGTTCGAGGAGCACCACTTCGCTGACGGCCAGCCCGTCACCCTGCCTGGCGTCGTGCCCAAGCTCTCCGAGACGCCTGGCGAGACGCGCTGGCTCGGACCCGGGCTGGGTGAACACACCGACGAGGTGCTCGCAGCCCTGGGCATCGACGCTGCCACGCGCGCGGCGCTCAAAGCCGAGGGCGTCGTGTAGGTTGGAGCGCGACAAGTGCGCTACAGAAGCGTGATTTTGGTGCGCTTTGCGCGCTATAGGTAGAATGGCGGCTCCCAAACCCGCGCAAACTCGCGAGAACCTTGCCTGGATTCCTTTTGGCCGCCTATCGAGACCCCGAAGACCTTGCAGAATTGATCGCGCGCGTCGCGTTGCGCGATCAAGGCGCCTACCGGCGTCTCTACGACGCAACAGCCGCGAAACTATTTGGGATCGCAGTTCGTATATTACGGGATCATGGAAGAGCGGAGGAAGTGTTGCAGGACGCGTTCGTCAATGTCTGGAATGGCGCGGCCAGCTACAACGCTTCGCTGTCGGCCCCGATGACGTGGCTCATCACGATCGTGCGCAATCGGACGCTCGACTACATCCGGCGGGTCGATCACGACAGTGTCGAGTTCGACGACGATCTGGCGGCTGTGCTGGAGTCAGAGAGCGCCGGACCGCAAGATCTGGTGCTCCGATCCGAGTCCGCCGCAGCTTTGACGATCTGCATGGGCCGGCTCGAGGCGGGCCAGCGCCAGGCGATCGCTTTTTCCTATTTTCAGGGCTTGAGCCATTCCGAGCTCGCGCGCAACCTGCAGGTTCCCATCGGAACTGTGAAAACCTGGATCCGGCGCGGACTCGAACGGCTAAAACGTTGCCTGGAGGCAAACGAGTGATGCCGCTCGCAACACAGCGCCCGCAGCCGGCGGTCAGCCCATGAACACACGGGGCAATCCGGCATTGCGTGAACTGCTCGCGGCCCAGTACGCGCTGGGCAGCCTGCGCGGCGGTGCACGGCGCCGCTTTGAGACCTGGCTGCGCGAGGATGCTGAGCTGCGGGCTCTCGTGGACCGCTGGCAGGGCCATCTTGCCCCGCTGGGCGAGCTGGTGCCAGCGATCGAGCCCCCCGCGCGCGTCTGGCAGGGGCTGACCGCGCGCCTGCCCGTTCTTGGCGCGGGAACCGCAAAGCCCACCGGCTGGCTGGACAGCCTCGCGTTCTGGAAGGGGCTTGCCGGAGCCTTTGCGGCGCTCGCAGTGCTTGCCATCGCTGTCCCGATGTTCTCGCGCCTTCCCGGCGACGCATCCGGGCCTGCCCCGGTCACCGCCCAGGCGACCGTCGGCACCCCGCCGACCCCCGTTGCACCGGTTGCACAGGTTGGAGCGGCCTCGACGAGCCCGGCACCGGGCGTGAGCACCACCGAGCCAGTGAGCACCTATGTTGCGACGATCGAGGAAGACAAGACGCACCGGCCGGTGGCGGTGCTCGTCATGAGCGGTGCCGGCAGCGATGTGGTGCTCGAGCTGGTCGGTGCGAAGGCGGCCGTACCCAAAGACCGGGCCTTGCAGCTGTGGATGGCCAATCCATCCGGCCCGGGCGTGGTGTCGGCAGGCATTGCACCGCAGGGCGCAGGCGGCACCCCGGTCCGCTTTGCGGTCCCCGATGCCGAGCGTCTGCGCACCTCTGCAGTCATTGGCCTGTCGCTCGAACCTCCCGGCGGGTCGCCAAGCGCGACCCACGTGCTCGGCTTTGGAAAGTGGACCAAAGTGTCGTGACCCAAGCCGGCGTTGGCCCGGCGAGCACTGAGCCTGTCCCCGGAGGTTGCCCAAGCTCCCGTGTTCTATTGGGAGAAACCCCGACTCCAACGGGTCCCCTGCACAGCTCGGACGGCCTGCCGATGGCGCTAGAATAGCGCGCAGACAGGATCCCGAAGACATTTCCGAGGTGCTCTGATGAGGTTGCAGGACGCGCGCTGGATCACGTGGGCCAGAAGATCTATTGCCCTGGTGCTCGCGGCCGGACTCGGGGGCGCGGCAACCGTGCGGGCCGAGGCCCCTGAGAAGCCCCACATCGCCATCGCGGTCGGGGGCAAGGCGGGCTTCTATTATCTGCCGCTCACGATCGCCGAGCAGCAGGGCTATTTCAAGGACGAAGGACTGGAGGTGGAGATCAGCGACTTCGCCGGCGGCGCGAAGGCGCTCGAAGCCCTGGTCGGCGGCAGTGCCGATGTCGTCTCGGGAGCCTACGAGCACACCATCGACATGCAGTCGAAGGGTCAGCACATCCGGGCCTTCGTGCTGATGGGCCGCGCGCCGCAGATCTCGATCGGCGTGGTGAGCGCGAAGGCGGCGCAGTTCAAGAGTGCCCGGGACCTGCGCGGCATGAAGGTGGGCGTCTCGGCGCCCGGCTCATCGACCAACATGGCCCTCGACTATTTCATCGGCCAGGCGGGACTCAAGCCCGACGAGGTGGCGGTCATCGGCGTGGGTACTTCGGCCGGTGCGCTCGCTGCAGTGCGCAGCGGCCAGATCGATGCCCTCTCGAATGTCGACCCTGTCATGACCATGCTCGAGCAGCGTGGCGAGATCCGCATCGTCGCCGACGCCCGGACCCAGAAGGGCACCGTTGAGCTGTTCGGCGGACCGATGCCGGCGGCGACGCTGTATGCGTCGGAGGATTTCATCCGCAGGAATCCGCGCACCGTCCAGGCCCTGACCAACGCCATCGTGCGCGCTGACCGCTGGCTCGCCAAGGCGGGCCCCTCTGAGCTCCTGAAAACCGTGCCAGAGTCCTATCAGCTGGGCGACCGCGCCCTGTACCTCGCGTCCTTCAACAAGGTCCGCGATGCCTTCTCGACCGACGGGCTGATCCCGCCGGAGGGCGCGCGCACGGCCTTGAAGGTGCTCGCGTCCTTTAATCCCCGTATCGATCCGGCGCGCATCAGGCTCGAGGAGACTTTCACCAACGACTACGTCACAAGGGCCGATGCACGCTTTCCGTAAGGCGAACACGCCGTCCTGGCGCGGGGCCGGGGGGTCCGATGGTTGACGTGTCGAGCGCCGCGCCGCTCGCCCTGCGCCTTGCGGACATCACCTGCACGTTTCCGGCGCGGCGTGGGCCACGGACCCGGGAGGGCGCAGGGTATACCGCTCTCGCCAGCACCAGCCTCGAGATCCATCCCGGCGAATTCCTGTCGGTGGTCGGGCCGACCGGTTGCGGCAAGTCGACGCTCCTCAATGTCGCGGCGGGCCTGCTCGCCCCCACTTCGGGCCGCGTCGAGGTCTTCGGCCGCGAGCTTCAGGGCATCAACACCAGTGCCGGCTACATGTTCCAGGCCGAGGCCCTGATGCCCTGGCGCAGTGCGCTCGAGAACGTCGCTGCCGGGCTGCAGTTCCGTGGCCAGGCGCGCGAGGTCGCACGCCGGGAAGCCAACGCCTGGCTCAAACGCGTGGGTCTGGGTGGATTTGGTGGTCGCTTTCCCCATGAGCTTTCCGGCGGCATGCGCAAGCGCGTCGCACTCGCCCAGACGCTGGTGCTCGATCCGGACATTATTCTCATGGACGAGCCGTTCTCGGCGCTCGACGTCCAGACCCGCCAGCTCATGGAAAATGAACTGCTTGAGCTCTGGGGCGCCAAGCGCAAGGCGGTGCTCTTCATCACCCATGATCTGGACGAGGCGATCGCCATGAGCGACCGGGTGGTGGTCCTCTCGGCCGGTCCGGCAACCCATCCGATCGGCGATTTCGTGATCGACCTGCCCAGGCCCCGCGATGTCACGAGCGTGCGCACCCAGCCGCGCTTCGTTGCCCTGCATGCCCAGATCTGGGAGGCGATGCGCGACGAGGTTCTGAAGGGCTACGCGCGGCAGATGGATGCACTGGCCGAGTGATCGGCACACCACTATGTGGCGATTCATCAAACCCCGGCACGGCAACATCCGCTTCTGGCAGGTCATGGTGCTCGCCATCTTCCTCGGGCTCTGGTACGTGTTGACCAGCCCGACCCTGGTGCCGCCCTTCTACTTCGACAATCCGACCCAGGCCGCGTTTTTCTTCGGTGAACCGCAAAAGGTCGCGCTGCGCATCTGGGACTGGTTCTCGAAGGGCAGCAGCACGCTCGAGATCGGCACCAAGGACGTCACCTGGTTCGCCCTGCATTTTCCCGCCGAGATCTGGGCGCACCTGATCGTGACCCTGATCGAGACCGTGCTCTCGTTCTTCTTCGGCACCCTCCTCGGTCTGGCCGTGGGTATGTGGCTCGCGCTTGCGCCACTGGCGGCGGCCCTCTTTGATCCTTACGTCAAAGCTGCGAACTCGATGCCGCGCGTCATCCTCGCCCCGATATTTGCCACCTGGTTCGGGCTCGGCATGGGATCGAAGATCGCGCTCGGGATGACGCTCGTCTTTTTCATCGTCTTCTTCAATGTCTACCAGGGCGTGCGCGAAGTCAGCCCCGTGGTCCTTGCCAACGCCCGCATGCTCGGTGCGAGCCGCTCCCAGCTCCTGCGCTCGGTCTATCTGCCCAGCGCCATGAGCTGGGTGTTCTCGTCGCTGCATACTTCGGTCGGGCTCGCTTTCGTCGGCGCCGTGGTCGGCGAATATCTCGGCTCGGCCCGCGGCATCGGCTACCTCATCCTGCAGGCCGAGGGCACGTTCGACATCGACACCGTGCTGGCTGGCATCGTCGTGCTGACGGTGTTTGCGCTGTTGCTCGATGGACTGGTCGGTGCCATCGAGCAGCGCCTCATGAGGTGGCAACCCAGGAGCGGCTAGTCGAGGACGGTGCCCGGGCTGCTGTAGCCGCAAGGCGAGAGCCCGCGAAAGATCTGGAAGACGGTCTTATGACCTCCTGGCGTTAGGCATGTAAAGATTTCGGGCGCTCCTTCCTGCCTATGACGGGATGCAGGCACCGTGCGGCTCCTCGTCTGGCTCCTCGCCTTGCTGGGCTTCGCCGGGGTCGAGTCGGTCGCCGTCTCCACGAGTCCGGCGGGCTTTCTCTAGGGGCGGCCGCGGCGCGCCTCGAGCAGCGTCTCGAGCTTCTGGGCGTCCGCGGCAAACTGGCGTATGCCCTCGGCCAGTTTCTCGGTCGCCATCGCATCCTGATTCATGCGAAAGCGAAAGCTCGGTTCCTCAAGGATGAGGGGCTCGGCCTGCTGCGCCTGCG
Source organism: Burkholderiales bacterium (assembly GCA_003136595.1). GTDB lineage: Bacteria > Pseudomonadota > Gammaproteobacteria > Burkholderiales > Burkholderiaceae_D > BOG-994. The sequence goes on from PLEY01000153.1 coordinate 9,431, forward strand.
CATACGCGGGCGTGAGTACAGGCACGACCGGCGCCTCGGACTGCTGCAGCTCGAGGAGCAGCGCGGGGCTGATGGTGAGCAGATCGCAGCCCGCGAGCGCGAGTATCTGGCCGACCGAGCGGAAACTCGCCCCCATGACCTGGGTGTCGTAGCCGAGCTTCTTCAGGATGGCGTAGATACGGCGCACCGACTGCACTCCCGGGTCCTCTTCCGGCAGATAGTCGCGGCCGGAATGCTGCCTGAACCAGTCCGTGATCCGACCCACAAACGGCGAGATCAGGGTGATCCCCGCGTCCGCGCAGGCGCAGGCCTGCACCGGAGAAAACAGCAGGGTGAGATTGCAGTGGATCTGTTCGCGCTCGAGGATTTCCGCCGCCCGGATGCCCTCCCAGGTCGAGGCCAGTTTGATGAGCACCCGTTCGCGGGCGACGCCTGCCTGCTCGTAGAGGCTGATCAGTTCGTGGGCCTTGGCCACGCTTGCCGCCGCATCGAACGACAGGCGCGCGTCGACTTCGGTTGAGACCCGTCCCGGCACGATTTTCAGGATCTCGATGCCAAAGGCCACGAGCACGCGATCGGTCAGGTCTTCAATCGGATCTCTCCGATGCTGCCGCACGACAGCGTCGAGCAGGGGCTCGTAGCGGGGCTCGAGGGCGGCGCGCAGGATGAGCGAGGGATTGGTGGTCGCATCGCGCGGCGCGAAGTCGCGCATCGACTCGAAGTCGCCCGTATCGGCGACGACGATCGTGAATTGCTTGAGCTGATCCAGTTGGTTCATGGGGCATCCAGGAAGAAGGGGGACGCTGCGCTGAGCATCGTGCCAGCCTGAGGAAAACCGTCGCGTGGCGGTGCGGGCTCGAAGCCAGCGCCGGGCCGCCACAGGGCAATGACTACCACTTTACGGTATACTTCGAAAGTTTATCTACTTTTTGCCGCCTCCAGCGCCGCGACGAGCGATCAACCCCATCCGCGATCAACCCCATCCGAAGGCCGAATTCTTCCTGGTCGTCGCGCGTGTGGGGCGGGGCGATCCGCAAGCTTGGGGGCACAGCAGCGGGCACACCAGCGAAGTCCGTCGTGCGGCGCTTAGGCGGCATGGCGACTGAGCGACACAAACAGGAGCATCAGCGTTGCCGTCCGACTTTCGCACCTCTGCGCCTCCCGCGATCCTGGCGCTGGCCGACGGCACAAGCTTTCGTGGCATCGCAATCGGCGCCCTGGGCGAGACCAGCGGTGAGGTGGTGTTCAACACCTCCATGACCGGCTATCAGGAGATCCTCACCGATCCGAGCTACGCCCGGCAGATCGTCACGCTCACCTACCCCCACATCGGCAATACGGGGGCCAACGGGGAGGACGTCGAGTCGGACTCGATCTATGCAGCAGGATTGATCATCCGCGATCTGCCGCGGCTTGCTTCCAATTTTCGCATGCAGCAGCCTCTCGATGCCTACCTGCGCGACCAGGGGTGCGTCGCGATCGCCGGCATCGACACGCGCAAGCTCACGCGCCTGCTCCGTGAAAAGGGGGCGCAGTCCGGTGCCATCGTCGCCGGCACCACCGATGTCGAGGCAGCTGTGGCGCTGGCCCGCGCCTTTCCAGGACTGGCCGGCATGGATCTCGCGCGGGTGGTGAGCGTGACCCGACCCTATCAGTGGACCGAGACCGAATGGCAGCTCGGGGACGGCTACGGCGTGCAGGGCGACACCCGCTTTCATGTCGTCGCCTTCGACTTTGGCGTCAAGCGCAACATCCTGCGCATGCTGGCTGCGCGCGGCTGCCGCGTCACCGTGGTGCCTGCTGAATCGAGCGCGGCGGAGGTCATGCGTCTCGCCCCGGACGGGGTCTTTTTGTCCAACGGACCCGGCGATCCTGAACCCTGCGAGTACGCCATCGTTGCGGCGCGCGAGCTGATCGACACGGGTCTGCCCACGTTTGGCATCTGTCTTGGCCACCAGATCATGGCGCTGGCCTCAGATGGGCGCACGCTCAAGATGAAGTTCGGCCACCACGGCGCCAATCACCCCGTCCAGGACCTCGAGACCGGGCAGGTGCTCATCACTTCGCAGAATCACGGCTTTGCGGTCGATCCTGACTCCCTGCCCGGGAACTGCGCGATCACCCACGTCTCCCTGTTCGACGGCTCGCTGCAGGGATTTCGGCGCACTGACCGGCCGGCCTTCTGTTTTCAGGGCCATCCGGAGGCGAGCCCGGGCCCGCACGATATCGGTTACCTGTTCGACCGCTTCATCGACCTCATGGAGAACAGGGCCGATGCCTAAGCGTACCGACATCCAGGACATTCTCATCATCGGCGCGGGGCCGATCGTGATCGGTCAGGCCTGTGAATTCGACTACTCCGGGGCGCAGGCCTGCAAGGCGCTGCGGCAGGAGGGGTATCGCGTGATCCTGGTGAATTCCAATCCGGCCACGATCATGACCGATCCCGAGACCGCCGATGTCACCTACATCGAGCCGATCACCTGGCAGGTCGTCGAGAAGATCATCGAGCGCGAGCGTCCAGACGCGATCCTGCCCACCATGGGCGGGCAGACGGCGCTGAACTGCGCGCTCGACCTGCACCGCAACGGTGTGCTGGAGCGCTACGGCGTGGAGTTGATCGGTGCCTCCCCGCAGGCGATTGACAAGGCCGAGGACCGCCAGAAATTCAAGGAGGCCATGACCGCGATCGGACTGGGCTCGGCGCGCTCGGGCATCGCCCATTCCATGGCCGAAGCCTGGTCGGTTCAGGGGTTGCTCGGTTTTCCGGCCATCATCAGGCCGAGCTTCACCATGGGAGGCTCAGGCGGCGGCATCGCCTATAACGCCGAGGAGTTCGAGGTCATCTGCAAGCGTGGTCTCGAGGCCTCACCGACAGGCGAACTCCTGATCGAGGAATCGCTGATCGGCTGGAAGGAATTCGAGATGGAGGTGGTTCGGGACCGCGCCGACAACTGCATCATCGTGTGCTCGATCGAGAATCTCGATCCGATGGGCATCCACACCGGCGATTCGATCACCGTGGCCCCGGCGCAGACCCTGACCGACAAGGAATACCAGCTCATGCGCGCGGCCTCGATCGCAATCTTGCGCGAGATCGGCGTCGACACCGGCGGCTCGAACGTGCAGTTCGCGGTCAATCCCCTCGATGGCCGGATGCTGGTCATCGAGATGAACCCGCGCGTGTCACGGTCCTCGGCGCTCGCTTCAAAGGCCACCGGCTTTCCGATCGCGAAGATTGCCGCCAAGCTCGCCGTCGGCTA
>PLEY01000153.1:12744-12977 GCA_003136595.1 Burkholderiales bacterium
TGATGGCGATCGGGCGGACGTTCCAGGAGTCCTTCCAGAAGGCCCTGCGGGGTCTGGAAGTGGGCGTTGACGGCATGAACGAGAAGACCCAGGACCGTGAGAAGATCGAGGAGGAGCTCGGGGAGCCGGGTCCGGAGCGCATCTGGTTCGTCGGTGACGCCTTCGCCAATGGCATGTCTCTCGATGAGGTGCACCAGCTGACCCACATCGATCCGTGGTTTCTCTCCCAGATC
>PLEY01000115.1:0-141 GCA_003136595.1 Burkholderiales bacterium
CTCTACCACTGAGCTACAAGGGCTCTTGAGGCCGCTTGCGACCCGCGCAGCCCCGACCGCAAAACCTTTGCCTACTTCACCGCGTACTGCACTGCCGAGTGGTTGTGCCACCGGGATTCGTGGAGCGGGTGAAGGGAATCG
>PLEY01000115.1:186-134786 GCA_003136595.1 Burkholderiales bacterium
TAGCCACTCGGGCACCCCTCCGCAGAGAACCGCAAATTATGGGCGATCGCCATAATCATGTCAAGGGCCCGGGCCGGGGAAACGGGTGCGAGAACGCGAGCCACAGCTGGCCCCGTCACGTACCTCANNGCCCCTTCAGCGCCCCTTCAGCGACAAGGAGGCGACCAGGGGGCGACGAGGAAGCGACCCAACCGCGCGAACAGCCGCCCGCCCCGGGTTTCAGGGTGAGCAGTGCTGCCCTCGACCCGGGTCAATGCGGTCCGCGCTAAAGCGCAACGCAGCAGGAAGAAGAATCGGGCCGGCACTCCCATGGTGCCCCGTGCAGCCACTCCCTCACCAAGCCCTGTTGCGGGATCTTGCCGCAAAGCTTGCCCGCTACGGGCGGCGTCCCTTCTTGCTCTCCTGGACCGGCCCCGGCGCGTTCGCAGCCCACCCATCGTGCACGGCATCCTGAGACTAGACGCGATCCTCTAGCCGGCAGTCGACCCCGGGCCGGCACGCTGACTCCCGGCGAGGTACTATATTGCATTGCAGCAAACATCCTGTGGAGCCTCTTAAATGACCCTCGACGAACGCATCCGCGACCGGCTCGACGCAGCCCGGGTGTTGGCCATTCCGATCAAGGAACTGGGCGCGGCGGATCGGCCGCTGCTGTTGGAGCATCTGCTGGGCCTTGGCGCTGAGGACCGCTATCTGCGTTTTGGCAATCCCCTGTCTGACGCAACCATCGAGCACTATGTCGATGGCATCAATTTCAACGAAGCCGCCGTGTTCGGCATCTTCGATGATGATCTCGCGCTCATGGCCGCGGGTCACTTCGCGCCGCACGTCAACCACGCCACCCCGCCGGGGATCGCCGAGGTCAAGCCGACCGTGGCCGAATTTGGACTGTCGGTCGCGGAACGGGCGCGCGGGCGCGGACTGGGCACCGCGCTGTTCGTGCGCGCCTCGACCCATGCGCGCAATCTGGGCATCACGACCCTCTTCATGCACTGCCTCACCCAGAACAAGGCCATGATGCGCATTGCGCGCAAGGCTGGCATGGAGATCTCGCACTCGGCCGGCGAGGCGGATGCTTACGTGACGCTGGCCCCGGCCGATGCGGCAAGCGTGATGCGCGAGGCGATGCAAGAGCAGATCGCGCTCTTCGATTTCGCCGTCAAGCAGCAACTGCTCAATTCGCGCGGCATGCACCCGGTGGCCTAGGAGCGCCGTCGTAGCCGACCCGGCTAGGGCAGCGCCCGGATTCGGCCGGATGCGGGCGCCGCGAGCGGCGCATGCGCGGCCAGATAGGCTTCGAGCGCATCGGCGTCGAGGATGCCGACGACGCGGTCGGCGCCATTCGTCAGTTCGACAAAGCCGTCCCCGCCTGCAGCGAGGAAACTGTTGATCGTCACGCGGTAGTGCCCATCGGGTGACAGGGGGGCCCCGGCCAGCGTCATGCTGTCAGCCACAATGCGCTCGCCCGGAGGCCGGCGCAGATCATACGCATAGCGAAACGAGTCGGAGACCTGCAGGACGACCGGCCGCTCGGGATGCGCAACCCACTGCTCCTCGAGGATGGCCTTGATCTGGGCCCCNNCTAGCAGATCGTAAATTTGGGCCCCGGTCAGGGTTTCGGTCACGAGCGTATTGCCAAACGGCTGCGCAGCGAACACCGCCCCGTAACTGACGATGCCGCCCTCCTGGAACGCCAGATCGGTGCGGATGCCCCCGGGATTCGTGAAGGCGAGTTGGGCGCCGGCGCTCGCCTGGGTCGCGGCCCATTGGGCGTCGGCAATGACGTCGCCCAATGGGCTTTCCCCCGTGCGGCCGCCCTGGCGCGACAAGGCCTCGGTGATGCGCCCGACCGGCCGCCCGGCGAGGGGTCGCGACAACTCCTCGTAGTGGCGCACGAGCAAAGCAACCGCGGGATCGGGAGCCAGTGCCGGATAGGCGTGCCCGCTGGCTGCGCCCGGCTCGCTCGGCCCGGCCACGACGTGATTGGTGGCGGTCTTCTCGACAATGCGTCCGCTCCGGGCATCAATCGCCAGGTCGATATCCGTGACGAGGCGGCTATAGGAGGCCGCGCTCGTGACGAGGAATCCCCGGTAGGAGCACACGTAGGCCTGGTGCGTGTGTCCCGAAACCACGAGCGAGACGTCCGGATCGAGGCGCTCGAGGATGGGCAGGATCTCTCCCTCGAAGTGATCGCACTCCATGGTTTTCCAGGGATCTGCAGTCGTGCCACCCTGGTGGATCAGCAACACGAAGCTATGGATGCCCTCTGCGCGCAGTCTTTCGACGAGCGCGTTGACGGTGTCGGCCTCGTCGCGGAATTCCACGCTCTCGATCCCCGAGGGCGCCACAATGCGCCCGGTCCCCTTCAGCGTGACACCGATGAAGGCGATCGGCTGCCCCCCGAAACGGCGTACCGCATAGGCAGGCAGGATCGGCTCGCCATTTGCGCGCTCGACGACATTCGCGGCCAGGTACTGAAAATGGGCACCGGTGAAGGGATGGCCTGCCTTGCAACTGGCCAGCAAGTCGGTGCTCGCACAGCCGCCGTGCTGCTTGCGCAGGAGCTCAGCGACGCCGCGGTCGAATTCATGGTTGCCCACCGAGGTCAGCTCGAGCCCCACCTCGTCGAGAACCTCGATACTGGGTTCGTCCAGAAACAGCCCCGAGATGAGGGGAGAGGCCCCGACCATGTCTCCGGCACCGACTACGATATGGTTGGGGTTCTCGCTGGCCAGGGCGTGCACCAAAGTCGCGAGCTCCGCGGCCCCGCCAGTCTGAACGGCGAGGGTCTTACCCGGGTGTGCGGGGTCGGGCGCCTCGAAGCGCGTGCCGCTTGGCAGCAGGTAGCCGTGGAAATCATTCAAGGCGATCAGTTTGACCCTGATCAGCGGGCTCGCTCCCTGCTCCCCGCCGGAGAGCGGGGCGCAGCCGCAGGCGAGCGCTACGATCCCTATTGCAGCCAGCGCCCGAACACCCGGTCCACAAGCCGCGGGCCAGCGCCATCGACAGGAACCGTCTGCCGCGATCAGGGCGCATGTGTGCCTGAGTGCGCCCCTGAGTGCGCCCCTGAGCGTGCCCCTGAGTGCGCCGAATGCGCGTCTGGATGCGCGGCATAAGGACTGCGCCAAAGCCATCGGCTTCTCCTAGCTCCGGGTTTCGGGTTGGCTCGCCATGACCTCGGCCTGCGTGGGTGGGGTCGGTACGAGCGGGTCCAGGGCGCCTCGCTCAGCAAGGCTTTCCCCGGCCCCTGCAGACTGCTCCTCGGCGCGCCGACGCCACAGCCGCCAGGCCAGGAAGGATACGATCGCGAGATTGGCGAGGAAGACCTCGAGCCGCAGTGCGGTCACGCGCGTGATGAGTTCGTGGATCTCGATGGGCAGGTAGATCGCTCCCGAAAGTGCGCCGATCCATTCGCCCCACGCCAGTCCGAACCACAGACCATACGACTCAGCGACACGCACAAGCGCGTAGCCCACGCAGCCCAGGGCGATCCAGCGTGGATCGAAATCCTGGACTCGCAATGCCATATGCAGGATTTCGAGCGATACTCGGCTCGCCGGATCGAGATGCAGGTGGCGCAGGGCGTGTGTCGCGGCCCCGGCAAGATCGTGCCTGAGCAAAAACAGGCTCGCGATTCCGGCCGCAACCACAATGCAGGCCTTGACGAGCTCGTAGACGGCGATCGAGCGCAGGGCCGCCTTGTTTCCGAGAGAGAGCATGCGCGTCGACAAAGATTGGTTCACGATCCCATTCCAGACAAAGGCCCGGCTAGAGCGGGACTCGGCCACATCACTCGGCTCCCTAGGCGCCGGGACGTTTTCGCGAGAACCGGGGACGACCCCGGCGCGCCTGGCCGCCAGCGGCCTGCCGAGCGACGTCCCCATTCACGCAACGCGCGCCACATTTCACCCGAAGATGTCTTGACACAACGCACCAAGATGGCACAATCAGATTTCCTCAACAGCCGGAAAGTGTAATGGACAGTTGCCCTAGACGATCGGAAAAACCGTAATCATCGGGATTCCAGGCAAGGTTCTTTTACTTTCCCCGTCCCGCTGATGAAGCGGGATGGTGCGTGTCAGGCTCAAAACCTCGGTTTCTGCATTCAGAAGCTCGGCCCGCTGTACCCACCTCCCTTTTTGTAGAACTGCTCCGGGCTGCTCTGCTGCACTCGACCCGGAGTCGCACAGTGCGATCCGCAACGGCACCCTGCGGTTCGCGAAGGAGGTGAAAGATGACCCGACACAACTTCGAAGGCGCGCTGCGCGCCCTGCTCGGATTCGCAGGCCGCCTTTCCTGCCAGCCGGCAAGCGCGTACCTAAATCTAGTACCCGAGCAACCCGCCGCAATCCAGTCGATCATTCGCCCGAGTTCAGGCTTTGGCATCCTGGTGTCACCATTCGGGCGGGGCCGCTAGTCGCACGTCCTCAGGCCGACCAATCCCCGAATAATCCCCGATCATCAATCGGTAACAATCCTGTAGCAAACTGATAGTGGTCGCGTCGACCGACGCTTTCTCGCGGATGTTGGGGCGTTCCCTGGATCCACAACTTCCTCTGGCTGCTTGATGCGGTGCGGCCGTGGCCGCACCGCGCCCGCCCGGCCTCGTCCGGTTTCAAGCCGCACCTGAGGCGGCACCCGATGCCGCACGCGGGCGCCCTGAACTCACGAAGAACAATAATATGACTGCACACTTCGCCCTTGCCGGGCGCCCCCTCGGTTGGACAGCAACGCGCATGACGGGCGCTGGCCATTGCGGCGAAGGCCGCCACCTCGCCGCCCGGGTGCTGGCCGCAGTACGCCGGGCGTGCCTCCTCAGTGGCATTGCCTTGGGGGTGCCGGCGCTCGCGCAAACCCCGAACGCCGTCATCGATACCCCGGACAGCGCGGCACCTCCGTTGCTGATGCCGGCGAGCCCGTTCGAAGCCCACTTCCAGGGCACCTACATCTGGCAGGACAAGCCGGCCTTCTCAGCGGCCTACACCGGGCCGAAGAGCCTGTTACCTGCTGCCGAGAAGTCCTACACCTCGTCGCTCACGGCCTATCTTGCCCTGCGCACCAATACCGGTGGGGCCGTGTATGTGGACCCAGAGATGATCGAGGGCGTGGCCCTGTCCAATCTTCAGGGACTGGGGGGTCCGCCCAACGGCGAGTTGCAGAAGGTGAGCGGTCCGAATCCCACCTTCTACGTCCCCCGCGCATTCTTCAGACAGGTGTTTGGCCTGGGCGGCGCGACACTCGATCTCGACTCGGCATTCAACCAGCTCGGCGAGACCGTCGATCGCAACCGCATCGTCCTGACACTGGGCAAGGTCGCCATCACCGACATCTTCGATAACAACAGCTTCGCCCACGATCCGCGCACGCAATTCGCCAATTGGACCGCCTCGGATTTCGGCAGCTACGACTTCGCCGCCGACGTGCGGGGCTACAGCTGGGGCGGTGCGCTCGAAGTGGACTGGCAGGACTGGGCTTTGCGGGCCGGCCGTTTCCTCGTGCCGCGCGAGTCCAATGGCGCGCAGCTGAACTACAGCATCATGAACTATCACGGCGACCAGATCGAACTCGAGCGCGACTTCTCGATCCTTGACCAGCCAGGGAAGCTGCGCCTTCTCGCGTTTCGCAATGCAGCCATCATGGGCAGCTACCTTGATGCGATCAAGCTCGCGCGCGCGACCGGAACCGTCCCCTCGGTCGCCGACGTCCGTCGGCCCAAGGACAAGGTCGGCTGGGGACTCAATGGCGAGCAGAATCTCACGGGCGACTTCGCCTTGTTCGGACGCCTCGGCTGGGCCGATGGGCAGACCGAGACCTATTCCTTCACCGAGGTCGAGCGCACGCGGCAGCTCGGAGCGACGCTTAAAGGTACGCGCTGGCAGCGCGAGAACGATACGGTCGGGGTAATCCTGATCGAAAACGGACTGTCCACAGCCCACGAGGAGTACCTGTCGCTCGGGGGCCTGGGCGAGTTTATCGGCGACGGCCAGCTGGTTCACTACCGCCCTGAGGACATCTTCGAGAGCTATTACAGTTACGCGGTGGGGAAGCAGAGCTGGATCAGCCTCGATTACCAGCACATCGACCACCCCGCCTACAATGCAGATCGGGGTCCGGTCAACGTCTATGGCGTACGGCTGCACACCCAGTTCTGATCGGGCCCGCGACTTCCAAACGAAGGGCCTGGAGGTCATCGAGCTTTAGACGTGCGGCCGGGACCGGTGGCGCCAGCGGGTCCCTGCGCGATTGCGCCCTCGCACGCGCCTGGCTGACGCGACACCCGCAGCCCCGCGACGCGGATTTCCATCGGCGGCATGCTGGCGTACACTGGACTCTGGATGCTACCGATGAGAGGGCGGTAATTGGTTCTGGAAATCGCGCAGTTGCAGGTTCGCCCCGGGGAAACGGCAGCCTTCGAGGCCGCGTTTCGCCAGGCGCAGGGTATCCTCGCCGACTCCACCGGCTATGTTTCGCATCAATTGCAGCGTTGTATCGAGGATGAACAGCGCTATGCATTGCTGGTGCAGTGGCAAACGCTCGAAGACCATACCCAGGGGTTTCGCGGGTCGCCGGGATATCAGGAGTGGCGGGCGCTGCTGCACCATTTCTACGATCCCGCTCCCCGGGTCGAGCATTTTCGTCCCGTTCCCTAATCTCCCGGTCGCCCGACCTTCCTCATCCAGAACAATGATCAGCCCAACCCTGCTCGATGCCATCCCCATTCTGCCGTACTCGGATCTGACCGAGACGCTGGCTTTCTACTCGATGCTGGGCTTTGCGAAGGTGATGCAGTCTGGCGCCTATGCAATCGTGCGGCGCGATGGTGCCGAACTGCACTTTTCGCCGCAACCTGCCGAGCCTGCGCTGGCCGCGGTACGCTGCTGCCTGCGGGTGGCGAGTACCGACGCCCTGTTCCGCGAGTTCACCAGTCGCGGCATGAGCCTCGATGCGCCGACGGAGCGCGACTGGTATGTGAAGGAACTGCGCGTCGTCGATCCGAACGGCAATGTGCTGATGTTCGCCGAGCCGATTGAGGACAGGACCCTGCAGTTCGAGGCGCGCCGCTAGGCGCTGCCCGGCCCTCCTGACTCGCTTGCGGTCTCCAGGGACTGCGCGGGACTGAAGCCGTAGGTCTTTCTGAAGGCCCGCGCAAAGGCCCGATAATTCCGAAAACCCAGGGACTTGGCCAACGCCGCCAGCATGCCCGGCTCCTCCGGGGCCTGGTTGGACAAGGCACCATAGGCCATCTCCAGACGGATTGCTGTCACGAATTCCTTCGGGCTTTTGCCCGTCTGGCGCCGGAACTTGTATTCCAGGGTCCGGCGTGATATCCCCTCCATGGCGGCCAGCTGCAGCGAATGCGCGGGATTGGCCGGATGGTTGCGGACCAACGCCGTCACGCGCGCGACGAGCGCACTGTCTTCGACCTGGGAGCCGCGCCGCTCTTCCACGGGAATGCAGGGTGGTTCAGTCTGGGTGGCCACGTTCGGTGGTGGCAGTGGTACCCGGGTCAGATGCTGGGCACGGATGCGCACGTTGTACTCGCTAAGAAAGGCGAGCGCCCGGTGGCTGTCTCCGCTGCGCTCGGCAGCCATCGCGGCGCAGAACAGAACATCATGCTCGAAGGGCTCGCCCGGCCGGGCGAGCGTCTTCTCGGCCAGCGGTGTGAGCCAGGAGCGTGCCTCGCGCGATCGGCCATGGACCAGGTAGAGAACCGAGAGATCCAGCCGGGCCAGGTCACGCAGGTGGGCCAGTCCCTCTGTGGTCATGAGCTGGACGTGCCGTTGCAAATACTCCCAGTCGCACTCGAGCGGCTCGAGAACGAGGCGCGTGCAGGCAAGGCCGGCTTCAGCCATTTCCTTCAGGGGAAAGCCGACGTTCGCGGCGCCCGCCACCTCCTCGAAGGCCAGACGCGCCCGGGTGGCACGGGCGGCTCGATCGAGGGATCGCCTGGGCAGGTCGTCGACGAACAGGAGCTGGCCGCGAAAGCAGGGGTCGGTGCGCAGGATCGCCCACAGATTGATCTCCCCGCGAAGCAGCAGTGCCAGCGTGAATCCGGCATCACGCTGCGTGCGGCCGCGCGAGTTCAGCACGGCATCGACGCATTGCTCGGCCTTGGTGAGCTGACCGAGGCGTAGATAAGCCGCGGCGAGAAGGGCGATCAGCAGATTGCGATGGCGGTCCCCGGCACGCCGGGAATGGCGCGTCAGGGCATTGTTCACCAGCCGGATCGTGGCCACATAGCCGCCCCCGAGATAGGCGAGTGCCGCGCGCAGGGTGTCGGTCGCGCTGACGGCATCAAGGGTCAGCCTGCCCTCGATGGGGCGCAACGAGCGGGCGAACCATTCCTGGGCATCCTCGTCGTGACCGAGCAGTGCGTAGAGCACGGCGACGCTGCGATAGAGTGGCAGCGCGCGTGCATCGGTCGTGCCATGGCCCAGCGCGTCGACGCGGCGCAGGGCACGCCGCAGCGCCGCATGGAGGCCCCGCGTGCTGCCAAAGAGCGCGGACAGGTTATCCGTCTCGACCCTGGCATCGACCCCTGTATCCACCCCTGTATCCACCCCGATACCCACCCCTGGATGGAGCCTGGCGGTGGCGCCTTTGTCGGCCTGTTGTCGCGCGAGCGGGGATGCCGGCTGCGCGCCGCATGGCGTGCCCGGCGCGGCATCGGGTTGGGCCTCGGCGGGCTGCGTGTCGAGGTGGCGCTTATCGAGGGTGTCGGATCCTTGCATTCGGGCGCTCCGGGATGATCGTGAACGGGCACAAGACAGCTGAGGTTCGGGTTCCGATCATCCCTGATTCGCGATATCGACTCACTGGTTTTTGCGCAATGTGAATCGGTGTTGCGCAGCGACTTCGCGGATCCGGTCCCAAGTGGTGGAGGGAGCGCCCCTGCGGCCGGGCGACGGCGTGCGCTATGCTTTGGACTTTATGCTCGCGAGGCTGCGCCGGACACCATGCAAGCACCCGCCACAGGCGAGCACCGCAAGATCATCCACAGCGACTGTGACTGCTTCTACGCGGCGATCGAGGTGCGCGACCAGCCCTCCCTGCTCGGGCGGCCGGTGGCGGTCGGCGGGGCCGCCCACGAGCGTGGCGTGGTCGCGAGCTGCAATTACGAGGCACGCGCCACGGGCGTGCGCTCGGCCATGCCGATGGCGCTCGCGCAAAAGCGCTGTCCCGACCTCGTGGTCATCCGCCCGGCGATGGACAAGTATCGGGGGGTATCGCGGCAGATTTTCGAGATCTACCGGTCTTTCACGCAGCTCGTCGAGCCGCTCTCGCTCGACGAAGCGTTCCTGGATGTCAGCCGGTCCCCCCACCACCGGGGGAGCGCGACGCTCATGGCGCGCGCCATCAAGGCACGCGTGCGGGCGGAGGTGGGCATCACCGTCTCGACGGGGGTCGCACCAAACAAATTTCTGGCCAAGATCGCAAGTGCCTGGCGCAAACCCGATGGGCTCTTTGTGATTGAGCCGCGCGACGTGGAGGCCTTCGTCGCCGCGCTCCCGGTCGAGAAGCTCTTCGGGGTCGGTGCCGTCACCGCGTCCAAGCTGCACGCCGCCGGCTTTCGGACCTGCGCTGACATCGCGTCGGGTTCGCGCCTGGAGTTACGGGCCCTGACCGGCATCCTGGGCGACCGGCTGTTCGAGCTGTCCCGGGGGATCGACACCCGCCCGGTGGTTGCGAGTCGGCAGCGCAAGTCATTGAGCGTTGAGACCACCTATGTGCGGGATCTGGTGGATCGAGCGGCCTGCCAGGACGCGCTGGGCAAGCTGGTGGCGCGCCTGGCCGATGCGACCCGACGCCTCGACGCCTGCGAATCGATCGACCGGATCTTTGTGAAGATCCGCTTCGACAATTTCAAGGGGACGAGCGTCGAACGGGCGGCGAGCAGCCTCGACGCCGAGCGCTTTTGCGCACTGCTTGATGAAGGACTCGCGCGTGGCGAGCGCCCCGTCAGGCTCCTTGGAGTTGGCGCGCGCATCGTCGCGGCGCCAGCGGGCAGCCAGTTGCCACTCTTTGACTCGGCCGCAGCGCAAACTCAATCACTCCAGGGCAAGCCCACATAATTTTCTGCGATCGTGGTCGCCCCTGCGCGGGACGTCGCGAAATAGCGCAGCTCGGCCTCCTGGATGCGCTGCTGGAAGGGAGAATGATCCGTGAAGCGGTGCAGCATCGAGGTCATCCACCATGAGAAATGTTCGGCCCGCCAGACGCGTTTCAGACAGTTCTCGGCATAATGGGCAAGACCGGTGTCGTCGTGGTGCAGGTAGTGCTGCACCAGGGAGCGCGCCAGGATCCGGATGTCCGAGACGGCAAGGTTCATGCCCTTCGCGCCTGTGGGCGGCACGATATGCGCCGCATCCCCGGCGAGATAAAGCCGGCCGTGTTGCATCTTCTCGCACACGAAGCTGCGCATCGGGGTGATGCCCTTCTGGATGATCTCCCCCTTGTTCGGATGCCAGCCATCGTCGCTTGCCAGCCGCACTTCCAGTTCGCTCCAGATGCGCTCGTCAGACCAGTTGGCGAGTTCATCGTCGGGGGAGCACTGCAGATAGAGCCGCGTGATCTGGGGTGAGCGCATCGAGAACAGGGCAAAGCCGTGCGGATGGCTCGCATAGATGAGCTCCTCACTGGCCGGTGCCGCCTTGGCGAGAATCCCGAGCCAGGCGAATGGGTAGACCCGCTCGAAGGTGTGGGCCGCGATATCCGGAAGCGCCGTTCGACAGATCCCGTGAAAGCCGTCGCAGCCGGCGATGAAGTCGCAGGTCCATACCATGTCCTCCCCCGCGTGCCGGCAGTAGATCTTGGGTTCGGCCGTATCGATGTCGGCGACCTGAACAGCGTCGACTTCAAAGTACAGCGGTGCTTCCGCCGACAGGCGCGCGGCGATGAGATCCTTCACGACCTCATGCTGTCCGTAGACCATGATGCGGCGCCCACCGGTCAGTTCTGCGAGGTCGATGCGATGGCGCGTCCCATCGAAGAGTAATTCGATGCCCTCGTGCGGAAGACCCTCGGACATCATGCGTGCGCCCACGCCTGCCTCGTTCAATAGATCGATCGTCCCCTGCTCCAGGACACCGGCACGGATGCGTTCCTCCACGTAGCTTCGGCTCTTGGCCTCGAGAACAACCGCGGCGATACCCTGACGCTCAAGCAAATGGGCGAGCAACAGGCCGGCCGGCCCTGCTCCGACGATCCCGACCTGGGTTCTTAAGCTTCGCATGCTGGCTCCTGCACCTGTTTCCTGTTGGGCGTGCCGGGCTTCTGCCCCGCCGATTTCCAATGCTATCTGATTGCCGACTATCGACCATACTGTCCGATTAACGGCCGAAAGCGTCTGCCCCGCTCCGCCTTCGAGCGCGTGGCGGCCGACCGGGTCCGAAAGGCGCACTTTTCGTGACAAGTGCCAGGCACGAGCGCGCACCGGCGGATCGTGCGGGCTGGGCAGACAGGCTTGGCAGGCCTGGCCGGACGGGTCTTTCGGGAGGGTCCGTGCCGAGGGCACGGGCCGAGCTATGCGCTACCGTCTACTTTCCGCTACCTACTGTCTATTCTCCGCCGGTCTTCTGAAGGACTCCCAGGTGTGCCGTGTCGAAGAGCTTCAGGCGCGCCGCGTAGTAGCGGTCAAGGCGCCAGTCCTCGAGCAGCGCGATGGCGAGCTCGAAGGTCTCATAGTCGAGTTTGTAAAGATCAGCAAGCTGGTAAGGCCGCTCCTCTCCAAGAGCTGCAACCAGATCGCCGAGAATCCGCGAAGACTCGCTTTTTGGGTTCGCGAGGAGGTATTTGCGTACCTTCTTAATCGCATTCATCCGACTACTCCCCCGATTCCAGAACATTGGGGCTGTAATCGTACGTGGATTTGGGGGCTTCCGTCATGTTATTTTTGCGGTGCCGTAAGGGACCGATCGGCACGGGCAATCATGACATGTCACGCATGCGGGCCATGGCTCTATACGGCGCGCGTATCGTGGATGCGCGTGTAGTCGATGTGATCGACGCCCCCCTCGTCGGTAAAAAGCAGATCCTCATAGCGATGCTGCCAAAGGATCTCATGGCTGCCGTAGAGCATGCGTGACTGCATGACCTGGCTCGTGGTCTCATCGACGCCGTCGATGGTCAAAACGAGGGCCGCGTCCTCAGCAGCAAGACTCTCCGGCGTCGCGGTGTACAGGATGCTGCTCTCGTCGATGACGTGCATGATCGACCAGCCCAGTGCGAAGATCGGGTGCTGCTCGCGGACCAGGTCCAGATCGTGAAGCTTGCGCATCACCGCCCCTTCGTGCGTGACCTCGACCCGCAACAGGCGTAGCCTCGCCGAGGCGTCGACGATGACGTTCTGGCGGGCATTGACCGCCCGGATGGTGAGGGTCTTCTTGCCGTCAACCGGGCCCACCACGGCCCGATCGGCAAACAGGATGCGCGCACGCGGCCGGGAAAAGCGCGCGAACATGAGACCCGTGAACAGCGCGATGAAACTCATCCCGACGAAAATCTCGACAGTGGCAACGATGTGGCCGAACATCGTCTGGGGATGCATGTCCCCGTAGCCGACCGTGGCCAGGGTCTCGACACTGAAGAAAAATGCACCCCAGAAACCGTCGGGCAGGATGTTTGCGATCGGATCGCGGCCGAACAGGAAAACCGTCGCAAACAGCCCATTGAGCACGAGAAACAGCGTGCCGATCGCCGCAAAGAACTGCGGCCAACTGGCCGTCATCGCATAGTGATAGATGTCCTGCAGGAAGATCCGCGGCAGGCCATGGGTGACGATGCGCCGCTTGCCGAGCGTGATGACGTGGGTGCGCCGCCGGTTGCGCGCGCGCGCGGACTCTTCCTCCTCCGAACGCTGCGGACTGACAGGGTGCAAGTCATCGGGGGCTGGCATCGCGCAGAAGACCCTGGGGAATTGGGGCCCCTAGCATAGCCCAGAGCGTTGCTTGCGGCTGCGGTAGCGCGCGCTTGCGATTCTGCCCGACCCCGAATCGATCAGATTACCCGACCCAAAGCCCCAGCGCACGCCAGGCGCTGCCGCGCCGTCAATGTAAGTGAGCCCACACACTGCAAAGGTGCGCATGGCCATTCCGCCCGACGCGCTCAAGAGTCCAGCCCTGCAACCGAAGAATCCAATGGGGTGGGGGTCGGAGTCGGGGTCGGAGTCGGGCCCTGTCCCGCTCTCATGGCCACCTGCACCGGCCTGCCTCACCTGGCGTGGAAGTTCGCAACAATTGGGATGGATTGGCTACATGAAACAGAAGATCTCATTAAGCGAACTGCGGCTTGGCATGTTCATCATCGATGTGGATGCGGCCTGGTTCGACCATCCGATCTGGCAGCCGCAGAGCCTTCTTCAGGATCCTGAAGTCATCCGCGTGCTCGAGGCCGCGCGGATCAGCGACGTCTGGATCGATCCCACGCGCGGACTGAAGCCCGAGCCCAAGGCGGCTCCGGTGCCCACGCGTCGCCCACCCCGATCCCAGGCCCCTGCAAAGGAAGCCGCCCCCGCCTCAGTCCGTACGGCACGCCAACCTGGTGACGAGAAACCTGAGCCGCCAAGGCCCGCACGCCCCGCCCTGGAACCCGCGCCACCCGAAGTGAAAGCCGAGCCCCCGCGCGACATGCGCGGCGGCCTGCCGGTCGAGGAGGACAATCCGGCAAGCGCTCCGGCCCGGGCCTGGAACCCACCTGAGGAAGCGCTGCGGCCGGTACGGGCAGTGGGCGACTTCGCCGCTGAACTGGCGCGCGCGCGACGCTTGTGCGCCGACGCCGGCCAGGAGGTGGCCTCCATGTTCCGTTCGGTTCGCATGGGACGAGCGCTGGGTGAAAAGGATGTGATGCCGCTTGTCAGCCAGATCGCCCTGGCTGTCCAGGAGATCCCGGGCGCGCTCCTGAGCGTCGCGCGCCTGAAGACCCACGATAACTACACCTACATGCATTCGGTTGCCGTGTGCGCGCTCATGACCGCGCTCGCGCGCCAACTCGGCCTTGACGAGGCCGACGCGCACGACGCGGGCGTGGGCGGTCTGATGCACGACCTGGGCAAGGCTCTGGTGGATCCGAACATCCTGGCCAAACCGGGGGCACTCGACGCCCTCGAATTCGCGGCAGTGAAGAAGCATCCCGGCTTTGGCTACGGTCTGCTCGCCGACCAGACCGAGTTCGCCGACTCGGCCAAGGACATCGTCTTGCATCATCACGAGAAGGTCGATGGCAGTGGCTATCCGGACGGACTGTCCGGCAACCAGATCAGCCTTCTGGCACGCATGGGGGCGGTCTGCGACGTCTATGATGCCATCACCTCGAATCGCCCCTACAAGGAGGGCTGGGATCCGGCCATCGCCATTCGGCGCATGGCCCAGTGGCACGGCCACTTCGACGAAGACATCCTCAAGCAGTTCATTGCCACGATCGGGATCTTCCCGGTCGGCTCCCTGGTGGCGCTCACCTCGGGACGCCTGGCGGTGGTGCTGCAGCCCGGCACGTCCACTTTGAGTCGTCCGGTCGTGCGGGCCTTTTTTTCGATCCGCACCAATGAGCCCATTCCGATCGAAACCATCGACCTGGGACTGCCCGGCTGCAGCGACCGGATCATCCGTCCGGAAGATCCGGCACACTGGGGATTCAAGCACCTCGAGCGCGTCCTGCAGGCCTGATCACGCCACGGCCGGCACGTCACACGGCGGGCCGGCTCAGTTGGCCCATGCAGGTGGCCCATTCAGCTGGCCCGCGCCAGCAGGGTTTTCACGCCGGCGCGCGCAGCGCGCCCGAGTTCCTCGAGGTCAATGCCGTGAACAGCGTCGTCTTCGACCACGAGGCGCCCCCCGACCAGCAAGGCGCGCAGCGTGGGTCGGCCCCCGCTGGCCACCGGCCCGATGGCCGGGTCGAGGAGCCCGAAATAACGTGGATCGTCGAGTCTGTAAATCGCCAGATCGGCCTCGCCGCCCGGCCGGATCTGGCCGATCTGGCCGATTCCCAGAACGCGCGCTCCGCCCTGGGTGCCCCAGCGCACCACGTCCTCAATCGACGCGGCATCTGCACCCCCTTCAAACGTGCCCCCGGCGTAAGCAGGTAGCGCCGCCTCTCCCTTGCGTGCGCGCTGTAACAGCCAGGCTGCGTGCGCCTCGGAAATCATGTCGGCTGCCTCGTTGGACGCCGCTCCATCGACGCCCAACGATATCGTCATCCCGGCCGCCTCAAGCCCGACGACCGGGGCAATGCCGCTACCCAGGCGGGCGTTGCTCTGGGGGCAGTGGGCCAGTCCGGTCCCGGTTGCGCCGAGGAGGTTGATCTCAGAAGGCGCAAGTTTCACCAGATGGGCAAACCACACGTCAGCCCCGAGCCACTCATGGGCGGCAGCAAACTCGACCGGGGCCTCACCGAGTCGACCCCGCGCGAAGTCCTGGTAGTCGACGGTCTCCGATAGATGGGTGTGAAGCCGGATCCCAAGCCGGCGCGCGAGACGCGCGAGCATGCGCAATTCGGAGGGCGCGACCGAATGCAAGGGAGTCGTCGGCGCCATGACGACGCGCCGCCAGGAGCGCTCGCCCGGATCGTGATAGAGGCCGACCAAGCGCTCCACGTCGGCGGCAAAATCATCGAGTGTCTCGGGCAGGAGTGCACTGGGCAGTGTCGCCTCAAGAGCCCGGGTCCGGGTCGCGCCGCCGCGGCACAAGACGAGTCGGACGCCGAGCGCCCGGGCCTCCTCAAACAGGATGGCCGATGGATCGAAGGGCATGCCCGGATAATGGAGATAGTTGTGATCCGCCACGGTGCCGCACCCGGAGCGGACGAGTTCGACGAGGCCGATGCGCACCGCGAGCCGGAAGAGCTCCGCATCGAATGCCGCCCGGAAGCGGTAGGGGGTAGCCTCTAGCCACGCTGTCAGCGAACTGTTGATACCGCGAGGCTCGCCTTTCAGAAGGGACTGGAACAGATGGTGGTGGGTATTCACCCAGGCCGGATAGATCACGCAATCGGTGGCATCGAGGATCGCCTCACCATCGACCGCGCTCAGTGCCCCGATTGCATCGATGCGGCCATCGACGATGCGGATATCGGGTCCCTGCAGGCGGGCAGTGTCCTTGGCTCCGGACAGGATCGCATGCGCGTTGCGCACGAGGAGCCTGTTATGCATCGCTGTGCCGGGTACCCGTCGGGGGCAGATCGCGGGCACCACGCTCTGCGCCGGCGCGAGGGGCGCTTTCAGGCCGAGACACCAGGGAGCACGCAGGCGCTGCCACCCCCGCAGAGGACCGCCCCGCGGGGTGCCCTTCCTTAAGGGCCATGCGGGCCGGCCGCAGCGCGCGGCGCCGCCAGCGGGCGAATCCGGTAGACCTCTTCTTCGCCGTGGCGGCGCAGCAGGTCAAGCAGCATCTTGCGCATGAGAAGTCCGGGCCGGTCCGAGGCCATGTGGAACTCCTCGCGCCGTCGGGTATCGATGCACACGTCATAGTCGGTGGCCTCCAGGATCTCCCTGTCCTCTGCGGTGATCGGCGCATCCCACGCGATCAACTCCTCGGTCGAGCAGTCTTCCTCGCGGTCGTTCCGGTAGAGCCATTGGGCAAGCATGATGTTGCCGTCGTCGATCGGTGTCGCGCAGTTGTAGATGATGTGGTGGCGACCGCTCGCCGGGTAGGTGCAGCCAAAGCGCCGCACGAAGGGCAGGTCCCAGCGGTTGAAGAGATGGCGCGTGATGATCGGCTCCTGACTGCCCGTGACCCTAAAGCTCGCCGGCGGATTGCGGATCGGCACAACCGTCTCCGCCTCGAAACCCCATTCCCGTTCGGTAAACGAATAGGAGGAGGGTTTCGGCTGGTCGCCGAGTCCAAAGTTGGCCTTGTGAACGAAGCTGAAGTGCGAGTTGTCGAACGAGTTCTCCATGAAGCGCAGGGAACTGGTCTGCCAGTGCTGATAGAACTGGAAGATGCGCCGGAATCCGCTCTGGCCGTCCTCGGGGAAATCGGGTATGGGCTGCAACGGCTCCTCGAGCGCTACCCAGGCATAGCCGTAGCGTTCCACGCACGCATATGCGGGTACGCGAGCACCGGATGGAATCGCCGCCTCAGGACTCTGCGGAATCCGCACGCAGCGACCGCTGCGATCGTAACTCCAGCCGTGATAGGCGCACATGATGGTTCCACCCTCGACGCAACCCTTGGACAGCTTTGCAGTCCGGTGGCAGCACCGGTCGCGCAGTGCGACCGGCTCCCCGTTCTCATCGAGCCAGAGGACGAGCGACTCGCCAAGGAGCGTGAATGGCTTGGGACCGTCGACCAGCATCGAGACCGGCATGAGCGCGTACCAGAACCGTCTTAGCACCTTCTGTTGTGTCACGAGCATCGCAGACCCCTTTGCGTGCCGGCACGGTCGGCGCCGGGCGCCCCCATCAGGATTGCGAGCGCGCCGCGGGTTGGGTGCAGGAAATGGTGGTGGTCGATACGCATCGTCTTCTACCTCGGGTGGTCCAGGGAACGCGCTATCCGGAGGCGCCGCGCTGCTCGCTGGCACCGGGACCGGGACCGAGCACGCGGAGCAAGGCGAGCGCTAAAGGAGAACGCGGGCGTCGGCACGGCCCAGCTGCGGCGCGACGGCGGAACCTCTGGGCGCGCTGCAACAGGCGTGGCGTGCACCCATCCGATTCAACGGTCTCGCCGCTTTGACTGCCTGGTCGAGGTCGCAAAAGCTGTGCCAGATGAACCGGGGCCCTTCCGCTCGGGATTCAGGTCGTTCAGGGTCTCTGGGTACCGAGTGGCTTCGCACCCCTTTGGGGAGACTCTGCCCGAACGGTGCGCGTACGGGGCATGTACGCGGCCCGCACGAGGCCCGCACGAGGCCCGCACGAGGCCCGTAAGGAGCACGTAAGGGGCGCGAACGGGGAACGTAAGAGGCATCCGTTTTGCCGCGGGGCGCACCCAGGCCGGTCCTTTCAAGGTCCTTTCACGTTCCCTCCACGGGCACTTCCCCGGCACTTCGCTGTCAACTCCCGCCTTGGGACGCCTCCAGGGACTCCATGCCGACCAGCCAGGTCCGCACCTGAAAGGTGAGCAGACCGCTGAGTACGGTGGGGTCCTCGCCTGCAAACTCTGAGAGCAGGGCGAGATCCACACCCTCGCGGGCAATCATCATTCCGCCCCCCAAGGCATCTAGAAAGGGCCCACCGGCCTCGAGCCTGCCGCTCGCTTGGAGTTGCCGATAGTGCGCAACGTGCTGTTCTATGCCCGGCTGTGAAAAAGCGGCGACACCCTGCTGCCAGAGGGGGCCCGGCTGGTGAGTGATGACGTGGAGCGTACGTGGCATAGGGGGATCTCCGGACGGGGTGACGGGATTGCCAAAGGCCGGGACTTAGCCCCCGGCCGGGTTCGGATGTGGATCGGCGTTGGCGTGCGCCGCATAGAGCGTGCCGAACACGGTGGCCCAGCCGCCCTCGTATTGATCGCGGGCCTCAGCAGCCTCGCTGCCGAGGCGCTCCCATCCGGAATGCAGCAATTCAACCTGGGTCCCACCAGCGGCGGGCGCGAAACTGAGGCTCACCTCCTGCTCTGTTTCGGGGCCCCGGCCGGGTCTCCAGGTGAACACCAAGGCCGCAGGCGGATCCCAGCGCAACACCTCGCCCCAGGTGTGCTCAGCCCCGTTGGCATCCCGCTCGAATATCCGTCCCCCTTCGCGCGGCTCGATGGCCACCAGAACGGCCTTCGGACCCGCGACTGAATGGGTGGAAAGCGGCCACCACAGGTGAATGTCGCGGGTAAAACGCAAGAAAGCCTCCTGCGGCGGGCAATTGACGTGGAGCGACTTGTGAACCGGGGGCACGTTGAATGCCGCCGGGCTTGCATCGGGCTTGTGGTCTGCGCTCATCGCTGAAGTCCCCCTATGTTTGGCTGTTCTTTCGGACATGGGATGCGAATGCGCCAAGCGCATCGCCCCAGAGTGAATCGACATAGCTGCGCAGTTCCCCCAGGGTTGCCGCCTCAAGCTGGTAGATCCGGCGTGTGCCGACCCGCTCCTCGGAGACAAGATTTGCCGTCTTGAGGACCTGCAAATGCTGCGAGACTGCCGACTGCGTCACGGTGACCCGTGCGGCCATGTCCCCGACCGACAGCGGCCCATCGCGCAGCACTTCGATAAGGCGCTGACGCGTCGGATCTGACAAGACCGCAAGAACGCGTTGAATATTAGCCATGGCTAATATTAGCCTGGGCTAATTTTGCAGTCAAGCCTGATCGAAGTGGCTGACTGAAGTCGCTGATTGCACTCGCTGATTGAAGGGGCCGAGCGAATCGCTGATGGAAGCGGCCGAACACCGCGTGCCGTTACTGGAGCGACTCACTCGCGGCTGCGCGCCTTGGCCCGGTACATCGCCTGGTCGGCGCGGGCGATGAGGCGCTCCGCGGTTTCGTCGTCACCGCCCGCGGTGGCCACCCCGATGCTTACAGACAGGGGGGCCATCCCGGCCGGCAGCGTGATGCCAGAAGTACCCAGATTCACCTGAAAGCGCTCGGCAAAGCGCAGGGCGCCTGCCTCGTCGGTGTTGGGCATCAGCACGACAAACTCCTCGCCGCCCCAGCGTCCAACATGGTCGCAGGTTCGACTGCACGCCGCGAGCAGCCGGGCACACCCCGCAAGCACCTCGTCGCCGGCCTGGTGTCCGGCACGGTCGTTGATCAGTTTGAAGCGGTCGATATCGATGAACGCGAGGCTCAAGCTCGTAGCGTAGCGCCGGGCTGCGTCCAGTTCGCGTTCAAGCTCGGCGGCGAAAGCTGCGCGTTGCAGAAGGCCCGTCAACGAGTCGAAGCGCGCCAGCCGGCGAGCGCGCATCACGACCCGTCCCACAACCAGGGCGAACCAGATCAGATTGAACACGATCACCGTGAGTTCGACCGGCAAGAGCGCGCGGACATCACCCAGGGCCTGCGCCGCCGAGCGCTCGAGGACACCCGGAACGAAGATCAGTCGGACTGTCAGGATCGCGCCGAAGAGCGCGAACAGGCCGACCGGCAGGAGCGCGAGCGTCCCAAAGGGCCCGAACTCACGCTTTAGCGGTGTGACGAAGAAAACGATGGGTGCGATCAGCAAAGTGAGGATGCACAGGTTGTAACCCACCATCCTCAGAGCGAGCGGCTCGGGCGTGAAAGGCGCGCCCACCTGGATCCCGATCCCGACCCCGAGGACGGCCAACCAGAAGGGTAGATAGCGCGCGCGCCCGCTGACGAACAAGTCGAACCCTGCCGTCGCGCACACCGTGTTCAGCACGCCGAGAATGAGTGCGAGCGCGGCCGGCGCCCCGACCTCGCGTGCGCTCACCGCAATCGTCAGGATCGCGAGCCCCTCGATCAGGTTATAGCCGCTCCAGCAGAGGAGGGCGGCCCGCTCCTCGCTCATGAGACGAGCGGCGATCAACCAACCCAGAGAGAAAAGCAGCGACTGGCCGAGTGCCAGGATCACGCCGTCCGGAACACTAGCGATCGCCACACCTCGCTGTGTGGCCCCGCGTGCGGTTGAGCAAGCGAAATCGCATCGGATCGCGTCGGGTCGAGGAGCCCTGCACGGGGCGGGCCGATTTTCTGCGGGGGAGAAGGTGCGTCACTGGGGCAAGCCGTTGCACTGAAAGTTATCGCGAACGGCAGGCGGCGTCAATTTCAGTCACGCCGACGCTGATCCTTTGCATGCCGCCTTGCGGGCGAGGACGCGCCAGGCGGAGCGGCAAACGGGGTCGCAACGGTCCGGCCGACCCAAGCCGGCGCTGACCTCTGCCCGCAGGACTCTGCCCGCAGGAATTACCTAGCCTCGCGCGCCGTCGTCCGGGGTCTGCAGGGCCGCATGGGCCTGCTGGTCGGCGTGATAGCTCGAGCGCACCATCGCGCCCACCGCGGCATGGACGAATCCCATCGCGTAGGCTTCACGCTCGAGCATCTGGAATGTCTCGGGATGGACGTAGCGCCTGACCGCGAGATGGTGCTCGGACGGCTGGAGGTACTGTCCGATGGTGAGCATCTGCACGTCATGCGCGCGCAGATCGCGCATGACCTCGAGAATTTCGTCGTCGGTCTCACCCAGACCGACCATGAGACCTGACTTGGTCGGAATCCCGGGGTGTTGGGCCGCGAAGCGCGCAAGCAGGGACAGTGAGTAGGCGTAGTCGGAGCCGGGCCGCGCCTCGCGGTACAGCCGCGGCACCGTCTCCAGGTTGTGGTTCATGATGTCAGGCGGCGCGGCTGCGAGGATCTCGAGTGCGCGCTCGGCGCGGCCGCGGAAGTCAGGTGTCAGGATCTCGATCTGGGTCGAGGGCGACAGCCGCCTTGTGGCCCGGATGCAGTCGACGAAATGCTGCGCTCCGCCATCGCGCAGATCGTCGCGATCCACCGAGGTGATGACCACGTAGCGCAGCCCGAGGGCCGCGATGGTCTGCCCGAGATGTTCCGGCTCGTCCGGATCAAGGGGATCGGGGCGCGCGTGCCCGACATCGCAGAATGGGCAGCGGCGCGTGCACTTGTCGCCCATGATCATGAACGTGGCCGTGCCGTTGCCGAAGCACTCGCCGATGTTCGGGCACGACGCCTCCTCGCAGACGGTATGGAGCTTGTGTTCGCGCAGGATCTGCTTGATCTCGTAGAACCGCGACGAGGTGGACGCGGCCTTCACACGGATCCACTCGGGCTTCTTCAGACGCTCAGCCGCGACGACCTTGATCGGGATGCGTGCGGTCTTGGCCCGGGCCTTCTGCTTGGCCGTCGCGTCGTAGCCCGCCGGGCCCTGCGCGCCGTTGGCCTCCTGAGCCGGATCACTCGCCTCAGATGACATGATGTTCGGATTCATAAGTGGGTGAGAGGACATTGACGAGGGCGGCTTCGAGGTCGCCAAGCACCCCCGCGGGGTGCGCCGTGGCGCACAGGGTCACGAGATCGATCACCTTCTGGCCCGGATAGCCGCAGGGATTGATGGCCGCAAAAGGCGCAAGGTCCATATCCACATTCAGACTGAGGCCATGGAAACTGCAGCCGTTGCGGATCCGCAGGCCCAGGGCCGCAATCTTGTTGAGCGCCCCAGCATGCCAGACATAGACCCCGGGTGCCCCCGCCTTGCGCTCGCCGACTACATTATAGCGGGCGAGCGTGTGGATCACGGCCTCCTCGAGTCGGGCGACCAGTTCGCGGACCTTCAGATCGCGCCGCCGCAGATCGAGCAGCACATAGGCCACGATCTGGCCCCAACCATGGTAGGTGATCTGGCCTCCCCGGTCGGTCCGGATGAGCTCGATCCCGCGGTCCTCGAGAAGGTGTTCGGCGCGCCCCGCCTGTCCGAGCGTATAGACCGGCGGATGCTCAAGCAACCAGATCTCATCTGGCGTGCCGGCACCGCGCTCGGCGGTGAAGCGCACCATGCGCTCGTGGGCTGCAGCATAAGGCACCCGCCCCAGATGCAAGACCCGGATGGGCAGAGGGCCCAAGGGTCGAGCGCTTGGGTCAGTGTTCTGGGAAGCGTCCGGGGAGGTGTCCAGGAAAGGCCGTGGATTCATGCGGGTGTGCAGCCCGCATGTGCCGAGCCAGCCCCTCAGTATCTCACTGTTTCGCAGGGGCCGCCGGCGCCGGGCCGCCGGGCCCATCATGATCGCCGTACCCGCGTTCAGCACCCTCGTTGCCCCAGGCGTGACCCTCATGATGGGCCCACCCTCCATGGCCGCGATGCTCGGCGCGTTTGAAGAGGAACTCGCGCACCTGTGTGCGCTGCGCCGCGTCCAGGCTGTCCCAGACGGCAAGCCACGCATTGCGAGACTCCTTCATGTGCGCCTCGCGCTCAGCCCGCGTCTGATCCTCTTGGGCAAGCCATTTGCGCGGATCGAACGAGGGATCCATGAGCGCGGCCAGGTACTGCTCGTGCGACTGCCTCGCCCGCTCGCGTGCGTCGGCAGGCGGGTGCATGGTCGAAACCGCCCGATCCCACAGGGCCGCCTGACTTGAGGTGAGCTTGAGCCGCGTCTTGAACCACTCCATGGCGCGCTGCGGACCGTGCTCACCGCCCCTGTTCTGCATGGCTCCATGCTCCATCGGGACGTCGTCAGCAAGTGCGCTGACCGTTGCGAGCCCGGCTGCACCCAGGAGCGCGGCCGCACCCAGTGCTGCAGCACTGGGGCGCCAGGTGGCTAGCGGTTTGAAAAATGAGAGGGTCATGCGGTCTCCTTCACAAGGGTCATGTTCGAGGTTCGTGTGCGGCGAGTCTCGCCCGAGATGGCCCAAAATTCATTGCAAAACGAGGAAAAGCGGTTGCAAATTGTTTCCTGGGCGTGATTTTCCGGGGGCCGTCCGTAAACTACACTCCATGAATATGACCACCCTGCCCTCACCCACCTCGCTGGCGCCGAGCCTGAAGTCCGCCACCAAGCGCCGCCTGCTCGTGGTCGATGACGACGCCGAGCTGCGGCAACTGCTCTCAACCTATCTGACGCGCCACGGCTTTGATGTCCTGCTCTTGCCCAATACGGCCCAGCTTGACCAGTTCATCGACCGCTACAACCCGCATCTGATCGTGCTCGATCTCATGATGCCTGGCGAGGATGGGCTCTCCGCCTGCCGGCGCCTGCGCGGACGCGGTGATGCGCTGCCCATCATCATGCTCACGGCCCGCGACGAGACCGTCGATCGCATCGTCGGACTGGAGATGGGGGCCGATGACTACGTCGGCAAACCCTTCGAGCCGCGCGAACTGCTGGCCCGCATCGAGGCCGTGCTGCGGCGTAACCCGACTCCACCGTTTGACGGGGCCGCCAAGCCCTTCAGTTTTGGTGCCTTCGAGTGCGACTTCGAAGCCCGCGAACTGCGGCGTGACGGCCAGCCCGTGGCGCTGACGGGCGGTGAATTTGCCCTCCTCACGGTGCTGATCCGCCATGCCAACCGGCCGCTCAAACGCGAGCGGCTCCTGGAACTCACGCGGGGCGGGGAGACTGAGAGTCTCGATCGGGCCATCGACATGCAGATCTACCGGTTGCGCCGGGCCATCGAAGACGACCCGGGGCGGCCGCGCCATATCCGCACCATCTGGGGGGTCGGCTACGTGTTCGTGCCCTATCCCGAGGGTTCAGGGGAGGCCGCACCAGCCAGTGGCCCGGCGCCAACCGAAGGGTCCGGTGCAGGCGGCCAATGAAGTGGTTCCCCAGTTCCCTGCGTGGCCGCACGCTGCTCCTCATGATCACGGCCATCATCGCCTGCCAGAGTCTCACCCTGGCGGTGCTTGGCATCTATCGCCATAATTTCCTNNGGCAGCCGCGGCCGCGACTACATGGCCAGCCACGTCCTCCTGGTGCGGGAGGCGCTGCGCCACGCCCCGCCAGAGGAGGTCGCCCGCGATCTCGAGGCGGCCCCCGGCCGGCGTATGCGGCTCATCGCTGCCCCGCCCGCCAATGCCAGCGCGGAGCCCCCTCCCCTTGAGGTCTATCCGACCCGCATGGTCGAAGCGCTGCGTGAGGACTATGGCAGCGATGCCGTTCGCTTTACGACCAATCCGATCGTCGCACTGTGGGTGCAGGCCTCGCCCGGCGGCTGGTGGCTCATGATTCCATCCTCCCGATTCGAGGTGCCGATCCCGTGGCCGACGGTGATTGCCACAGTCGGCGCGGTCGGTCTGATGGCGATCGTCGTGGGTTTTTACGTGCTTCATCTGTCGCGTCCCCTGCGCACGCTCGCGGAGGCCGCTGGTCAGTTCGAGGTCGGCAAGCGGCCGCAACTGCCCCTGTCGGGGCCGGACGAGGTGCGCTCTGTGACCGCCCAGTTCAACGCCATGGCCGAGCGCCTTGCACAAAACGATGCGGAGCGGCGGGTCATGCTGGCCGGACTGCCCCACGACCTTAGGGCCCCGCTCGCGCGCGCAAAATTGCGCCTGGCCCTGATGGAGGATCAGGACCGCAGCGGCTTCGAGCGCGATCTCGGGGAGATCGAGCGCATCGCCGACCAGTTTGTCGCCTATCTGCGCGGCCTTGACCACGACACCAGCCGCTTTGCCCGGGTCGATGTCGCGCACCTGCTGGCGGACCGGGGCCGGGTCTGGCAGGGCGCGGGTCAGGCCGTGGCGGCCGAGCGGATCGACGCGGTTGCGCTTGAAGGCGATCAGGGCGCGCTCGAGCGCGCGATCGACAATCTCATCAGCAATGCCTTTGCGCACGGCCAGGCACCCGTCATCCTGCGCGGCATCGCCGCGGCTGACAGCTATCGCATCGAGGTCGAAGACCGCGGACCGGGCATCCCCGAGGACCTGCGCCAGGAGGCGCTGCAGCCGTTCGTCAGACTCGACAGTTCGCGCGGCGCGGCCTACAGCGCAGAGTCGGGCTCCTCCCAGGCCGGCCGCACGCTCGCACCCTCGGGTGGCCATTGTGGACTCGGTCTGGCCGTGGTGCAGGCCGTATCACGTCTGCATGGCGGCCGCGTCGCGCTCAACAATTCTCCGACCGGAGGGCTGATCGCAGCGATCGTCCTGCCTCTGGCGAAGCGGCAGATCGCACCGGCCTGATCACCTAGAGCGCGGCGGACACCATCGGGTGATCGGAGAGCGCCTGGTAGAGGGCGTCGAGCTGTTCGCGGCTGACTGCGCGAATCGTGGCCGTGATGCTCAGGTACTTGCCCTCCCTTGAGGGGCGCGTAACCAGGGTCGCTGGATCGAAGTCCGGTGCATGCGACACCACCAGGGCGGTCATCGTCTGCACGAATGCGGGATGGTTCAATCCCATGATCTTGATGGGAAATTCGAGCGGGTACTGGATGACGCTGTCAAGTTCGGCCACGCTCTGTCTCCCTCTGAACTGCTGTCCAGGCGCCGGTGGCGCGCTAGCCGGCGACCGACGCGCTGGGTAGGGCGGCGCGCAATGATTCGGCCTTTGCGTCCTGATACCAGCCATACAGGCGCTGGTAGACAGGGCCCGGAACGCCCGCGCCGACGGCTCGACCATCAAGGCGCACGACCGGCACGACTTCCTTGGTGGCCGACGACAGCAGGATCTCGTCGGCCTCGGCGACCTCGTCCTCGGAGATCGGCCTGATCTCGAACTGGAGTCCATGGGTCGCCGCGAGTTCGGCGATCAGTCCGTAGCGGATCCCCTCGAGGATGCGCTCGTTCTTCGGGGGCGCGTAGAGCACGCCGTGCTTGACCACCCACGCATTGGACGACGAGCCCTCCGTCAGCAAACCGTCCCGGAACATGATCGTCTCGGCGACCCCATGGGCGGCGGCGTTCTCGGCCATGAGCACGTTGCCAAGCAGGGAAATCGACTTGATGTCGCAGCGCAGCCAGCGGTTGTCCTGCGCGGTCACTGCGGCCAGGCCCCGCTCACGCACGTCGGCGCCGGGCAATGCCAGGGGGCTGCTCATGAGGAACACGGTCGGGGTGGCAGTCTTCGGAAACGCGTGGGCGCGCTTGGCAACACCCCGCGTGACCTGCATATAGACGAGCTGGTCGGGGGCGCCGAACGACGCGATCAACTCGGCCACGCGAGCCTTCCAGCCATCGGTGTCGAAAGGGTTGGTGATGCCCACCGCAGCGAGGCTGCGCGCCAGGCGCGTCAAGTGCTGGGCGAGGCGGAACGGCACCCCCTGATAGACCGGAACCACCTCGTAGATCCCGTCGCCGAAGATGAAGCCCCGGTCGAGGACCGGCACGCGGGCTTCGGACAGGGGCAGCATCTCGGCATGCCCGTCGACACTCAGATAGACGATCGGATCTTCCATTGTGGGTCCCTTCATCCTCAATCGCGTCATTTTAACCTTGGGGGCGGACGCTGATCAGTGCTTGAACCAGAGTTTTACGGAGTCCCACACCCTGCCGAAGAACCCTGCCAACTCGACGTCCTCGAGCGCCACAACCGGCAGATTGGCGACAGGCTTGCCATCGATCGAGAGGTGCAGCGTGCCGATGCGCTCACCGCTTCGCAACGGAGCCAGGAGCGGCTGGTTGTGATCGAGCACGGATTTGACGTCCTGGGCGCCACGCCCCTTGGGTACCGTCAGGTAGATCGGTCGGGTGAACCCGACCTTGACCTGCGCGACGCGGCCTTTCCAGACTTCGGGAGTCGCCACCGGCTCATTGGCATCATAGAGTTTGACCGCATCGAAATCCTGAAAACCCCAGTTCAGGAGCTTCAGGCTCTCCTGCTGGCGGGCATCATCGGAGGTGGTGCCAAGCACGATGGCGAGGAGCCGCCGCTCGCCGCCGCTTGCCATCGGCCGGTGCGCCGACGAGATAAGACAGTAGCCGGCCGCGTCTGTGTGGCCGGTCTTGACGCCGTCGACCGAGGGATCGATCCAGAGCAGCCGGTTGCGGTTCGGCTGGCGGATGCCGTTATAGGTGAACTCCTTCTCCGAATAGAGCTTGTAGAACGAAGGGAAGTCGTTGATCAGGTGCTCGACCAGGATGGCCAGATCTGCGGGGGTCGTGTAATGCTGGGGATCGGTGAGGCCGGCGGCATTGCGATAACTGGTGCCGGTAAGGC
The DNA here is from genome assembly GCA_003136595.1 of Burkholderiales bacterium. GTDB lineage: Bacteria > Pseudomonadota > Gammaproteobacteria > Burkholderiales > Burkholderiaceae_D > BOG-994. The sequence goes on from PLEY01000115.1 coordinate 27,659, forward strand.
CCAGGCGTTTGGCCGTGGCATTCATCATGTCGACGAACGTGGATTCGTTGCCCGACACCGCCTCTGCGAGCACCAGGGCGGCATCGTTGCCCGACTGGATGATGAGCCCGTGCAGGAGTTCGTCGACCGTGACGGTCTTGCCCGGTGGCAAGAACATCACCGATTCCTGGTGCTGATTGACGCGCTTGTAGAGGTTGGCCGGGACCGGCACCTGTTGTTCGAGCGCAAGGCGCTTGTCCTTCAAGGCCTCGAGGGTCAGGTATTCGGTCATGAGCTTGGTCAGGGACGCCGGGTCGACCCGGCCGGCCGGGTCGAGGCCCGCCAGCGTCTGGCCGCTGGTGAGATCGACCAGAACCCAGTTCTTGGCCGCGATCACGGGAGCGCTTGGCATCTGCGCTCCCGCATTCACATTGCAAAGCAGCAGGATCACCGTGGTGGCAACGAGGTGCCAGAACTGGCGAGACAACGCAGGAATCCGGGGCATGGCTGGGTGAATCCGCTTAAAGGAAAGGATCTGGAGGAGGCTCGTCGAGCGCGCGGCTCAAAAGCCCGGTGCAAGGGGGGGTGTTAGACGAAGTTTCGACCGATGCGAAGAAACAACTCACGCACCGCGCCGGGGTCAGCCTTGGGTTGTTGAGTGATCATCATGCGCTCAGCGTCGCGCAGGGCGGCTCGCAGATCCGGCGGGGTGGCGGCCTCGCGGATCCGCTCGCTCGCGGCCTTGGCGAGAGCGCCGAACTTCTCGTCAAGTTGCAGCACCGCGCGGCGTTTGAATTCATCGAACATGTCGGCGGTCATGCTGGCCGCAAGAAACGGATCCTCCTTCGGATCGACAGCCGGCGGGTGGCCGCGCTCGCCGATCTTCTCAATGAATCCGTGCGCAATCAGATAGGACAGGGTCTCGGTGATTTCCTGGGGCCGCGCCACCGTCTCCAGTTCGGCCACGTTGCGCTTGCCATCGACCAGGGCTAGAAAGCGGCGGTAGCGGGCGGCCAGGCGATGCGGGTGAGTCGCAACGCTATCGTTGCCCTTGGCGGATTTGGCGTACACAAAGTGCTTCTGCATGCTGAATTACCCGTGCGCGGTGGCGCTGGTCGCGACACTGGGGTCGCCCTGCCACGCCTGGAGGACGATTTGCTTGATGAGGTTGAGCTTGCGATGGAAAAAATGATCGGCCCCAGGGATCACGACGACCGGCAGATCCTGCGGGCCTGCCCAGTCTAACACCGCCGAAAGCGGGACGGTATCGTCCTTTTCCCCGTGAATCAGGAGCGTATTGGACGGCACGGCGGGAACCTCCCAGCGGGAGACGGCCGTGCCGACGAGCGCGAGTTTCTGGGGCGGGTGACCGACGGCCGCAAGCCGCCGAGCGACCCCCGCCTGTACAAAGCTGCCGAACGAGAATCCGCCCAGCACCAGTCGCTCGCTGGGGGCCTCCCGTTGCAGGGCCGCAACGACTGCCAGCAGGTCTTCCTCCTCGCCGCGACCTTCGTCATGCCGTCCGGCCGTCCTACCCACGCCACGGAAATTGGGCCGGGCCACGCGATACCCGAGGGCCAGAAAGGCGCGCGCGAGCGTCTGAACCACCTTGTTCTCAAGCGTGCCGCCATAGAGCGGGTGAGGATGGGCGACGAGGGCCAGACCGAGTGCTGGGATCTCGGGCAAGTCGAGCGCGACCTCAATATCCCCGACCGGGCCCGACAGGACCACGCGCTCGGTCGCGGCGTTCACTGCGGATCCAGCAGCAGGCGCTCGACGATGCGCCCATCGCGCAGGTGCGACTCGACGATCTCGTCGATGTCGCTCGCATCCACGTAGGTGTACCAGGTGGCTTCGGGATACACCACGACCACCGGTCCCTGTTCGCAGCGGTCAAGACAGCCGGCCTTGTTGATGCGAACGCCGCCGGGGCCGGCCAAACCCAGTTCCTTGACCCTGGCCTTGGCGTGCTCCTGGAGCGCCTTGGCGCCCTGGTTGGCGCAGCATGGACGCTCGCCACCGTCGCGCTGGTTCAGGCAAAAAAAGACATGGTGCGCGTAGAAGCTCATGAATTCCTCGTCAGAATCCGGATTATACCGAGCCCGCAAATCGCTCCCCAGGCGCCTCGCGCGCCCGGAACAGATAGGCCAGGGCGAGAAATGGCCAGGCGAGGCTCACGCCGAGCGCGAGGCCATAGAAATTGAGCAGCCGTCCGGAAGCCCAATCGAGGGTCGCCTCTTCGAAATAGGGATTCTCCGGGAGGGCGTTGACCAGAACCAGTCCGACAAGAAGCAAGATCTGGGCGCTCGCCCGCCGCCAGCGGGCCGGCAGATGCATGCCCAGGAGCAGGATGAGGGCCGCGGCGATTGCGCTCTCAAATGCCCCGCGCGTCACCCACGCGAAGGGCGCGCCGGGCGAATAGGTCCAGCCGGTGCTAAGCGTCTTGGCAAGGCCCGAGGCGGCAACAAATCCGAAGATGAGAGGGATGCGCGGGGCAAAGCGCCGTGACAGGCTCAAGAACAGCATCCCCGCCCCCGCGAGGAAACATCCTGAGACGAGCGCCTCCTCGATCGCAAAGCCGCGGGCACTGGGTTCGAGCAGGAAACCCAGCCAGGCCGGCTCTCTGATAGCGATGCCCACGGTCTTGGCCACGGCGCCGCAGGCAAAGGCAAAGGGCTGGGGGTAAAGGATGGCGCCGAACCAGAGGGCGACGATGACTAGGCCCCAGCTGGCGTCACGGTCAAACCACTGCAGCCGCAACTCGCGCAGACGGCCCCGGTCGAGGATCGGCCGGGCCAGCAAGCCCCCCGCGAGCGCCCCGGCCAATGCCCCGGCAACGTTGGTGGTCAGATCGACCTTGGATGCGACACGCGTAGGCAGGTAGGTCTGCAAGGCTTCGAGGACGGCCGACAGGCTCGCACAGCCGACGAGGGCCAGCGCGGCGGCGGCGGTACCACGCACACGGGGGTAGAGCGCCAGCACGGCCAGCGCGCCCAGGGGGAGGTAGCCCAGGACGTTGACCGCCATGTCGAACTCGAGCGCCCGCGACGGCCAGGGCGACCAGAGATAGTCGAAGGGGCCGATGCCGCGTTCGCGCCATCCTGAGAAAGGGTAGAGACTCGCATCGATGACGAGGCCCACATAAGCGAGGCACGCCACGCGCGCGAGGGGGGACGAGCGGCGCTGCCAGGCGCGCGGGACGGGGCTGGCGGCGGGCTTAGGCTTCACGGTCCGCCGGCGCTTCGGGCCGGAAAAAGAGGTCGGGCATGGGATTCATGATAAGACGCTTTCTGGCCCGGCCCGTGCACGCGCGCGGGGCGGCTTTGCCCGCCGACGCCCCCACAGTGGCAAAATCGTGCCATGAATGCTGCAGCAAGCCTGTCCCTTGCCGTCCTCGCCGTCCTGGCCGACGGGGTCGCACGCTCACCCAGCGCGATTTGCGCGCACGCCGGCGGCACGCCCCAGGAACTCGAGCGGGCCCTCGCACGGCTCGAGGCGGCCGGACTACCCCTGCGCCGCGACGCCCTTCTGCGTGTGTCCCTCGAGCGCCCGTTCATACCTTTGGATGCCGGCAGCATCGAGCAGCGTCTCGAGGGCCTCGGGATCGCCACACGGGTCGAAGTCGAGGCGATCATCGATTCGACCAATGCCGAATTGCTGCGCCGCGCCCGCAGCGCACCCGCCCTGGCGGTGCCTGCGGAACTCGTGATCCTCTCGGCTGAGCTCCAGACCGCCGGGCGGGGACGGCAGGGGCGGGCCTGGTCGGCTCAGGCCGGCTCCTCGCTTGCGGTTTCATTCGGGCGCGCCTTGCCCCTCGGTCTGGGCGGACTTGCGGGTCTTAGCCTCATGTGCGGTCTCGCGGTGCGCGATGCCGTAGAGCGCAGCGGCGTGACCCTCGATTTGAAGTGGCCCAACGACCTGCTGTGGGGCGGTCAGAAGCTGGGGGGCATACTGATCGAGGCGCATCCGCTCGGGCGGACCCAGAGTTGGGTCGTGATTGGCGTGGGTCTTAACGTCGCCCCCGACCCGGCACGCCTGGCGGCCTTGAGCCAGCCGGCGCAGGGGACCCTCCCCGCCACGGATCTGACCTCGGCCGGCGCCGATGCGCCCGTCGACCGCAATCGCCTCGTCGCGGCGCTCGCCGATACGCTCAGCATGCGGATCGAGCAATTCACAAAGCACGGCTTTGGTCCGTACATCGCGGACTGGAACGACCACCATGCGTACCGCGACCTCCCGGTCGAGATGCTCGAGCGCGGCCGGGTCGTGCAGTACGGCATCGCCCGCGGTGTCGATGAGCAAGGGCGGCTCTGTCTTGAGACCGCAAGTGGGGCGCAGGCGCTGGTGGCGGGCGATGTCTCGCTGCGTCCCGGCAGCCGCGCCTAGGACGGCGAGACACCGATGCAGACCTTGCTTGTGGACATTGGCAACACGCGCACCAAATGGCGTGCTGTCGATGTCGCGGCCGGATTTGCGAAGGGCGATCCCGGGGGCGCCGCGCCGCTTGGCGAGCACGCCGCGCTCGCCAGGGACTGGCGCGACCAAAAGCCCGCGTCGGTGTGGATCGCCAATGTCGCCAAACCCGAGGAGCTCGCGGCGCTCCGCGCGGTGCTGGAAGACGAGCATCCTTCGGCGCAGGTGTTCGTACTCGTACCGAAGCAGCAAGAGGCCGGTGTCATTAACTGCTATCCGGAACCGGCCCGGTTGGGCGCCGACCGCTGGGCCGCGCTGATCGGCGCGCGCGCCCTCTATCCGGGACGCAATGTCCTTCTCACCAGTCTCGGTACCGCGACCACCATCGACGTGCTCCGGGACGACGGCCACTTCGCCGGAGGGGTGATCCTGCCAGGCATCGCCCTCATGCGCCACGCGCTCGCCCACAACACGGCGGGGCTGCCCCTCGCGCAGGGCCGCTATCGCGCGCTGGCGCAAGGAACCGACGACGCCATCGACAGCGGCATTCTGCATGCCCAGGCCGGGGCCATCGAGCGGGTTCTGCGGGACACAGGTCTTATGGCCGGGGACAGCGGCCCCGGTGGTGGCGTGGCCGGCGAGGCCGTCTGCCTTCTGACAGGGGGCGATGCGGCGCTGGTACTACCCCTGCTGCCGTTTTCCGCGGTGATCGCCGATAATCTGGTGCTGCGGGGTCTGCTGGTGGTCGCGCGCGAAGGACACTCTTCCCGAGTCGAAACTTGAAAACTCTTTTTTCACTGTTGCTGATCGCCAACCTGGCCTTCTTCGCCGTCCAGGCGGGATTCTTCGGTCACGTGCTGCCGGATGGTCGCGAGCCTGCGCGCAGCGCCGACCAGATCAGTCCTGAGAAACTGAACCTGCTGCCCGCCGATGCGGACGTCAAGGCTCCGGTTGCGGCGGTGACGCCAGCCCCTCCTCCGGCGACCAAAACCTACGCCTGTGTGGAACTGGGCAGCTTCTCCGTTGACGATGCGCGCCGCGCCGAGACGCTCATTGCGGGAGTGGGGCTCGCTGGCCGCTACGCGCAGCGCAAGACCGACGAGGCCGCAAGCTACATCGTGTATCTGCCCCCGTTCAAGACCAAGGCCGACGCCGACCGGGCCTCGGCTGAGTTGCATCGCATCGGTGTGAACGACTTCTTCATCATCCAGGAGAACGGGCCTTTCAAGCTCGCCATTTCCCTGGGCGTGTTCCGTACCGAGGAGGCGGCCAAGGCCCAGCTGACCAGTCTCAGTCAGCTCGGAGTACGCAATGCCAAGACGGGTGAGCGTTCAACCACGGTCGCCAAGGTGTATTTCCAGTTCCGCAACATCGACCAGGAGACCGACGCGAAGATCGTCGAACTCAAGGCCTCGTTTGCAGGAACTGAAGTTCACGACTGTGCGGGGACCGCAGCGAGCACCGGGTCCTCGAGCGGGACGTGAATGAGCCAGTGCGCATCGCCCGCATCCCTGACGTCGGTCGAGGTGACGTAGTGCACCGCCTGGCGCGAGCGCTCCTTCGCACGCGGCATCCAGAAGTGGTGGATGGCGCGCACGGCATCGGCCAAGCGCTTGGCCGGACCCGAAAACTCGAAGGTCGCAAAGCGCCCGCCCGCGAGCCTCGCTGAGCCCAGCTGGGAGATCAGGGCGGGCTCCAGTTCGGCGGTGTCAAAGCCGATCTCAAGGCGGAACGCCCCCTCGGCAAGGAGACCGAAGAGATCAACGGTCGCGATCACGGTTTCGCGGTCGCCAGGCGCCTGGCCATGCAGCCGCTCGAGCACGGCACAGCTGGCCGCGAGATCGCCATTGGCCTTCACATCTGCGCGCAGAAAGCCGATGGGGCGCTCAGGCTCGGTGCCAAGGCTGACGGGCCCCAGCCGGTCGATCCAATCGGAGCCGAGTCGCTCGCGCAGACCGCCTTCAAGGCCGGCCAGCTTGCCCATCAGCATCACTTCGCGAAACCGCGTGGGGGCGACGCCAAAGTGGGCCGAGAACGCGTGCGAGAAGGCCGACAGGGTCTTGTAGCCTGAGGCGCGCGCAACCGCGCTCACCGGGGTGAGCTGATACAGCAACGCATAGGCGCTGCGCTCAAGACGCAGCCGCTTGATGTGCTGGTGCAGGCTCTCCCCGAAATAGGCGCGAAACTTACGGTGGAAGTGAAAGGGCGACAGGCTCATGCGCGCGGCCAGAACCTCGAGGGTCAGCTCTTCGCGCAGGTGTTCGTTGATGTACACGGACAGATTCAGCAGTTTGGGCTGAACGGGCAGCTTTGCGACCTCTGCACCGTTTCCCTTGGCGCGGCCCGTGGCCTCGCCGTCCGGGACGGCCATGGGTATCGATCCAAAAACCCCGGGGGCGCGGGGGACGAGGGGTGTGGCGAGGCTACGGATGCGATGGGGCATGATGGGCCTATGCGACCACAAGTCCGGCGGGGCTAGCGCTGCGCGTGGTGCTCTGGCGCTCGCTCTGCGGCTCGAGTGGAATGTAAAGAGTGAGGTGGACCGCCTGACCAACAGCGGGTAGGTTACCGTCTGGAAAACGTACGAAGACCTGATCGGGCCGCGGGCATTCGCCACTGGCCTGAAGCCAGCCGTCAAAGTGGCGCCGCCACAACCGGTAGAGCTGCGCAATGCTGCCAACGCCATCGAAAACCGCGTAGCGCCCGCCCTTGAGCTGGACGTTCGCACGCCGTGCCGCCTTGCGTTCGAGGCCTCCCGCGCGTACCGTCTGCTCCCAAACCTCGGCATCGACGGCAACACAGGCCATGGGCGCCGCCCGACCCGACAGGCCGCGACGCCGTTGCGTGCGCGCGAACAGTCCCGGCATCGACTCGACGCCGAACAGTGCGGTCTTTGAGGCGGAGAGGAACGTCGCGCGCCGGTAGCCTGGTGCCGCACTGTCGACGATCGCCAGTGCGCGTTCGGGCTCGTCGCGAATCGTCACCGAGAACGGGGCGAAGGGATTGCTGGTCATCCGGTAGGCATTGCGGGCGCCCGCGAGCGCGGCCAGATGGCCCGTGCGGTTTTGCGCGGCGCGATCGTGCAGCATGCGATAGCGGAACTGACGCGGGGAGACGCTCGCGTACGAGGAGAATGCGTGTGAGAACGACGAGAGACTCTTGTAACCCGACGCGAAGGCGATCGCCTTGACACTGCGCCGGTTCGAACTGGGCACCGGGTAGCTGAGTTCGAACGCCGCGCGCTCCATACGCAGCCGGGTGACGAAGTCGTGCAAGGTCTCGCCGCGCCAGGCCTTGAACACGCGATGAAACCGGAACCGGGACAGCCCGACCGTCTGCGCCAGAAACATCAGCGACAAGTCCGCGTCAAGATTGTCCTGGATAAACAGGCATGCATTGTATAGATCGACTGCATCGACCATCGCTGCTCCTCGGAGGCTACTGCTCCCTGACACACCGGTCCGGGGGCGAAGTATAGGTAGAAAACGGCCCGCGAAAGATTGGACAAGGATTAGCGGTAAAGTTGCCTGCCCGGTGAAGGTTGGTGACAGAGAGCAATTTCAGGGTACCTGCTATCCCCTGATGTCAGCAGGGTCTCCTCTGCTCGGACCTTAACGCCGCAAGTTGAATATAGGCCGAACTGCGCCGGTTTGCAGGCCGCGATGATTCCGGATTGCGGGATTCTTCCAGGCCGCGAGGAGCTCGCCCGAGCGACCCTGCAAGAGTCCCAGCTGGCCCAGCGCTTCGACCACCGCCACCTGCAGGGCCCGCGCCGACCCGTCGGCGACTTTGACGGCCAGACCCAGACCAGCGCTGCGGCTGCCCAGCACCTGCACACCATCCGCACCCGCCTTCGAGATCCAGTCCCCGGGGGCGGTGCGCATGTAGGCCAGATCGCCGCGCGCTTCGCCCGAGACCAGCTCGGGATGCCCGGTCATGGCCGTGAAAATGGCCCCGAACGCTTCGCCAAATTCAGGGTCGGCGCTGCCCTGGGCAAGGCGCGCGTACAGGTGCGCGATGCCTGCGAGCGGCATGGCGTAATTCGGCGCGGAACAGCCGTCGATGCCAGCAACAAGGCTCTCGAGCGGGGCACCCAGAACCCGTGCGACCTGGCCGCGAATCCGCGTCTGCAGGGGGTGGTCCCAATCCAGGTACCCCCGGGTCGGATGTCCGTGCAGGCGGCACCAGGCGAGAAAGCCGCTGTGCTTGCCGGAGCAGTTGTTATGCAATTGCGTCCAGCGCGCCCCGGCAGGGGGGTCTGCGCCGACGGCCGCGAAATGAAGCGGTGCATGCACCCCGCAGGAAAGGTCGTCCTCGCCGCAGCCGCACGCCGCGAGGATCTTTCGAACCCCCTCGAGATGCATGTCGGCTCCGGAATGGCTTGCGCAGAGAAGCGCGAGCTCGCGCGATCCGAAGCCGAACTGACGCAGACCCCCGTCTTCAATAAAGGGCAGCGCCTGGATGGGCTTTAAGGTCGAGCGGGTGAAACACAGGGTCTGGGGGTCACCCACGCCATAGAGCAGGCGCCCGGCGACGTCGACCACGGCAATGGCGCCATGGTGAACGCACTCCCTCGTTGCGCTTTCAGCCGACAGGCCGCGCGTGGTCTCAACAAGAGGTGCCGTCGTCATCGCGGGCAAGACTACGGATGCGTTCCAGGGTTGCCGAGGTGGAGCGTTCGAACACGAAGGGGATGGCGAGCGCACTCCCACCCCAGGAGCGTACCAGATGCGCTTCGCGCAGACGCTCCATGTCATAGTCGCCGCCCTTGACGAGGATGTCCGGCCGCAGCAGTTCGATGAGCTCGTAGGGCGTGTCCTCGTCGAACAGGGTCACGAGGTCGACCGCGGCGAGCGCTGCGAGCAGTGCCGCCCGGTCTTCCTGGGTGTTGATCGGTCGGTCGTTACCCTTACCCAGGCGCCGCACCGACGCGTCGCTGTTCACGCCGACTATGAGCGCTGCGCCCAGGGCACGCGCCTGCGCGAGGTAGGTCACATGCCCGCGGTGGAGGACGTCGAAGACGCCGTTGGTGAACACCACCGGTCTGCCCAGGCCTGCGCTTAACCGGTGGGCCTCCATCGGGCTGACCACTTTGTCTTCGAAGGGTGCCATCGGCCGGGCGCGGACAGATGCGGCAGGACCAGCAGGTATCAGGGCACGCGGTGCGGGCGCTGCAACAGGCAGGCGCTCAGACCGTCTCGCCCAGGGCCGAGGCAGGACCTTTGACCGGCAAGGCTGCCGCCGCGCCTTGTGCGATCCGCTGCGTGATTTCCTTCCGGTAGCGGTTCAGATCCTGGGCCGAAGAGAAGGTCCGCTCAAAGAGCAGTGACAGATTGTGCAGGATCCGCTCGACGACCTTCGACTCCCATTCGGTGTCGAATTTGATCTGGGTATCAAGCCAGCGCTCGAGCCAGTTGGGATCCGGCAGGCGCGATTGAACCGTATCGTTTGGAAACAGGGCCTCGTTGACGTGCAGGTTGGTCGGATGCAGGGGCTTTTCGGTGCGGCGCGCGGAGGCCATCAGAACACCGATCTTGGCGAACGCCGCCCGCGCTGAATCGCCGAGTTCAGCAAGTGACTTTTTCATGTAGCGCAGATAGGCGCCACCGTGTCGGGCTTCGTCCTGGGAGATCAGCTTGTAGATATGCTTGATGACCGGCTCCGTATGCCATTCAGAAGCCCTGCGGTACCAGTGATTCAGGCGGATCTCCCCGCAGAAATGGAGCATCAGCGTCTCGAGGGCGGGTGCGGGATCGAACGGAAAACGCACGGCGTGCAGTTCCGCCTCGGTCGGCACGAGTTCCGGGCGAAAGCGCCTTAGGTACTCCATCAGGACCAGCGAATGCTTCTGCTCTTCGTAGAACCATACCGACATGAAGGCCGAGAAATCCGAATCGTCGCGGTTATCGCGCAGGAACATCTCGGTAGCCGGCAACGCAGACCACTCAGTGATCGCGTTCATCTTGATCGTCTGGGCCTGTTCGTCGGTGAGTTTCTGGGGCTCGAACGAATCCCAGGGAATGTCTTTGGACATCTCCCAACGCACCGCCTCGAGCGACTTGAACAATTCGGGATAAAGCATAGGGGAGACTTCCGGGCAAGTGTTTGATTTTAGCAGAAAAGCCCTCGACCAGAGGGGACAGGCACGCTCTTGCCGAACGATTGCTCGAAGCGGTACGTTGACGGCTGCCGGCCCCGTACCCGCCTTTGCGGCCCGTCTGCGGCCCATCTACGGCCGGGTCAGCCGGGTCGGCCGTCTCGGTCTGGCGGCTGACATCATCCCCCTTGAATACGTAACGCACGTGTCAGCGGATTCGCCTGACCCTAGGCCACCTGCCTGATGAACGGCGAGCGCCACAGCAGCAAGGCAGCGCCGAGCTTCAGCGCGCAGGGCACCAGTGCATAGCCGAACGACAGCGCATTGGTGCCCTTGGCCGTCAGATGGGACGGGTCATAACCGAGCGCGCCCAGGAGCGGCAGGCTGATTCCGGCCGCCAGCGCCAGGTTCAGTTTGGTCGCGAGACTCCACAGGCCGAAATAGGCGCCTTCCCGCACTCCACGATGCCCGGCCTCGGCGATGACGCCCGCCAGGATCGCCGGCGGCAGGGCGAGATCGCCCCCGATGGCCATGCCCGAGACGACGCAGATGGCCGCAAAAGGGATGAGATCGCCGGCGACGAGGAAGTACACCCAGACGAAAACCACCACGCTGAAGATCATCCCGAAGAGCCAGGCGCGCGCGAGCCCAAAACGCCCGGCCGCGAGGACCCACAGGGGCATCGAACAGGCGGCGGCCAGAAAGTAGACGCCCAACAGCAGCGCATCTCGATTTTCGAGTTCCAGCACGTCCCGGATGTAGAAAAGGACCAGGGTCGCCGGAATTGCGCTGGCGATGCCGTTGGCAAGAAAAATGACGAGCAGGGAGACGAAACGCCGGTTCGCCAGCGGCACGCGAAACGTCGAGAAGAGGCCAATCCCCTCGGCGAACACGAGTTTCCTGCCCAAAGGCGGATGCGGCGCCCGAAACAGCAGCAACAGGCCCGTGGCCAAGAGGGTGAAGACGAACAGGCCTGACAGCGCATCCATGCCGAGAACCTGCGGGACGGCCGCGGCGACCAGCACGCCAAGCAATCCACAGCCCTCGCGCACGCTGGTGATCCGGGTCCGCTCGTTGGCCACGTCGGAGAGATCCGCTCCCCAACTGTAGTACGCGATGTTGGCCAGTGAGAAGCCGGCGTAGACGACGATGAGGGCCGCGGCCAGCCAGACCGAGGCCCAGATGGAGGCAGCACCCCGGCCCATGGGCGGCTGAAAGAGGGCGACGTAGCCCACAGCGAGAAGCGGCAGGGAAAAGACGACGAAGCGCCGGTAACCCCGAAGCCACCGGGCACCCTCGCTGCGGCGACCGTGATCCACCCACCAGCCAAAGAGCGGGTCGGAGACGGCATCGAGCAGCCGTACGGCGAGCAGGATGATGCCGATGATCTCCAGCGACAGTCCGAAGCTGTCGCTGTAGAACTTCGGAACGAACACATAGATCGGCAGGGCGACCAGGGAGAGCGGCAGGCCGAACAAGCCGTAGCTGAACAGCTGCCCCGCATCCAGTTCGGGTTTGTCCCCCGCAGAGCCGCCAGGAACCGGTGCCAACGCGTCAGCCACCCGGGCTCGCCCGGGGCCGGCGCCTCAACGGCGCGTCATCGGCGCGGCGCCGCATCGGCCAGCAGTTTCTCGCGCAGCTCAGGCGCCTTGGTACGCGGATCAAGCCAGATCCGAAAGAAGGCCTGGGCAAGTTCGGGATCCTGGAGAAATCCGAGCAGCGCTCCATCTGAATAGAGCTTCAGCCCCTGGCCGGGCAGGAACAGACCCGTCAAGTGCTGACCATCGACGACATCGGGAATCACCTTCAGGAGCTCCTCGTACCACTGCTCGCGCTGGGCCGGGGAACCCGCCCCTAGCCGTTCGAACTCGTCGAGCGAGGTCTTCGCGATGGCCTTGCCCTCGAAATGGCGGGCATACTTGACGTCGAGCGCGAAGGGCGCCGCGCCCGGCCGCTCCGGGAGGTAGCCTGCATCCCCGACAAAGAATTGGGCATCGTAGACATGGAACCCCCAAAAGCGCAGCACCCCCTGGCCGGCGAGCCTGGCCTCGGGGATCGCCTGAGCCACGGGCGCAGGGACCGAGGCTGCGGCTAGCGCCCCCTGGGCGCCGGCAAGCGGAGCAAAGAGGGCAAGGCACACCTCGCAAACCAATGCAAAGGCCAGAGCACAAGCATAACGAAAGGCAGACCCATCGCGGCGCAGGCTCTGATCAACTCGCATGCTCGAGAGTGAACTGGATCACGTTGGTGTTGGCATGCCGGAATGCTGCCTCGCAGTAGGCCAGATAGAACGCCCAGGTGCGCACGAACGGCGTGTCGAACGCCTGGGCACGAATTTCCCGCTCATGAATATAGAAATTGCGCAACCAGGCCTGTAGTGTACGCGCATAGTCCTGTCCGAACTCAAAAGCCTCGGTGACCACGAGCCCGGCGCGCTCAGCGTGCTTGCGGAAAATGGTGGGTGTCGGCAGCATGCCCCCCGGGAAGATGTACTGCTGTATGAAGTCGCTGCTCTTGCGGTAGGTCGGAAACAGGTCATCGGCGATGGTGATCGTCTGGATCACGGCACGGCCCGAGGGCTTCAGGTTTTTTTTCAGGCACTCGAAGTAGCTCGGCCAGTATTGTTCCCCGACCGCCTCGAACATCTCGATCGAGGCGATGCAGTCGAACTGCTCCTTGGTGTCGCGATAGTCCTGCAGCCTGAACTCGGCGCGCCCGCCCAGTCCCAGTGCCTCGAGCCGCTCGCGGGCATAGGCCAGCTGTTCGGTGGACAGCGTAAGTCCCGTGACGTGCAGGCCCTCGCGCGCGGCAACCTCGGCGAAACCACCCCAGCCGCAGCCGATCTCGAGCAGATGCTGGCCCGGCTTGGGGGCGAGCCTCTCGAGGATGCGCCGGTATTTCGCAAGCTGCGCCGCGGGCAGGTTCTCCAGGTCGTCACCGGACGCCGGCGCGTGGGCAAAGAGCGCGCTCGAGTACGTCATGCTCGGATCGAGCCAGAGCTCGTAGAAGCCGTTGCCGATGTCGTAGTGCGCGTGGATGTTCTTGCGGCTGCCCACCCGGGTGTTGCGATGCAGCAGATGGCGCAGGCGGTAGAAGACCTTGCCCCACCACTTGCCGTAGATGACGGCCTCGATGGCGTTGCGGTTGGCGACCATCACATGCATGAGCGCGGACAGGTTCGAGGTGCTCCAGTCACCTGCGATGTAAGTCTCGCCAAATCCGATGTCGCCGTTCTTGAGCGCCGCATCGCACACGTTCCAGTTCGCAAGGACAATGTCGGCGTGCGGCTCGCCCCGGCCAAAGCGCATCGTGCTGCCTCCTGGCAGGGTCACCGTGAGCGATCCCTCCGACATTTTCTCCATGAGCTTGAGCACAAGACGGGCCGAAGGCGGGGCACCTTCGGTCGGTGCCGCGACGTGCGCAAGATCTGATTCGGGAAGGAGATGCTGCGTTGTCATCGGTTAGCCTCTGCTGCGGGAGAATCGGGTTTGGGGATGAACGGGACGCGCTTGATCCACAGTCTTGCGGCCTGCCAGTGGATGCGGGCGATCACGCCGAGGGTGAACAGTGGAAACCGGAGGAAGGCCCAGAGAAGACGGGCATCGGACAGGGGCACGTGCGTGCCGCTCAGACTGGTCTTGAGCAGCGGTCCATGCAGGTCGTCGTAGTCGATACGCATCACCGAACGCTGGGCGGTGACCATGAAGCGGAAGCGGTAGCGGCCCTCGATCCGGCAAAAGGGCGAGACGTGGAAGACCTTGCGCGCCTCGAGTTCCTCGCCAAAGCGCAAGGCCCGCCCATCCGCATGGTCGAGCAGATAGCAGTGGCTCTCCCCAAAGGTGTTGTTCACCTCGCACAGGATCGCGCGCAGCGTGCCGTCCTCCCGGTGGCAGAACCAGAAGCTGACCGGATTGAAGACATAACCCAGGACGCGCGGAAAGGCATGCAGCCAGACCGGGCCGGTGGCGTCGTCCACGCCGTTGGCGCGCAACAGGGCATCGATCCATTCTGCGAGATCGCCGCCATCGCGGCCACCGTGGTCCCTGTCATGGAAAGCAAACAGGTTCCAGCGGTTGTAGCCGATAAGGCGGGTTCCCGCGAGCGCCTCGGGCAGCTCGCGCACCGGCAGGCGCAGAAAGTAGCTGCCGTACTCGAACGCATTGCCGCAGGGTCGCAGGCGCTGGTGGCGCACGCAGCCAAAGGCGATCGTGGCCCCCCCGCGCGCCCCCGGGGCGCCAAGCGTTGCTCCAGACCGACTCTGCGTCAAGGTATCCATCGACTCAGGCGGCAAGCGCTGCCGCCGCCGGAACCTGCGCGAGGATGCCCTCGGCTGCGGCCAGGCCGGACTTCAGACCATCCTCGTGGAAGCCATACCCGGTCCATGCGCCTGCAAACCAGGTGTTGCGAGCGCCCTGGATGTGCGGGAGCCGCGCCTGGGCCTTGATGGCCCCGAGATCGAAGACGGGGTGACTGTAATCGTACTCGCCAAGGATGGTCTCGGGGGCAGGCGGACTGGCCGCATTGAGCGACACGATCACGGGCCGCTGGAAGGGTAGCGGCTGCAGACGGTTCAATAGATAGTGGACGCACACCGAGGATGTCGTGGATGTCGTGGATGCATCGGAGGCGATCGTGCGTTGGTAGTTCCACGCCGCCCACGCGCGGCGCCGGGTGGGAAGCACCGCGGCATCGGTGTGCAAGACGGCGTGATTCTGCTGGTAGCGGATCGCACCCAGCACGCTGCGCTCCTCGTCGGAGGCATCGAGAAGGAGCGCCTGGGCCTGGTCGGTGTGGCAGGCGAGAACCACCTGGTCGTAGTCCACGCTGTCATGGCTGCCCCGCACCGTGACGCGGCCCGCCGGATCAGCGCCGCGGACGATGCCCAGAGCCTTATCGTTGATGCGCACCTCGGGGATGGCCTTCGCGAGCACCTTCACATATTCCCGTGCACCACCGCGTACCGTGTACCACTGGGGCCGATCGGTGACCTGGAGCAGGCCATGGTTATGGCAGAACCTAACGAAGGTGGCGAGCGGATATTCGGCCATCTGGGCGGTGGAGCAGGACCAGATCGCAGCGGCCATCGGCAAGAGGTACCAGTCCCGAAAGGCCTGCCCGAAGCGCTCGTCGTCGAGGAACTGACCGAGCGTCATGTGCAGCGCAGTGGCATCGGGCTCTTGCGCGAGCGCCGTGGCGCGCGCATTAAAACGCAGGATGTCACGCAGCATCACGAGAAACCGGGGGTTTACGAGATTGCGGCGTTGGGCAAAGACGCTGTTCAGGTCAGTACCGGCCCACTCGAGCCCGCGCACGCCATTCTCGATCAAGCCGACCGAGAACGACATCTCCGAGGCACTGGTGACGATGCCCAGTTGCTCGAAGAGCCGAACAAGCGTGGGATAGGTGCGGTGGTTGTAGACCAGAAACCCGGTGTCGACCGGATAGGTCAGACCATCGACGGTGGCATCGACCGTGTGCGTGTGGCCCCCCAGATAACGCTCCGACTCATAGAGCGTCACCTCATGCATGCCCGACAGGCGCCACGCGCAGGCGAGCCCGGAGATACCCGCGCCGATAACCGCAATTTTCACTGAAATCCCCCACGCGGTCGTTCAGCCCGCCCCCCCCGCTTCGGGCTGATAATGACCGGTTCGGCCGGGCACCAAAAGATGCCCGCCGCCTCCATGTAAAACGACTGCGAAACGACCCGGGGTACAAATTGGGGGGGGAGGGGCACCCCGGGGGAACCCGCTGACGCGGGTCGTCTCGCAGTACAACCGTGCTGCAACCCGAAGTTTTCGCCGGGTTGCGTGCGAGCGTCAAGCGCGCTCGTTGTATTTACGTAGGTCCCGAAGCTTTGGATTCGGCCAAGCCATTGCGCCCATAGCCCGTATCGGTTAGGCCGCGAGGCGCTTGTCGCGCTCGATGCGGGCGTAGGCCGAGTGGTTGTGGATCGACTCGAAGTTTTCCGAGGCGACCGAGTACGAGAGGATCCGGGCGTCCTGGTCGAGGGCGAGCGCCAGGTCCCGCACCAGGTCCTCGACGAACTTGGGGTTCTCGTAGGCCCGCTCGGTCACGTACTTCTCGTCGGGCCGCTTCAGAAGCCCCCACAGCTCGCACGAGGCCACGCTTTCAGCGATACCCACCAGCACCTCGATCGGCATGTCGGCGGCAATCTCGGCGGCGAGAGTCAGGTGCGAGCGCTGGTTGTGGGCTCCATACTGGGAGATGTTCTTCGAGCAGGGGCACAGACTCGTGACGGGCACGAGCACCTCCTGCGTGAAGAAAAAGCGCGAGTCGATCTGCTCGGCGGTCAGCGTCACGTGATAGTCCATGAGGCTCTGCACCTTCGAGACGGGTGCCGTCTTGCGGACAAAATAGGGGAACCGGAACTGCATGTAGCCGCGGCGCGCGCCCAGGCGCTCCACCATCGTCTGCATGAGCGCGTGCACGGATTGGTAGCTCAGCTCCGGCACGCCGGCCTCCAGCACCTCGAGAAAACGCGACATGTGGGTGCCCTTGACTGCCGCGTCGAGACCGACATAGAGATCGACGTGGGCGATGGTGTGCTGGGCTCCCTCAGGTCCCGCGACCTGGATGGGATAGACGACCGACTTGACCCCCACGCGTTCAATGGCGATGTTACGGGCATCCGCTACGGACTGTATATCAGGCAGAGGCAGTCTCTCCGGGGCATTCATGTAATTCCTTTATGGGGCCCACAAACGGGGCAGACAATCGGCACCAGCCGCGCCATCAGTGGCGACTCGAGGTCATCCTGAAAGCCGCGGTGGCCTAACGCCGGGCGGCCAAGCCGCCGGCTACTCGGTCAGGATGCAGCGAGAAGCTTCTCGATCTCCCCGACAAACTTGCGATCGGTCGGTCCGACGGGGCTCGCGAAACTTGCCACCACGTTGCCGTTGCGATCCAGGACATACTTGAAGAAATTCCATCCCGGCTTCTTGCCAGTGGCCTGCGCGAGCGCGAGATAGAGCGGATTGGCGCTGGCGCCAACCACTGAAGTCTTTGAGAACATCGGAAATTTCACGCCGTACGTGTTGTAGCAGAAGTCCGCGATCTTCTTGTTTTCGTCAGGCTCCTGCGCGAAGTCGTTCGAAGGAAAGCCGAGCACGACCAGACCCTTGTCCTCGTACTTGGCATAGAGTTCCTCGAGCCCCTTATACTGATCGGTGAAACCGCAGTAGCTTGCCGTGTTGACAACCACCACCACCTTGCCCGCGTACTGGCACAGCGATTGCTCCGATTCGTCCTGGAGCTTCTTGAACGTGCGGTTAAGGAGGCTGGGGCAGGACCCGGGGGCAGGGGCCGCAGTCGCGGCGGGAGCACTGCTCTGGGCCTGGGCAGCGGGAGAAACGAGCCCGCACAGGGTGCAGGTCAGTAGCGCAATCATCGAGAAAACCGAGCGTGCTTTCATGTTGCACTCCTTCGAGTAGGCGGACATTGTGGGAAGCGGAGAAACTGCCCCGCGGGGGCACTTGTCCTAGGCAAGACCTACTTCAGCGGCTTATACTAAGGACACGGCCGCGAGAAGTCAACGAATTGTCTTGGACAATCTTTTCGGCTTGGGATTTATTGCTGTTCCAGGAGGAGGCAGAGCATACGATGCCCCGCTCCCCTATGCATAAACTGGCATGAATGAGTTCATTGCACAACCTGATGTTACCCTGAGCATCGCGGCTGTCGAGCGCGACACCGGCCTGTCGAAGGACACCCTGCGGGTCTGGGAGCGGCGCTATGGCTTTCCCATGCCCAGGCGCGACGCCTTTGGCGAGCGCTGCTACGGCACCGACGAGGTCGACAAGCTGCGCCTCGTCAAGCGCCTCATGGACGGCGGTCACCGGCCCGGCAAGATCGTGCACCGCTCGAGCGCCGAACTGCAGGAGCTGGCGCAGGCCTTGGCGCCTCCGGCCGCCTCGCCCCCGTGCGCCGACCTCGATGGCTACCTGAACCTCCTTAAGACGCATCGTGTCGATGAGCTCAGGCGCTCGCTGTCCCAGGAGCTGGTGCGCGTGGGTCTCGCCCGTTTCGTCGCGGAGTCGATCGCACCGCTCACGGTTCTGGTCGGGGAATGCTGGGCGCGCGGCTCGATCGAGATCTTCGAGGAGCACCTCTTCACCGAACTCGTCCAGGTGCTCCTGCGCAACGCGATCAACCAGATTCCCGAACCTGGCGGCCGCCCGGACATCCTCCTCACCACTTTTCCACAAGAGCCCCACGGCCTGGGTCTGCTCATGGCCGAGGCGCTTTTCTCCCTGGACGGCTGCAAGTGCGTCTCGCTCGGGGTGCAGACGCCGATCTGGGATATCGCCCGCGCAGCACAGGCCCAAAGGGTTGACATCGTGGCCCTGTCATTCTCGCCGGTCGTCAACGGTCACCAGCTTATCGAAGGTCTCATCGAACTGACGCATCGTCTCGGACCCTCGGTCGAGATCTGGGCGGGCGGCACACACCCGCTTCTCAAACGCCGGCCACCGCTTAACGTTCGCACCCTGTCGGGACTTGCCGACCTGCACCTTGCCGTCGCGGAGTGGCGCTCGCGCGCCGCGGCGCGGGGCGATCGGGCCGCATCGTAGCGTGCTGCGGGTGCTGTACTACATCTGTTTGAACAGGTGAGTGAAGCTGCGACTGACCTCGAGCTTCTCAGGATGTCCCTTCAAGGCCACGATCTGCCGTCCACGAAAGTCGCGTGTCACCCCGGCGATCGCCGTGGTATTGACGAGCGTGGAGCGATGGATCTGCCAGAACTGACCCGGATCGAGTTCCTCGATGAGCTCCTTGATCGGCTTTTTGATGAGCGCCTCGAACTGCAGAGTCTGAACGCGCGTGTATTTCTCGTCGGACTGGAAGAAGAGGATCTCCTGGACCGGGATGAGACGCAGGCTCTGGCCCATCGATGCCTGAATCCACTGCAGGTAGTCGCGCGCGGCGGCGCCGCCCGCCGCGCCGTTCGGGCCGGACTCAAGTCGGGCCGCGAGCCTTGCGAGGAGGCGCGGCAGGTCCTCTGCCTGGGCGTCCTGGTCGGGCGTGCCGCCGCCCAGGCGCTCCTTGAGCCGCGCAACCGTGAGCGCGAGGCGCTCGCGCTCGGCGGGCTTTAGCACATAGTCGATCGCTCCCTGCTCAAACGCCTCGATCGCGTACTGGTCATAGGCGGTGATGAATACGACGTGGCACATCCCGGCGACGGTGCGCGCGACCTCGATCCCGGTCATCCCGGGCATGCGGATGTCGAGAAACGCGAGATCCGGGCTGTGTTCCTGGACGAGCGCGAGCGCCTCGGTGCCATTCTTTGCCTCGCCCAGGAGCTGCAGTTCGGGCCAGACCTCCGCCAGGCGCAGCTTGAGCTGCTCGCGCATGAGCCGCTCGTCGTCGGCGAGGATGGCAGTAATCGGTCGATCGGTGGTTTCGGACATGCGGGGCGGGTGGGCTTCACGTCGATGCCAGGGGCGGCATGCGGCGGCGGCGCAGGCCGCGTACCAGTAAAACACAGCCGGCCACGACGATCAACACCGGCGAGAGCACCAACGCGAGACTCCCGAACACGGCGATGCCGGCCGCCCCCATGCCGATCAGGGTCGCTGCGAGCGCGAGCAGCAGGCCGCACGGCACGAGCACGCCCACCAGCGCCACGAGAAGACCGATGGCAACGCCGGTCGCAAACAGGGCCACGGCAGCGATCAGGGTGACAAGCACGGTGGCCAGATGCCCGTCAAGCAGATCGTCCCCCACGCTCACGCTCATGCCCCCCGCATCGCCCCAGAGGGCGGCGCCCAACGCGAGCGCCGCCAGCACGCAAAGCAGCGCCCACAACTTGAACAGCACGCCGAACAGTTTCATGTCCCGATCTCCTTGGTCCTGCCAGCTTCACTAAGGGTTACCTAGAATTCCATCGATTCACTTCGATGCACTCAGCCCCGCTTGGCCGCGGGCTGATACGGTACGATCACCGCAACGCTGGTGCCGCTGGGTTCATTGGCGGTGATCACGAAGCGGGCCCGCCCGCCGTAGAGCAAATTGAGCCGCTCGCGAATGTTGGCCAGGCCGAGGCCGCCGCCCGACGTCGGCGCACCCGCCGGGTTGAAGCCCAGCCCGGTGTCGGCGATGGTCACGTAGAGATCACCATCGGCGACCTCAGCCTGGATCCTGATCGATCCGCCCTCGGCCTTCGGCTCCAGGCCATGCTTGATGGCATTCTCCACGAGGGACTGCAGCATCATTGGCGGAAACTCGGCCGAGCGCAGCCCCTCGGGCACCAGGATGAACACCTGCAGCCGTTCTTCCATGCGCACCTTCAGAATGTCCAGATAAGCCCTGACCAGTTCGACTTCACGACCCAGCGTGGTCGAGGACTCGCGCATCTGCGGCAAGGCCGCGCGCAGATACTGGATCAGGTTCTTCTGCATGGTCGAGGCGCGCGCTGGATCAGTCTCGATCAGGTAATCGACCGAAGACAGCGTATTGAAAAGGAAATGGGGCTCGACCTGGGCTTGCATCATCTGCATCCGGGCCTCCACCACCTGGCGCTGCAGGCTCTCGTGCTCGGCCACCTGGGAGGCGGACCGGACCAGGGCCTCAGCACGCCGCTTGTTGCTCATCGACACCTTGATGGCGATCAGGTAGGCGAACGCAATCGTCATCACGACCTTGAAGAAGTCCCAGAGGGCGACGCTCTCCCGATGGACCACAGTGCGCTTGGTGTGCTCCTCGACGACGTTGTCGATCGCCTCCTGGATCTCGCTTTGCGCCTGCTTGACCGCGTCGACATACTCCTCTTTGCGTTCGCTGCGCTGCTGCTCGGCTAGAGCGCGCTGCTGCTCGGCGTCTTCCCGGGCCGCCTGCGCATCCTTCTCGGTACTGTTCTCATCCCCATCTGCGTGGCTCGCTGCGGCGCCCTTATCGGCCGCCCCGGGCGCCTTGTTGGCCGCCTCGTCGAGGATGCGCACGCCGTGTGAATCGATGACGATCTCCTTGCCGTCCTTTTGCAGCCGGATGGCTTCCTTGTCGACCGGATCCCGACCCGGTCCTCCCGGCGTGGCGGGGGGGACAGGCGGCGCCTTGGGCAGGTCGATATGCATCGGCTTGCTCGGCTTGCCATCAAAGGAAGGCTGAATCGTCAACCCGCCCGTATCGTCCTTGACCTCGATCTTGATGGGCTTGTCGGGGCCGGTGACGATCTCGGTGGGCTCGTCGATGCCAAGGATGTTGCCAATCGTCACCGAGGCGATGAAGATCACGAGTCCAAGCAGCGAGATGCGCTTCCAGGAAGCCTCGGCGGCCCAGGCGGCCACCTGGGCATTCCACTCCTTCAGATGGGGCAGGGCGCGCTGCAGCCAGTCGCCCAAACCCGAGACGAAATCGCTCGCGGGCTGCGGCCGGCGGCCGGGCGTGAACCCGCCGGCCGGTGGCGGAGCACCGTTGGGTGGCGGGGGGGCGCCGGGAGGCGGATCGATATCGGGAGGCGTCATGTCACTGCGGGAATCTGGAAAGGCGGGGTTGGGTCATAGGGTGACCATCACGGCGCCGCTGCAGGCCTGCGGCCGTTCGGTCGGCGTACTGGGGCGGCGTACTGGGGTCGAAGCGGCCGCCGTGTAGGGCGACGTAGCGGTGGGCTCTGACGTGGGCTCAGACGTGGACTTAAAGGCGTTCATAGGTTGCAAGATTGGCAAAGACCGGCTGCGCGAACTGCGCACACCCGCACTCTAGTCGCCCGCGGCGCTCCGTACACCCCGATTGCGACAGAGTGACGGATGCACAGCCCCAAAGGTCAGCCGGGCAGATAGGCCGGGCGAAGTGCGGCCCTAGGCCTTGGCCTTCTGGGCAGACTTTCTGACCGGTGTGCGCGCACCCGAACGGGACGGCGCTGCCGTACGGGGAACCCCCCCTGACGGCGGAGGGGGCGCCGCGGACGGAGCACTGGCCGATGTGCCGGCCAGCGCCGCCTGCGCCACCTGGTTGAACTGGTCCTGCAGGAAACCCAGCCAGGATGGGGCCGTCAAGCCCGGACCGTCGGCTGATTTGGGGGTCTTGCCAGCCGATTCAGCGCCGCGCTTTTGCGGGTTGCGCACCGCCTGGGGTCGGGCCCGCGGGGCACGCGACTGCGCGGGTTCGACCCCGGGCGGCACGCTTGCGTTGGCGCTCTGGGGGGCGCCGGGCTTCGGATTCGGCCAATTCGCATGGCCCACTGAGGATTCCGCTGCCTGGGAGCCAGCTCGCCCCGCCATGAAATCATCGGCCGCGCCCGTCAGGCTGCCGCCGAAGGACTGGATCGTCGCGATCGTGTTGCGCTGCACCTCGAGGCTTTGGATCGTGGCGCGCAACAGATTGGCGTTGATGGCCAGCCAGGATTCCACGGCCTTCAGGTCTGTGATGCGCTTGTCGAGTTCCTCCAGATCCAGGGTGGGCACGACGAAACCGGGGACGGCAGTGGGCAGCGCGCCCCACAGGTTCTTGATGAAATCAAAGCCCGCCGGCATCGCTGCCGCTGCAGCGCCCCCCGAGAGAGGGTTGGCAAAGGCCGCCATGGCTGCCTTGGGGATCTCGGGCCAGCCGGGGATATTGATCTTCTTCGACATGTGATCTCCTCTGGCAGATCGCAGCGCTGCACGGGCGCCTTGCCGGGCAACGGTATCATGCAAGCGCGTGGCGCCATTTTGCGGGCCAGTATGACAGGCTTGCCGCGCGGCAGAAAGCAGGCCCGGACTTGTCAGGCAACCTGGATCGTCAACTCCCATCAGTAAGATGCTCGCGCGCTTTTGGACTTCCCTGCGTCTTCGACTTGCGCTCTTCATCCTGCTCTCCCTGGCACTGCATCTCGTGGTGCTTGGCCTGCCGTTTTTCTCCCTCACACCGGCGGCGCCCGAGGTCGGACGCATCGAGGCCACCCTGATGCCTCTGCCCGCCCCCAAAACCTCCGAGCCACCGGTGCCCGTGCCGAAGCCACGACCGACATCGCGTCCACCACCCTCCCGACCGGCCGAGCGACCCGCCAAGCGGGCCGACACGGAGCCGGACCTGAAGGCCCAGCCGCCGCCCGCGGCGATGCCGGTTGAGACCTCGACCGACGGCCCTGCCATGCCGGCTGTCCCCGACGCGCCGGGCGGCGAGCCCGCTGTTGGGCCCGCTGTTGAGTCCGGTGCTGGGTCTGGTACCGGGCCCGACAGCAAGCCGTCCGGCACCTCGGACTCCCCCGCGGCCGCGGCTGGGAATGCGCCCACTCCAGCGCGCCCGGCCAGTCCACCGCAATCCGCAATCCTGTACTACGACGGCGTGGGTCGAGACCCGCGGAAGGATCCGAACCAGCGGCTGATCGGCAACGGCACCCTCACCTGGCGCATCGAAGGCGAGAACCACTACCAGGCCGATCTGAAGGCAACGCTGAGTTTTCTCTTCATCAGTTTCACCGTGGTCGACTCGCACAGCGAGGGCGACATCGATCAGGGCGGGCTGGAACCCTTGCGCTACAGCGAGACCCCGCGCAATCGCGACGCTCTGGTGACACTGTTCCGGCGCAGCCAGGACAGCGTGGGCATTCGCGGCGGGACCATCGATCAGGTCCAGAAGGGGACGCAGGACCGACTGTCGATCGTCTTCCAGCTCGGGGCCCTGTTGCGCGCCAACGCCGATCTCTGCCAGCCGGCTGCCCAGTTCGAGGTTCAGGTGGCCAATGTAAAAGGCGAAGTGAGCGCGTGGTCGTTTCGAAGCCTCGGCTTGGAGCCGGTCGATTCAGGCATCGGCCGCATTGACGCCGTGCATGTGCAGCGCATCCTGCGCCCGGGCACCAACGAGCGTGGTATCGACGTGTGGATCGCGCTCGACTTAGGCGGCTATCCGGCGCGGATCTTGTACACCGAACCCAACGCAGCCAACATCGATCTCACACTCACCCGGATCGAATGACGAGCGCACCCCCGGCAGAGGACGGCGCACAGGCGTCCTTCGAGGAGGGGATCCGCGCCCGGGCGCGACGCTTGGGGGGCGCTTGGGGGCGGCGGGCGTAAAAAGGACCCGGTGCGTCATTTCGCCCTGCTGCCCGGCCAGGCGCTCGGGCAGCAGGAAGCCCGTGAGGCCCGCGGCCTATGCCGCGCGTGCCGTGCTGATTTCGGTCACCGATGCCGAGAAAGCGGCGAGCAACTCGCCTTCCTTGGTGCGGGCGGCAGCCATGCTGGCCTCCTTGATGTGGCCGTAGCCGCGAATCTCCTCGGGCACGCTCGCGACCGCCACCGCGGCATCGAGGTTTTCCGCAGTGAGCTTGGCCAAGATCAGCTGCAGAGTCTGCTCATAGCGCTCGATGAGGGCGCGCTCGGCCCGACGCTCCGCGGTATAGCCGAACACATCGAGTGCGGTGCCCCGCAGGCGCCGCAGGCGGGCCAACACGCGCATGGCCAGGAGGGTCTGGGACCCGAACTCGCGCTTGACCAGATGACCCTTGGCATCGCGCTTGGACAATAGTGGCGGGGCCAGGTGGAATTTGAGCTTGTAGTCGCCCTCGAACTGCGCGCTGATCTTGTCCTGGAAGGCCGGATCCGCATACAGCCGCGCCACCTCGTACTCGTCCTTGTAGGCCATGAGTTTGAAGAAATACCGCGCCACCGCCTCGGTGAGCCGGGTTCCCCCGAGCTTGCCTTCTGCGGCGCGGGTGGACTCGACGAGGCGCCGGTAGCGTTCGCCGTAGGCGGCATTCTGGTAGTCGGCAAGAAAGGCAACGCGCCGGCCGATCATCTCATCGAGGCTCGAGGAGACACGCTTGAGCGCGATCACCTCAGCCGGGAAGGCGACCTTGGCGACGGCCTCCGGGTTGAACGCGGCACGCCGGCCCCACAGGAACGCCTTCAGGTTGGTCTCGATGGCCACGCCGTTCAACTCGATGGCACGCTCGAGAGCCTCGCGCGCGAGGGGTACCCAGCCGCGCTGCCAGGCGAATCCGAGCATGAAAGGATTGGTGTAGAGCGCATCGCCCAGAAGGGCGACCGTCAGTTTGTTGGCGTCGACAAATGCGCAGTCCGCGCCAACGGCGGCCCTGATGTCCGCCTCCATGCTGCTGCCCGGAAACTGCCAGTCGGGGTTGCGTACGAAGTCCGACGTGGGGGAGTTCGTGGTGTTGACCACGGCGCGCGTCACGCCCTCGAGCATCTTCGAGATCGACTCGCGATTCGCAGTGACCACGAGATCGCAGCCGATGATGAGATCGGCCTCGCCGGTCGCGATGCGTGTGGCGTGCAGCTGTTCGGGGCTGGGCGCGATCTGGACGTGCGAGGAGACCTCCCCACCCTTCTGGGCGAGGCCGGCCATGTCGAGAACCGACACGCCCCGACCTTCGAGGTGGGCCGCCATACCAAGGAGCTGTCCGATCGTCACGACTCCGGTCCCGCCGACACCGGTCACGAGGATGCCGAAGGGTCCGGCAAGCTCAGCGCGGCCAGGCTCGGGCAGATCGAACAGATGATCGACGTCCTCCTTTGCGAGCGAGCCCTGACCCTTGCGCAGCCGTCCCCCTTCGACCGTGACAAACGAGGGGCAGAAGCCATTGACGCATGAATAATCCTTGTTGCACGAGGACTGGTTGATCTGGCGTTTGCGTCCAAACTCCGTCTCAAGCGGCTCGATCGAGATGCAGTTCGACTGCACCGAGCAGTCGCCACAACCCTCACACACCAGGTCGTTGATGAAGGCGCGCTTGGCCGGATCGGGGAATCCTGGCTTGCCGTCGACGATCTTCTTGCGGCGCCGGCGCTTCTCCGAGGCACAGGTCTGGTCATAGATCAGGACCGTGCAACCGGCGACCTCGCGCAGTTCTCTCTGGATCCGGTCCAGTTCCCGCCGGTGCACGACATCCACGTCCGGGGCGAGCTCCACGCCGGTGTATTTCTCAGGCTCGTCGGTCACGACCACGATGCGCGCAACACCCTCGGCCGCCATCTGGCGCGTGATCTGGGGAACCGAGAGGATGCCGTCGACGGGCTGGCCGCCGGTCATGGCCACGGCGTCGTTGAACAGGATCTTGTAGGTGATGTTGACCTTGGCTGCGACCGCCGCGCGAACCGCCAGATAACCTGAATGGAAATAGGTGCCGTCTCCCAGATTGGCGAAGATGTGCTTTTCAGTGGTGAACGGCGACTGGCCGATCCAGGGCGCGCCCTCTCCGCCCATCTGCGTGAACGTGCTGGTGTTCCGATCGGGCATCCATACGGTCATATAGTGGCAGCCGATGCCGGCCACCGCGCGCGAGCCTTCGGGCACGACGGTCGACGTGTTGTGCGGGCAGCCCGAGCAGAAGAAGGGCTTGCGCTCGATGGTCACCCGGGGGCGGGCGAGCGCGCGGTCCTTGGCGTCGATCAGTGCGATGCGCGCCTCGATGCGCGCTCTCACATCGCGCGGCAATTCGAAATTACTCAGACGCTGGGCGATCGCGCGCGCGATCAAAGCCGGGGACAGTTCGTACTTGGCCGGCAGAAGCCAGTTTCCCTGGGGAATCGCCCACTCCCCGCCTTCCTTGTCATCGAACTTGCCATAGACCCGCGGACGGACGTCCTCACGCCAGTTATAGAGTTCCTCCTTGACCTGGTATTCCAGGATCTGGCGCTTCTCCTCGACCACGAGGATCTCCTGGAGTCCGGTGGCGAACTGCCGCACGTCATAGGCATCGAGCGGCCAGACCACGCCAACCTTGAAGAGCCTGATACCCAGGCGCGAGCAGACCTCCTGGTCGAGACCGAGATCCTCCAGCGCCTGGCGGGTGTCCAGGTAGGCCTTGCCGCCGGACATGATGCCAAAGCGGGCCTGGGGCGAGTCCCACTCCGTATAGTTGAGCTTGTTGGCGCGCGAATACGCGAGGGCGGCGTACCACTTGAAGTCCATGAGCCGCGCTTCCTGCTCGAGCGGGGTGTCGGGCCAGCGGATGTTCAAGCCGCCCTCGGGGATCACGAAATCCTCTGGGAGCCGGATCTGGACGCGCTCGGGGTCGACGATGACGGACGCCGAGGCTTCGACGACGTCCGTCACGACCTTAAAGCCGGTCCAAAGACCCGAGTAGCGGCTCATCGCATAGGCATGCAGCCCGAGATCAAGATACTCCTGCACGGTCGCCGGAAAGAACACAGGGATGCCGCACGCCTTCAGAATGTGGTCCGATTGGTGCGGGAGCGTCGATGACTTGGCCGAGTGGTCGTCTCCGGCCAGGACCAGCACCCCGCCGTGGCGGCTTGTGCCGGCGGCATTGCCGTGCTTGAACACGTCGCCGCAGCGATCGACGCCCGGCCCTTTGCCATACCACATGCCAAACACGCCGTCGTACTTGGCGCCCGGGTACATGTTGACCTGCTGGGATCCCCAGACCGAGGTTGCCGCCAGCTCTTCATTGACACCGGGCTGGAAGGTGATGTGATGCTGCTGGAGATACTTCTTCGCCTTCCAGAGCGTCTGGTCGACCCCGCCCAACGGGGAGCCGCGATAGCCCGATACGAACCCGGCCGTATTCAGGCCCGCTGCCAGATCGCGTTCGCGCTGCAGCATCAAAAGACGCACCAGCGCCTGGGTTCCGTTCAGATAGACGCGGCCGCGGTCCAGCGTGTATTTGTCGTCGAGCGTGACGCGGTCAATGGCCTCGCGCAGCGCTTCGGGAAGGGGGGCATTCATGGGACATCCTCAAAAATCGTGTTTTTTCGGAAGCTGGGCGACAACGATAACGCATCTGCCCAACCGCGGTGCGCCGTCTTGTGGATGACGACCGCAGGGATTGCGCAAGCAATTAGCATGCGCAGACGAGGCCCTTGGCCACGCGTCGGGCCGAACGGTAGCAGAAACCGGCCCGGGCTTCAATCTGCGCCGCGTCATCCGTGTCGCTTCATCGGCGTGACGTCAGTGATCCGAAGCGCACGCGGCCGGGTTTCGGGGGTGGCCCGGGCCTGGTCAGACGTGGTCAGGCCTCGCCAGCAAGCGCACGCAAGCGCCTGCAATCGACTGCATGCGTCTGCATATCGGGCCGGACCCGGGGTTGGATCCTGGGCCCGCAACCTAGTACCCCGCCGGGCGCTCCGAGAGTTCGCGGAAAAACGAGCCAATCGCGGCACTCCCCATGCGCCGTGCGTCGGCCAACTCGCCGGCGCGCGTCTCGTAGACGATCTCGTTCTTCGGGGTCACCACGACCACAGACGGAATGCCCTTGGCGATCGGCTTGCCGTACAGGCGGGCAAAGGCAAGGTTCTTATCGAAGTGCCCCACATCAACCTTGACGACCACGTAGTGGGCATCGATCACGGGCCCGAGCGCCTCACCGTGCAAGGCCCGATCCAGGGCGCGGCAGTCCTCACACCAATTGGCACCAAAAATGATCAGGATGCGCTTGTTGGCGGCGCGCGCAGTGCCGAGTGCGCTTTCCAGTTCGTGCTGCGCATCGGCCTGCTCATCGTAAGGCAGCGCCTGGGCTGAGGCCACGAGTGCGCAGGATAAAAGGAGCAAGGCACCCAGGATGCGGGTCCCAGTTCGGATCGCTTTCATAATCACCCATCTATCTAATCAACCCGGCCGGGGGGCCTGCGGTCCTCACTCGGGCCACCTGCGGACCACCTGTGGGCTGTTTCACAATTGTAGCGCTTAGATCAGGCGAAGCCTCAGCAGTATCGCGAGGATGATGAGCGCGACAACGGCCGCCGAGAGAAAGCCAAGGCCGATGGCGAGCGTGCGGTTGGTCTCGGCGAGCGCAGCCCTTAGGCGCTCGGCCTCTTCGGTTCGCGAGTTATCGGATTGCCGCACGAGCGCCTGGTGCAAGAGCCTGGGCAGATGCGGCAGGACCTGCGACAGATGGGCCGCCTCCTGCTGCAGGCGCCCCTGGAAACCCTGCCAGCCAACCTGTTCCTGCATCCAGCGCTCGAGAAACGGTTTGGCGGTCTTCCAGAGATCCAGGTCAGGGTCGAGCTGTCGTCCCAGTCCCTCGATGTTCAAGAGGGTCTTTTGCAGCAGCACGAGCTGGGGTTGGACTTCGACGTTAAAGCGTCGGGAGGTCTGGAACAGGCGCAAGAGGACCTGTCCGAACGAGATCTCCGATAGCGGCCGATCGAAGATCGGCTCGCAGCAGGCCCGAATCGCCGACTCGAGCTCGTCTTCGCGGGTGTCTTTCGGCACCCAGCCGGACTCGATATGCAGGGTCGCGACCCGCTTGTAATCACGCCGGAAAAAAGCCAGGAAGTTCTGGGCCAGATAGTTCTTGTCGAAGTCGGTGAGCGTGCCGACGATGCCGAAATCCAGCGCGATGTAGCGGTTGAAGTCGCGCCCGCCGTTGTGTTCCCGGGTGCCGACGTAGATGTTGCCAGGATGCATGTCGGCATGAAAAAAGCCGTGGCTGAACACCTGCGTGAAAAAGATCTCCACACCCTCGCGCGAGAGCTTCTTCAGATCGATGCCGGCGGCGAGCAGTTCGTCGATGCGCGAGATCGGGATGCCGTGCATGCGCTCCATGACGATCACCGACTGCGAACAATAGTCCCAGTACATCTCGGGAACGCGCAGCAGGGTGGAGTTGTGGAAGTTGCGCCGCAGCTGGCTGGCGTTGGCCGCCTCGCGCATCAGGTCCAATTCGTCGTGCAGATGTTTGTCGAACTCGGCCACGACTTCCCGGGGGCGCAGGCGCTTGCCATCGGCCCAGAGCCGCTCGACCAGACTTGCGGCGGTGTGCAGCAGAGCCAGATCGCGATCGATGGCATGACGCATGTTGGGTCGCAGCACCTTGACTGCGACTTCTCGTCCATCATGCAACACGGCGAGATGCACCTGGGCGATCGAGGCCGAGGCGACGGGCGTGCGCTCGAAGGAGGCGAACAGCTGGCTCGGGTGCTGGCCCAGCGAGGTCTCGATCTGCCGGATTGCCAGCTCCGAGTCAAACGGCGGAACCCGATCCTGCAGGTGCGCCAGTTCCTCGGCGACATCCTCGGGCAGGAGATCGCGGCGCGTCGAGAGGACCTGGCCGAATTTGACGAAGATCGGCCCCAGATCCTCGAGCGCCTGGCGCAGTCGCACGCCACGCGGTGAGCTGAGGTCGCGCCCCATGCGCAACCAGGTGATGCCGATAGGCAGCGTCAGGCTGTCCACCGCGATCTGATCCAGACCGTAGCGCCACATGACCCGCACAATCTTCAGCAGGCGAAACAAGCGCATGGCTTAGGTGCGCCCCTGACGCTCGATTCGCTTTTCGAGGCGCGCCAAGTCATCGCGCAAGGTGCGCACCGCGTCGGCCAAGGCGCGGACCTGGCGCGGCCGCACCAGCTGCGGGTCCTCCTCAAGGAGGTACTCAGCAAGGTTCTCGCCCGCGCGCGCCGCGCCCAGGCGGACCTGCCGCGCCGCTTCCTGGGCGGTCCGGGTGAGCCGTCGGGCGGCGATGTCGCCGACCACCCGGCTTAAGTCTTCCTCAAATTCCCAGCGAACATTCTGCGCGACCAGGGAGACGGCCTGGGCGAATTCGGCATCCCCTTCAAGCTTCACCTGCCGCAGTGCTGAGTTCGGGCCCTGGACGAATATCGCTCCCAGGCTGCCGGGGGGCAGCTCGATGGAGACGTTGGGCACCGCATCGGATTCGGCAAGGCGCACCAGTCCCTCCGTGTCGAGGGTCAAACTCAACGCGAACGGCGCAAGCGTCAATCGGAGCGTCTTGCCGGCATGCTCCACGAGCTGCTGGCGCGCCCAGGGCTCGCGCGCAAGGATGTGGTTCAGGGCGGCAGGAAGCGCGGCAAGAGGGCTGGGCAGTACGGGCAGGGCAAAGAACGGCGGCGGGGAGGCGGTCATCACGCAAGCATAGCAAAGCGCACCCGGTGGGGCGCCCTAGAGCTTCGTCCCCTCGTGCAAGGCGACCGCTCCTGCCGCGAGATTGAACACCACGGACCGCTCGAACCCGGCTGCCTCGAGCATGCCCTTGAGCGTCTCCTGATCAGGATGCATGCGGATCGACTCGGCAAGGTAGCGATAACTGTCGGCGTCTTGCGCGACCTTCTGGCCAAGCCAGGGCAGCACCTTGAACGAGTAGGCATCGTAGATTGGGCGAAGGGGCTCCCAGATCCGCGAGAACTCCAGAACCAGGACGCGTCCACCCGGCTTGAGCACCCGGAACATCTCGGCCAAGGCCCGGTCCTTGTGCGTCATGTTGCGCAGCCCAAAGGCCACCGTGACCAGGTCGAAGTAATCGCCCGGAAAGGGCAGCTGCTCGGCATCGCACAAGGCCACCGGCAGGATCTGCCCACGGTCGAGCAGGCGATCGCGACCCACACCGAGCATCGAGGCATTGATGTCGGTGAGCCACACTTCGCCCCCTGACCCTGCCCGCTTGGCAAAAGCATGGGCCAGGTCGCCCGTGCCACCTGCGATGTCGAGCACCCTTGCCCCCGGCCGCACGGCCGCGCGCGCGATGGTGAATGCCTTCCACAGGCGATGCATGCCAGCCGACATGAGATCGTTCATCACGTCGTACCTCTGGGCCACGGAGTGGAAGACGTCGGCGACCTTCGCCGCCTTCTCGTGCTCGTCAACGCTGCGAAAGCCGAAATGGGTGGATTGGCCGGTGGTCATCGCAGGCGGCGGGTGCAGAACGGGTGATGGGGCATCGCGGCGACCAAGCTCTAGCCGCTAGCGACGTTTGATCTCGGTCGCGACGGACTCGAGGGGTGCAGCGGGAGCGGTGCGGCTCGCCTCGGCCGCTTCGAGACGCTCGAGGTACTCCTGCCACAGACGTTCCTTGTTCACGCCCAGGAAGTAGAGATAGTCCCAGGAGTAAATTCCCGTGTCGTGGCCGTCCGTGAACAAGGGCTTGATGGCATAGTGGCCGATCGGCTCCAGTGCGCGCACACCGACGTCCCTCTTGCCGGTTTGCAGGACCTCCTGTCCAGGCCCATGCCCACGCACCTCGGCCGAGGGCGAATAGACGCGCAACAATTCGAAACTGAGGTCGAAGCGCTGTCCGTCTGAAAACGCCACTTCGAGCCGTCGGGATTGCTGATGGACGATGATTTCTGTTGGGGCGGGATCGCCCTTGGTCAAGCCGGACATACGACGCTTCGCATTCTGTCCGCCCCCTGGCGGATTCGGTTGCCTTGCCAGCCGCCATTGTACGCGTTGCCGGGCGGGTCCTCTGGGCCGCGCGAGTTGGCAGATTGCGCGTTGATTGGGTGTGGATTGAGCGTTGAGTGCATGTTTTTAGACACCTGTCACGCTCGTGTCATAGACTTGTCTTAATGTCCGACCTTCATCGACCCCGGAATTGCCCTATGCCGAGCACCATCCTTGTCGTGGAAGACGAACCGGCGATCCAGGAACTGGTCGCGGTCAACCTGACATTTGCCGGGCACAAGGCGTTGCGAGCGGCGACGGTCGATCAGGCCTCGACGTTAATCCGTGCCGAACTGCCCGACCTGATCCTGCTCGACTGGATGCTGCCAGGCAGTTCGGGAATCCATTTCGCAAAAAAGCTGCGCAACGACGAGCGGACCAAGGATATCCCGATCATCATGTTGACGGCGCGTTCGAACGAATCGGACAAGGTGGAGGGTCTGGACGCCGGCGCCGACGACTATATCACCAAGCCCTTCTCACCCAAGGAGCTGATCGCGCGCATCAAGGCGGTGCTGCGCCGCCGGGCACCCCAACTCACCGACGACGTGGTCGAATTGGGGGGTCTTAGGCTCGATCCGGCAACTCACCGCCTGTCGGGTACGCATGCTGACGGCGTCTTGCGGGCTCTGGAGATCGGGCCGACCGAATTCCGCCTGCTGCACTTCTTCATGACGCATCCCGAGCGGGTCTACTCCCGGGCCCAGTTGCTTGACCAGGTGTGGGGCGACCACGTCTTCCTGGAGGAGCGTACGGTCGATGTCCATATCAGGCGCCTGCGCCACTCGCTGACGCCCACCGGTCACGAGTATCTGGTCGAAACGGTGCGTGGCAGCGGCTACCGCTTTAGCGTCGCGGCCCAGCGCCTGGCCACGGCTCAGGCGGGTGCGGCTTAGGCCCCCACTTAGGCCCCGTGCGCCCCGCGCACTCCGGATCGATGTCCGGGTCGATTGATGAGGGAAAACGCCCCAAACCCCCCAAAGGGCGCCTGGTTTTGCGAGAATGAGGCCGCCCGGACATCCTTCGTCCGATGGGGAGTCGCATCGCGGTGAATTCAATCTGGTGGCGCTCACTGGCCGTGCTGGGCATGCTCGCGGTGACCGGTGCGGCTGTCGTGCTGGCCAAGGGGTGGGAAGCGGGGCTGGGGGTGGTGGTGTGCGCCCTGCTCCTGCTCTGGCTCAGAGAACAGCGCCAGCTGGCCCACCTGCGGCGCTGGGTGGACCTGGAGCGCAAGCGCGAGCTGCCGCCCGCCGGCGGCCCCTGGGAGGACCTGTTCGCCAAGCTCTACCGGCAGGCACGCGAGAGCGAGCGCCAGCACGCGGCGCTGACCGATGCGCTTGTGAGCTTCCGGCGCGCCGCACAAGCGCTGCCAGACGGCGTGGTGATGCTCAATGATGCCAACCAGATCCTCTGGTGCAATGGTCAGGCCGAGCAGCACTTCAACCTGCGGCTTGACACGGATGCCGGACAAAGCATCACCTATCTGCTGCGCGCACCGGACTTCTTAGCCTACCTCGCAGGTCGCCAATGGGATGTCCCGGTCGAATTGCGCATGCGCTCGGGCGGCCAACTGGCGGACCACATCCTCTCGGTGCAGTTGGTCGAGTACGGCGATGCCCAGCGCCTCTTGCTCTCGCGGGACATCACCAAGATCGAGCGGCTTGAGACGATGCGGCGTGACTTCGTCGCCAATGTCTCGCACGAACTGAAAACCCCGCTGACCGTCCTGGCCGGGTTCCTCGAGACCATCCGCGAGGTGAAATTACCGGCACGCCAGCAGGAGCACTATGTGGCGCTCATGAGCGAGCAGGCGGAACGCATGCAAAGCCTGGTGGCCGACCTGCTGACACTCTCGGCGCTCGAGGCCGACCGCGGCCCGACCGGCGATGCGATCGACATGTCGGTGCTGCTTGCCAGAATCGAGGCAGCCGCCGCAGAACTGTCCAAGGCGCGCCACACCATCACCTTCACAGCCGACCCTAACCTGAATCTCTTCGGCTCCGAGACCGAGATCGCCAGTGCGCTCACCAATCTCGTGACCAATGCAATACGCTACACCCCAGACGGGGGTGAAATCTGTGTGAGCTGGTCGCGGATCGAAACCGCACAAGGGGTCTATGCGCAATTTGCGGTGAGCGACACAGGGATCGGCATTGAAGCCCATCACCTGCCCCGCCTGACCGAACGCTTCTATCGCGTCGATCGCGGCCGCTCGCGGGGCTCAGGAGGAACCGGCCTTGGCCTTGCGATCGTCAAACACGTTCTCACACGCCACCAGGGGCGGCTGGAGGTGACGAGCTCGGTTGGCGCGGGCAGCCGCTTCGTCGCACTCTTCCCAGAATCGCGCATTCAGACGCGCGTGCCCGACACACATGGGGACGGCGAGCGCCGCGACGCAGCGTAAGGGCGGTTGCGATTTAGACGAGCCGGAACAGCACGTGGTCGTAGTCCAGCCCCCGGTGCACGAGCTCTTCCAGCCGCAATGCCGTGGGAGTGCCCTCGGCCACGACGCGCAGCGTCCGCGCCGGGCGAAAGGTGGCCGCCGGCAGCACCAGCGCATACTGCGTCGGTGCAGCACGCACCCGGTCCCAGATCGGCGCGTCGTCCAGGGGCACGGCATTCGGGACCATCAGGTACGCCGGTTCGATATCGACCTGGTCGAGGGCGGCGCGCACCGGCTGGGGTAGCCCCGGTATCAGACGGATGCGAACCAGATGGGTCGATGCCGGCCGGGCGACACCCTGGCTGTTGTCGTTGATGCCTTGCTGGAGACCCTGCACCGAGCCGAGCAGGAAGGGGATCGGGCCGACCTTGCCGCCCAGTTTCAGGCCGATCAGCTGGCCGAGGTTCAAGCGCGGGCGGACATGTCTGCGCATGCAAAGCACGCTGTCGGGCACTTCGCCCACCACCGACCAGGTCTCTGCCTCCTCGAGCATCTGTTCGATGCGGGCCCGCTCGATCTCACCGCGCGTACGCGTCAATGCGTCCTCGGGCATGCGCGTGTAGTCATAGGTGATCGACCCGGTCAGGGTCGAGATATGGCGATGCGGCCCGTCCGCCCCTTGCGCCGCGCCAATGGCCGCCAGCGCGAACTCGGACGGGGACGGACGCCAGACCTGCTCTGGGAAATCGATCGATTCGGGCATGACCGTACCCCAGCGGCGCAGCAGTCCGGCGAGCAGGTTGCGGCTCGCTGCAGGTCCGATCGAGTCGCCCAATCCAAGACTGTGCGGGCTGTTGCCCTCATCGAGCAGCGCCAAGCGATGCTCGACGCTCTTGAGCACCCGCTGGGTATCGAGCCGGACCTGATGCTCGTTGCCAGCGAGTTGGATGACCGGGCCAGGATTGGTCGCAGGGCGGACCGGCGGCCCCCCGAGCTCCAGCGCGCTGTCGATCCGAAATCCCACCTTGGAGGCCCAGCGCAACGCGCAGGCCATGGCCGCCAGGAATTCGGGCGGCGAGAGCATGGTGGGGTCCGCGAGGGCAAGCAGGAGCGGCAGGTTGAACGCCTCGCGGCAGGTCTCCGTCAGGCTCGAGTGCAGCGGGTCTTCGACCTCGACATTGGACACCCCCAGCTGACGGGCAAGCTGTCCCAGCCGGCAATGCTGATCCCACAGGCGCTCGGGCACAGCCACACGCAGCCTGAGGTAGAGCACCAGCACGTGGGCGTTGGTGTCGAGTGCCCGATGCAGTGCCATCACCTTGGTCGCGACCGGCGCCAAACCCTCCTCGCGGCCCGGGCTCGCGCGGCTGACGGGCACTTCGTGGGGATCGTCGCCGAGGCGCGGAATGAGGAGCTCATAGGCCTCGCGCAGATCCTCGCAGGTGTCGATCAGGGACCACACCGGCTCGGCCTCGTTGGCCAGCAGCGGCACCGGGCGAAATTCGAGGACGCGCACCCGGTCGCGCAGCTGGGTATAGAGGACGACGCGGACCCGATCGATGATCTCGTACTTGCGCGCAGGTCCAAGCGGGCCTTCCATGACCTCGCCGATATACTCACCGATGCGCTTGAGGTTCTCGGGCGAGTCGGCCGGAGCGAGCGTGGCAAGCCAGGCACGGGCCTTGGCGGCGTCACTGGCCGCCTGGAATTCACTGCGCGCGTGCGTTTCGCTTGCGCGGCGAAAGCGCAGCGTCACCATGGGAAGGCGGCGTTCAGAGCGGGCGGCAAGACCTGGCCGAGCGCCCGGGCGCCCGCAAGACGCGCGGCCCAAGCGGCATCCCGGCCGGCACTCAAGCCATGGGCGAAGGCCGGTCGGCGCGGCACTGCCCAGATCGGGTCGGGGAAGTGGCGGTCATCGGACCAGCGGGGTATGACGTGCCAGTGTAAGTGGGGCACTTGATTACCGAGACTCGCGAGGTTGATTTTGTCGGGGTCCAGCATATCACGCAGTGAGCGCTCCACAACATGCACGACCTCCAGAAGATGGGTCCGCCCGGGGCCGTCCAGATCGCTCATTTCGCGTACACAGGCGTTCCAGATCACCCTGCAGTAGCCGGGGTAATCGGGGTCGTCAACCTGCACCACCCGCACGTGCTTACCCCGCCACAGGAGACTGCCGCCATCTGTTGCGCACAGTGCACACTCCACCACGTCACTCATGGCGGCAGGCGCGGTCCAACACCGCCAACCGCCGCGCGGCCTGCCTTCCAGACGGCCGCACACCCGTCACACCAGGACCCGCTCGATGCCACCCGCATTGGCGCGACGCACGTACGTTTCCATCCAGTCGGCGCCAAGGAGGTGGCGCGCCAGCTCCACCACGATGTAGTCGGCTTCCATGCCCGACACATCCTCGTAGCGCGCGAGGCCCTGCAGACAGGACGGGCAGGACGTCAGGATCTTCAGGGGTCCCTTGAAATCGCCGGCGGTGAGCGTCGCATGGGCGCGCTCCAACTCCTCCTCCTTGCGAAACCGCACCTGGGTCGAGATGTCCGGACGGGTCACGGCGAGCGTGCCGGATTCCCCGCAGCAGCGGTCATTGTTCTCGATGACCCCGTTCACGGTGCTGTTGACGAGCGTATTGACGACCCGTAACGGGGCGTAGCTCTTCATCGGCGAATGGCAGGGATCGTGGTAGGTGTAGCGCACACCCGTGGCGCCCTCCAGGCGCACACCCTTTTCCATCAGGAACTCGTGGATGTCGATGATCCGGCAGCCCGGGAAGATCTGGTCGAACTGATAGCCCTGGAGCTGGTCGAAACAGGTCCCGCAGCTGACGATGACGGTCTTGATGTCGAGGTAGTTAAGCGTGTTGGCGACGCGATGGAAGAGCACACGATTGTCCGTGATGATCTTCTCCGCCTTCTCGAATTCCCCGGTGCCGCGCTGCGGATAACCGCAGCACAGGTAGCCGGGCGGCAGTACCGTCTGCACGCCGACCTGCCAGAGCATCGCCTGGGTGGCGAGTCCAACCTGAGAGAACAGGCGCTCGGAGCCGCACCCCGGAAAATAGAACACGGCCTCGCTCTCGGGGCTGGTCTTCGGGTCGCGGATGATCGGGACAATCTTGTCGTCTTCGATGTCGAGTAGCGCACGCGCGGTCCGTTTGGGCAGATTTCCCGGCATCTTCTTGTTGACGAAGTAGATCACCTGCTCGCGCAGGGGCGGCTTGCCGACGGTGGCTGGCGGGGCCGCCGTCTGGCGCTTGGCCGCGAGGCGAAAAATCCGGTTGCCCAGGCGCTGCAGAGAATACCCCCAACCCATCATGAGCTGGCGCGCCACGGTGATGGTCGTCGGATCGGTGGCATTCAGGAACAGCATGGCGGCGGACGTGCCCGGATTGAACTTCTTCTTGCCCATCTTGCGCAACAGGTTGCGCATGTTCATGGAGACATCGCCAAAATCGATGTCGACCGGGCAGGGCGCAAGGCACTTGTGACACACCGTGCAGTGGTCCCCCACATCGGCAAACTCGTCCCAGTGCTTGATCGACACGCCGCGCCGGGTCTGCTCCTCGTAGAGGAAGGCCTCGATCAGGAGCGAGGTCGCGAGGATCTTGTTGCGCGGTGAGTACAGCAGGTTGGCCCGCGGCACGTGGGTGGCGCACACGGGCTTGCACTTGCCGCAGCGCAGGCAGTCCTTGATCTGGTCGGAAATGGCGCCGATGTCGCTTTGCTGCATGATGAGGGACTCAGCCCCCATGAGGCCGAAACTCGGCGTGTACGCATTGCGCAGATTCGAGGGATACGCCGGCATGTCGAGGAGCTTGCCGAGGTTGAAGTGCCCCTTGGGATCGACACGGTCCTTGTATGTGCGAAACGCGCTCATCTCATCTGCGGTCAGGTACTCGAGCTTGGTGATGCCGATGCCGTGCTCGCCCGAGATCACGCCGTCCAGATCGCGGGCGATCTGCATGATGCGGGCAACCGCCGCGTTGGCCTCGTTGAGCATGACGTAGTCATCGGAATTGACCGGGATGTTGGTATGCACGTTGCCGTCACCGGCGTGCATGTGGAGCGCGACGAAGAGCCGTCCCTTCAACGTGCGGGCATGGATCTGATCGCAGCGGGCGAGTAACGGGGCGTAAGCGCCGCCGAGGAAGAGTCTTTGCAGCGGCGCGCGGAGCTCTTCCTTCCAGGACACGCGGATCGTGCGGTCCTGAAGGACGTCGAAGAGCCGCAGGTCTGGTCTCTCGTGAAGCCGTGCGCGCAGGGCCTCGACCAGCGACCCGAGGCCAAGCGCCGTCAACTCCGCGAGCGTCGCACGCAATGGGCTGTCCATCTGCTCGAGCAGGAACTGCCAGCGGCGGCGGGTCAGATCGAGCAGCAGGCGCGCCTGGGCGGGGCGGTCGGCGAGCAGCTCGAGGGGCGGCTCGCGATCGATCTCGCCATCGCGGGCCATGGCAATCGGCAGATCCCCCGCAAAAAACGCGGCCAGCGCGTCGATCAGCCGCAGCTTGTTGCCGATTGAGAACTCGATGTTGATGCGCTCGATGGCATCGGTGTAGGCGCCAAGGCGCGCGAGCGGGATGACGACATCCTCGTTGATCTTGAAGGCGTTGGTGTGCTTGGCGATCGCCGCCGTGCGCGCACGGTCCAGCCAGAAGGTCTTGCGCGCTTCTGCGCTGACGGCCACGAAGCCTTCGCCCTGCCGGGCGTTGGCCACCCGTACCACCTCGGAGGCTGCGCGCGCGACGCTCGCCTCGTCGGCGCCGACGATGTCGCCAAACAGGACCATCTTGGGAAACGCACCCCGCTTGGACTTGGTGCTGTAGCCCACCGCCCGCAGATAGCGCTCGTCCAGATGCTCAAGGCCCGCGAGGGCGGGGCCACCCCCCTGCGTCTGGGCGTCGAGGAAATCCTTGATCTCGACGATGGCGGGAACAGCGTCGCGCGCCTGACCGAAAAATTCCAGGCAGACCGTGCGGGTATGGGGTGGCATCTTGTGCAAGAGCCAACGGGCGGAGGTGATGAGCCCATCGCAGCCCTCCTTCTGGACCCCGGGCAGCCCGGCGAGAAACTTGTCGGTGACATCCTTGCCGAGCCCATCCTTGCGAAAGCGGCGGCCCTCGACCTCGAGCGTCTCGCGGCTCGTGATGGTGGTGCCATCGGCGCCCAGGCGGCGAATCTCGAAACGTACCAGGGATGCCTCGTGGATCTTGCCGAGGTTGTGACCCTGGCGCACGATCTCGAGCCAGCCGCCGTTGGCGTCGACCATGCGCCAGCTGACCAGGTTGTCCAGTGCCGTGCCCCA
Source organism: Burkholderiales bacterium (assembly GCA_003136595.1). GTDB lineage: Bacteria > Pseudomonadota > Gammaproteobacteria > Burkholderiales > Burkholderiaceae_D > BOG-994. The sequence continues at coordinate 67,945 of PLEY01000115.1, forward strand.
CAGGACGGCCTTCTTGCCGCCGGCGTTCATGGCAATGTTGCCACCGATGCACGAGGCGTCCGCCGAGGTCGGGTCGACCGCGAACACCCATCCAGCGCGCTCCGCGGCCTCGGTCACGCGCTTGGTCACGACGCCCGCACCGGTTGCAATCGTCGCGACGGGTCCGGCTAGTCCAGGCAGCATCGTCATCTCGACAGCGCCCAGCTGGTCCAGCTTCTCCGTGTTGATGACGGCCGAATAGGCGGTCAGCGGAATCGCGCCGCCCGTGTACCCGGTACCCCCGCCACGCGGGATGATGGTCAACCCGAGCTCGATGCAGGCCACGACGAGCCCGGCAATCTCGGACTCGGTATCGGGCGTCAGAACCACGAAGGGATACTCCACGCGCCAGTCGGTTGCATCGGTGACGTGTGAGACGCGCGAGAGCCCGTCAAACTTGATGTTATCGCGGGCTGTGACCTTCGCCAGGCGGCGCAGCGCCGCCCGGCGCAGCCGCGCGGTGGTCGCGAACTCCGTCTCAAATTCCGAGACGATGCGGCGCGCAGCTTCGAGCAGCATCCCCACCTTGCCGTCCCGTTCCAGGTCGTCGCTGTCGCGGCGCCTCTCGATCTCGCCTACGCGATGCTCCATCGCCTCGATCAGCGCCGCGCGGCGCTTGGGATTCTCGAGCAGGTCGTCCTGGAGGTACGGGTTACGTCGCACCACCCAGATGTCGCCCAGCACTTCATAGAGCATGCGCGCCGAGCGTCCCGTGCGGCGCTCGGCCCGCAGCTCGTCGAGGACACGCCAGACGTCCTCGCCGAGGAGGCGAATGACGATCTCGCGATCGGAGAACGACGTATAGTTGTAGGGGATCTCGCGCAGGCGCACCTGTGGCGAGCGCGCGACATCCGGCACGTCGAGGGTAGGCGAAGTCGGGGCATTCATGGCAGCCAGGGCCTTGGAGGTGGGCCAGCCCGGCACGAGTGCGCTGGGTCCGTGGCGCATTTTAGCCCAGCAGCAGCAGACCCGCCGGGGGGTCTCTATCCGGGAAGCAGAGCAAGAAGGGCCATGGCCGCGATCTCAAGCGACATGACGCCGGCAGGACTGGTTCCGGCCGAGTTCCAGGCTCACTCTTTGGGCCTGGATACCCCGGCAATCGACAGTTGCCGCAACTAAAGCAACTAAACACAGGCACAAGAGGCCGCCGAGTGCGTAAAGCTGGGGTTGATGGACCCCGGGGACTTCCTCACGATGTGCTGATGCCCGAAGAGGGCGAAGGCAGTCGAGACACTACCGCCAAGTACTGCAGCGCCGGGCGCGATCGTGGGTTAGGGACATGCTACGAAGCGCGACGCCAGGAGGAATCCCAATCCTCACAACTCCTAAGGGGCATCTGCGGCATTCCCCAAAATGATCGGGTCGACCCCTGAAAGCGCCGATCCAGATTCAGGTTCACCGGCTCGTCGGACGCGTCGGCGATAAAGACCGGCACCCCGTCACGTTCAAGTTCGCCGAACGTCCGCCATCGGTCTGCAACCCGAAACCGCCTCTCAGCTCCCTCGGACGCCTTTTTGAGCCGCTTTGAGCCGCTTTGAGCCGCTATCGGGCCCCTCTTTCGCCGTGGATAGGTGAGCTCCTCTAGGATCCGATTGGGTGCTCGAATCCTCTGGCTGGTCGCTGGCTGTCTCCGGCTTGCCGACCGATGAATTCACCGGTACCCTTGCGCCAGCCAAAAGCCATCCAACCGTACCCGGCCGTTTGGGGGCGCCAACCGGCCCGTGCTGCAGCGCCCCCGCGCTAATCACGGTTCCGGCCCGACGGACCGCGCGCGGCGCTGGGTGACCCCCCCAGTTGCTGCGAGCCGGGTCGCCGGGGTCCGCGAGCGCTCACCCCGCGGCCCTGTCCGGGATGGACTCCAACCCGGCCTGTCTACCATGAAACACCCTGACTATCTAAAGCGCATCCTCACCGCCCGGGTCTACGACGTCGCGCGGGAAACCGAACTGCAGGCCGCCCCGGCGCTCTCAGCGCGCCTGGGCAATGCCGTCTGGCTCAAGCGCGAGGACAATCAGGCCATCTTCAGTTTCAAGCTGCGCGGCGCCTATAACAAGATGTCCCTCTTGTCCGCGAGCAAGCGGGCGCGGGGCGTCATCGCGGCCTCGGCCGGCAATCACGCCCAGGGCGTTGCACTGGCCGCCCACAGGCTCGGCTGCCACGCGGTGATCGTCATGCCGCAGACCACCCCCCAGGTGAAGATCGACGCGGTGCGCGCCCACGGTCAAGCGGCCGTCGAAGTGGTGCTCGCGGGAGATTCCTACAGCGACGCCTACGAGCACGCGCTCACGCTGCAGGCCAAGCGGGGACTCGAGTTCGTGCACCCTTTCGATGATCCGGACGTGATCGCGGGTCAGGGGACGATCGGCGTGGAGATCCTGCGCCAGCATCCAGGGCCGATCGATGCCCTCTTCGTCGCCATTGGCGGGGGCGGGCTGATCTCGGGCATCAGCGCCTATGTCAAGGAGGTCCGGCCCGAGATCCGGATCATCGGTGTCCAGACCGTCGACTCGGATGCCATGCGCCAGTCGCTTGCGGCCAAGCGCCGCATCACGCTCGAGTCGGTCGGCCTGTTCTCCGACGGGACCGCGGTCAAGACCGTCGGCGCGGAGACGTTCCGCCTGTGTCGGCGCTATGTCGACGAAATCATCGTGGTCGATACCGACGCGATCTGCGCGGCGATCAAGGACGTGTTCCAGGAGACGCGCAGCATCCTCGAGCCTGCTGGCGCGCTGTCGATTGCGGGTCTGAAGGCCTACGTCGAGCGCGAGGGCGCGAAGCACCAGACCCTGATTGCCGTGGCGTGTGGCGCCAACATGAATTTCGACCGGATGCGGTTCGTGGCCGATCGGGCCGAGGTTGGCGAAGAGCGCGAGGCGGTGTTCGCGGTCACCATCCCTGAGGAGCGCGGGAGTTTCCGGCGCTTTTGCGAGCTGGTCGGCAGCCGCAACGTGACCGAATTCAACTACCGCATTGCCGATGCGGTGTCGGCCCATATCTTCGTTGGCATCCAGATCCGCAACCGGGCCGAGGGGCAAGCCATTCTGCGCCACTTCGTGAAAAATGGATTCGCGACCGTCGACTTGTCCGGAGACGAATTGTCCAAGCAGCATGTGCGCTACATGGTCGGCGGCCGCTCGAGCCTTGCGGGCGATGAGAGGCTCTACCGGTTTGAGTTTCCCGAGCGTCCGGGCGCCCTCATGCGCTTTCTCACCTCGATGAGCCCGAACTGGAACATCAGCCTCTTTCACTACCGGAACCAGGGTGCGGATTACAGCAGCATCCTGGTGGGCCTGCAGGTCCCGGCGCGCGACAAGCGGGCGTTTCGCAGCTTCCTCGAGACGCTTGGCTATCCTTATGCCGACGAGTCGAAGAACCCCGCCTACCGACTGTTTCTGGGCTAGTACTCGACTCGTACTCGGTTCACCGCGCGCTGGCGGCAGTCCAGCAGGTTTACCGGTGGCCGGGCATACTGTTGCCTTCATTCCATCTGTCTCACACTGGGAGATCGAGCATGCAAGTCCCCGCAGATCAGGGCGCGCGCCAGTACCGGTACTACGATTTCATCATGGCGGCCTTTGTTGTCGTGCTCCTGTGCTCGAATTTCATTGGCGCGGCCAAGCAGGCCACCGTCACGCTGCCCTGGGTGGGTGCCGTCACCTTTGGCGCCGGGATCCTGTTCTTCCCGATCTCCTACTTCTTCGGCGATGTCCTGACCGAGGTCTACGGCTACGCCCGCGACCGGCGCTGCGTCTGGGCGGGCTTCACGGCCTTGTTGTTCGCCTCGGTGATGGCGTGGGTCGTGGTCGCCCTGCCGGCAGCCGATACAGCCTTCATGAAGGAATACCAGGGCAATCTTGCCGGGGTCTTCGGGAACGCCTGGCGCATCGCGCTCGCGTCGATGCTTGCATTTTGGTGTGGCAGCTTCGCCAACAGCTTCGTGCTGGCCAAGATGAAGATCTTCACCGATGGCAAGTGGCTTTGGACGCGCACCATCGGCTCGACCGCGGTCGGCGAGCTTGTCGACTCGTCGCTCTTCTATTTCATCGCCTTCTATGGAATCTGGGCCACCGACGATATCGTCAAGGTGGCCATCATCCAGTACATCCTGAAGACCTCATGGGAGATCATTGCCACGCCTTTGACCTACGCCATGGTGGGATTCCTAAAGCGCCAGGAGCGCGAGGATTACTTCGACCGCAGCACGAATTTCAGCCCGTTTCGCCTCGAGTCCTGACGGACTCCCCCAGCCTCTAGGCATCGAGCAGTGTGGCGAGGTCAAGAAAGCTCGACGCATTGAGGTCAAATGAGGCATCCGGTCCCGGATCGGGATGCCGGTTCGCTCCGTATTCGAGAGGCCGCTCGACCAGCGCGGTTCGAAGGCCGCACGCCTGAGCCGCACGCAGATCGGATTTGTGGGCGGCAACCAGCATCAGCTCGGCAGGCTCGATCCCGATCAGTCGGGCTGCGCCGAGATAGACTTCCGGATCCGGTTTGTAGTGCTGGAAGAGCTCGGCGGAGAGGATGAGATCCCAGGGAAGGCCGGCATTCTTGGCCATGTTGTTAAGCAGACTGACGTTGCCATTCGAGAGCGTCGCGACCGTATAGCGGCGCTTTAACCGTCGCAGCCCGCGCACCGAGTCCGGCCAGGGGCGCAGTCGGTGCCAGGCGCGATTCAGTTCCGCGCGCTCGGCCTCGCCAAGATCCCCCAGTCCAAAGGACGGGGCGATGTCCTCAAGGATCATCCGGTGCAGCGCATCGATGTGCTGCCAAGGCAACGCGCCGCTGCGCACCCGGTTCATGGCCGGCGCATAGCCTGCCCGCCAGGCATCGGCGAAGCCTGCGGCATCGACCTTCAGGCGATGTGCTCGCGCGAGCACGCGGACCTCGCGGATGAGACTGCCTCGCCAGTCGACGACCGTGCCGAACACATCGAAACACAATGCCTTGATGCCCGCAGTGCCCGCTCCGCGTGGCGTCATGAACGCCAACTCTCGTGCGGCCCGCTCATTTCATTCCGACACGAGACTTGCATCGGCATCCTGGCTCGCCTGCGCTGGGGTTCGCATCGGATGGAAATGGATGCGATCCCCGGCAACCTCAGCCATTTCCAGAGCCACTCCAGAGCCCGGGTCGCTCGACCCCCGCCTTTCGTGCCCCGGGATGATCGCGTCAAGGCCCTCAAAATCGAACAGCTCCCCATCGGCGAGGTGCGAGGGAACGACGTGCTGCATGGCCCGAAAGATGTTGCCAATCCGCCCGGGCGCCTCACGCTCCCAGTGCGCCAACATCTCCTTCACCTTACGGCGCTGCAGCGTCTCCTGGGAGCCGCACAGGTCACACGGAATGATCGGATAGGCCTTCTTGCGTGCGTAAGCGGCAATGTCGCGCTCGGCGCAATAGGCGAGCGGTCGAATCAGGACATGCTGGCCATCGTCGCTCTTGAGCTTCGGCGCCATCGCCTTGAGCGTGCCGCCGAAGAACATGTTCAGAAACAGGGTCTCGACGAGGTCGTCGCGATGATGGCCGAGCGCGATCTTGGTGGCCCCCAGCTCCCGCGCCGTGCGGTAGATGATGCCCCGGCGCAGCCGTGAGCATAACGAACAGGTCGTCTTGCCCTCGGGAATCTTGTCCTTGACGATCGAATAGGTGTCGGCTTCGACGATGCGGTACTCAACCCCGAGCGCTCCAAGATAGTCCGGCAGGACATGGGCGGGGAATCCGGGCTGCTTCTGGTCCAGATTCATGGCAATGATCCGAAACCCGATGGGAGCCCGCTTCTGCAGCGCGAGCAGGATCGAGAGCAGCGTGTAGGAATCCTTGCCACCGGACAGGCACACCAGCACCACATCGCCCTCGCCGATCATGGCGTAGTCCGTGATGGCCGACCCGACCTGCTTGATGAGGCGCGATTCGAGATGCGCGAAGTTCGATGAAGTATGCATGATCCAGCCGCCTTATTAAGCCGCCTTATTAAGCCGGCTTGAAGCCGTCCTGAAGCCGGTTTGGAGCCCATGTGAAGCCCACTGCAAATTCTATCGGATCACGCCAACTCGCGTGGCGTGAAGTCTAGGCCGCCTCTGGCGGCAAGCGCGCGCGCAACAGCTGGATGTGGCTGCGCAGCTGATACTGATCATTGCCAAACTGGAGCGGCAGGCGCAATGCCCTAACGCGCCCCTCCACGGCGGACAACGCTTCCGCACACGCGGCCGCATGAGCTGCATCGAGAGGCAGCGGAAACTTCTCCTCGATGGCTTTCAGCTCCCCATAGAGGCGATTGATGCGCGCCTTCTTGCGCCAGCGCACCACGGCCGGGCCGATGCGCAGCAAAGGCAGCAGAAGGACGAGAAAGGGGACCACCACGACCAGTGTTCTCTCGAGGCGATTGGCGACCCAGAAGGGCAGATAGCGCTGAAAGAACGGCTTGCCCGACTGGAAATAGCGCTTTGCCTCAGGACTCTGAATGAAGCCGGGTGCGGGCGGCGCCGGAAACTCGCCGGCATGCTGGAAGAGCCCTGGGCCGCTGTGCACCTCGGTTGCGATTTCGAGGAGCAGATAGGCAAGCGCCGGATTCAGATCGGATCTCACCAGAAGGTTTGCCGTCGGGGCGAGCAGATGAACGTCGCTGCCCGGATAGTCGCTGGCAAGGCTCACCGCGCCCCTGGGCAGCACCACCTTGGAGAGCCAGCCAAAGCGGCGCACGTAGGCGTCGGCCTGCTCGAAGTCGACGAGCGGCAGGCCGGCCCGAAACGCCTCCTCGACCACCGGGGATTCGGCGGCCGCGATCACGAACACGGCATCGGCCTGCCCCCGTTTCAGCGCCTCGACCCCGGCCTCGGGAGACAACGTCAGGAACGTCGAATTCTGCCGGTCCACTCCATTGGCACCCAGCAATTCCTCGGCCGTGGCGAGCGTACCGCTGCCGGGATCGCCCACCACGATGCGGCGCCCGCGCAACTGCGCGAGGCGCGTCACGCTACCGGGCAGATGGTGAAACACCAGGATCGGCTCATAGTAGAGGCTCGCCGCCGCTTCAATGCGCCCATCTGCTGCGTCCGCGTCGCTGCCCGTGCCGCCTTGCACCAGCGCGATGCTCACTCCCGAGGCCGGATCCTTCAGGCGCCCGAGATTCTCCACCGATCCAGAAGACTCGCGCACTTCGAGGGCCACGCCGTTGGCCTCGAAAAGGGCGCGATAGCGCTGGGCGGCCGCCCAGTATCCGCCACCCGGACGACCGGCACTCAGGATGAGCGTACGGGGAGGCGGCGGATCGAGGAGGCCAAACCCGAGCCACAGGAGTCCGGCCAACGCGAGAAAGACGGCAACTGCCGCGAGAAGCAGCTCGCGGTCAGTGAGGGCATCGAGATCCAGATCACGCAGTCGCGCTTTGAGCTCGGACATGGGTGTGACGAAGAGGCTTTACAGAGGCTTTACGCCGGGGATCCGACAAGGGGAGGGTGCCGCACCTAGTCTTCGCGAAAGCGGAAGATCTCGACGCCCACCGCATCACAATCGGGATAGACATCGGGCTTCTCGGTCGCAACCCTCACGGCGCGCACACGCGGATTCAGCAGAAGCGCCTCGGCGATCTCATCGCACAAGGTCTCCTGCAGATTGATATGCCCCTGGCTGGTCCGTGCCATGATCGTCTGGCGGATCAGATCGTAGTCGACGACCTCGTGGATCTTGTCGTTGCGGGGAGTGGACTCGGACAGTGGCACGAACAGGTCCACATTGATGAACATGCGCTGGGCCCCGGTCTTCTCGAAGTCGTGGATGCCGATGTTGACATCGAGCCTGAAGTTGCGCAGAAAAAGGCGCCGGCAATCGGCGAGCCTGGGATCGGGCGGAAAGTTATGCATACCCCTCCTAGCGGGCCAAGAACATGATGTCACGCTCAGTGGGAGTGAGGTGCTGACCACCGTCGACGAGGAGCGTGGTGCCCGTCAGAGCACGCGCCCGCGCGGCATAGCAGACCGCCTCGGCGACATCGGCGGGCGTGCTGGAGCGGCCGAGCACGGTCTGGCGATGCGCGAGTTCGAAGCCCAAGGCGGACTGGTCCGCCGAGGGCAGGGTGATCCCGGGAGCGACGCCTACGACCCGCACATGCGGGGCGAGCGCCTGTGCAAGCATCGTGGTCGCGGCCTGGAGCGCCGCCTTGGATAGCGTGTAGGAGAGGAAATCGGGATTCATGTTGAAGAGCTTCTGGTCAAGAAGATTGATCACCACCGCTGCGGCTTCAGCGGGGTGGTCCAGACAGCGCCGGTGCAGATCGCGGGCGAGCAAAAGCGGTGCGACCAGGTTCGTGCGCATCTGGGCGCACAGCCGCTCGCCATCGAAGTCCTCGATCGAGTCAAAGTCGAACCGTGAGGCATTGTTGACGATGCATCGCACCTCACCCAGCTTTTCGGCACATGCCGGCAGGAGCGTCGCAACGTCGGCTGCGCTATCCAGATCGGCCGACAGGGCAATGGCCCGGGCGCCACCATTCTCGATCTCTCGGACCGTCTCCAGAGCGTCCGCCGCGGATGTCCCGAAATGCACGGCAACGTCCCAGCCGTCCTTGGCGAGCGCAAGTGCGATGCTGCGCCCGAGCCTGCGCGCAGCACCCGTCACGAGCGCAACCGGGCGCACGTCCCCTCCGTTTGCTGTTGCCACCTGTCAGTGCCTCCACCTGCCTGCAAGGTCCACCCAAGGCCCCCGTTCAAGCCATCGAGTTTAAGCCATTGAGTTTAAGCCATCGGTAGGCAAGCCCCTACAATAGCGCCATGAACGCATCACTTCCTGAGCCCAGCGCCCTTGCGCAGTCGGCAAGTCGCGCACTCAAGGTGCGCATCGCCGAGCGGATCGGCAAGCGCCGCGGCTGGATCCCGTTCTCAGAATACATGCAGCTCGCGCTTTATGAACCGGGCCTTGGATACTACACCGGGGGCGCCGCCAAGCTCGGAGTTGCTGGCGACTTCGTGACCGCCCCGGAGATATCCGCCCTGTTCGGTCAGGCGCTTGCGCACCAGGTGGAAGAGGTGCTCGCTGCCACGCGGAGCGAGATTCTCGAGGTCGGCGCCGGGAGCGGTCAGCTCGCGCTCCAGATACTTGGGGAACTCGCGCGACGCGACGCGCTACCCGAGCACTATCGCATCCTCGAGGTCTCCCCCGAGCTTCGCGAGCGTCAGGCGCAACTCTTCAAGGCCGCACCGCCAGACTGGGCGAGGCGCGTGAGCTGGCTCGACGAGCTGCCCGAAAGCCTGTCGGGTGTCATCATCGCCAACGAAGTCTTGGACGCGATGCCTGCCGAGATCGTCGTCAGGTCGGCCGGGCATTGGCTCGTCCGTGGCGTGGTGCTTGACCCCGAAGGTCAGCTGGGCTACCAGGACCGCAGCGCCAGTGCCGAGCTGGCTGCAGCCCTCAGAGCGCGTGTTCCCGGGCCGGGACAACTCGGGGACGGCTACACCACCGAGTTGAACGAGACCGCCCAGGGGTTCGTCGCCACACTTGCGAAAAAGCTCGAGCACGGTGCCATGATCCTCATTGATTACGGCTTCCCGGCGGCCGAGTACTATCACCCCGAGCGGCGCCAGGGAACCTTCATGGCCCACTATCGCCACCGCGCCCACGACGATCCGTTCTTCTGGCCGGGCCTGCAGGACCTCACCACGCATGTCGACTTCAGCGCATTGGCTGCCGCAGCCCGCGCCGCGCAAGCAGATGTCCTCGGCTATACCAGCCAGTCCCATTTCCTCCTCAACTGCGGGATCCTCGAGCTCCTCGAAGGCAGCGCCGAGGACCCGTCAAAATGGCTGCCGCAGACCAACGCGCTGCAGCGCCTGCTCTCGGAGGCCGAGATGGGCGAGCTCTACAAGGTGCTGGCCGTGGGCCGGGGCCTCTCCCAACCCCTCCTCGGCTTTGCGCGCGGCGACCGAGGCTCAGCGCTTTAGCTCAGCCCCTTTAGCTCAGCCCTTTAGCTCGGGTGCCGCCCGGAGGACTGCAAGACGCGCATCCCGGATGGCGCTTGCGATGTCCGCGCCCGTCTTGGTGCGTGCGATCGCGCCGGCATCGACCGTGCGGATCAGGCGCAGCGCCACATCGAGGAGCCTCGCCGCAGCGCCAGGGGCCTCGCCCTCAAGTTCGCCCAAGGTCTGCAGGAGGAGTTCGAAGCGCGCCGTGCGCCGCAGGGCATCCGAGCGCTCGAGGATCTCGAGCAGATGCTCGGGACGGGGGACACTCAGGGGTGAATTCAGGGGTGTGTTCAGGAGCGCATTCAGGGCGGTGATCGCAGGTCCCGTGCGCACGGTCAAAAGCGCAAGCTCGGTGCATTCCGACGGTAGGCGCAGGCGCTCGGCCAGCGAGGCGATCGCGGCCTCGCTCAAGCCGGGTTCGGCGAGCCAGACGGCGCTGCGTACCGGGAGCACCCGGTGATGGGCCGCACACGCATCGAGTGCGCTCCAGCTGCAGGATGCCGCTTCTGACAGTTCCGGGGCGATCCGTCCGAGCGCCTCGCACTGTGCGAGGATCTGGAACATGCGCGAGGGCCGGTCTTCCATAAGCCCGCGGGCCAGTTCCTGCCAGATCCGTTCGGGCACGAGCGCATCGACTTCCCCGGCACGGACCATCTGCCCCATCAGCTCGAGCGTCTCGGGTGCGACCGAGAAATCGGTGAAGCGCGCGGCAAAGCGCGCCACGCGCAGGATGCGCACAGGATCCTCGACGAAGGCCGGTCCTACGTGCCGCAGGACGCGCGCCTTGAGATCGCGTTGTCCGCCGAAGGGGTCGGTGATGAGCCCTTCGGCATCCTCGGCCATGGCATTGATGGTCAGATCGCGCCGCTCCAGGTCCTGCTCCAGAGTCACGCTGGGATCCGCGTGGAGTACGAAGCCGCGGTACCCGGGCGCAGTCTTGCGTTCCGTGCGCGCAAGCGCATACTCTTCATGCGTCTCGGGATGGAGAAACACCGGGAAGTCGCGGCCGACCGGTTGATAGCCCAGGGCGACCATCTCCTCGGCGGTCGCGCCGACCACCACAAAATCGCGGTCGACAACCGGCAGATCGAGGAGCCTGTCGCGGACCGCACCGCCCACGCCATAGATCTTCATCGCCGTCTGCGTTCGCGCGCTAGGTGAGCAGGGACGGCCGATAGGGCTCGTCGGCAGCCAGATACGCCGTCTCAAGCCGTGCCGCCTCCGACCACGCGCGCATGCCCGAAGAGTTCAGGACCGCTTGGCGATAGTCCGCAAGGCGGGCGGGCATGGGGAGCTCGTAGGTCTTAAGCCGCGAGACCACCGGGGCGAAGAAGGCATCGACCGCGCCAAACGATCCGAACAGGAACGGCCCTCCCGATTCGTCCAACGCTCCACTCCACATCCTGGCGAGCCGGTCCAGGTCACGCTGCACCTCAAGATTCCAGCCACGTCCGGCGAGGCTTGCCTGGATGTTCATCGGGCACTGAGTGCGCAGGGCTGCAAAGCCGGCATGCATCTCAGCACACATGGAACGCGCACGGGCCCGCTGCCCGGTCCCACGTGGCCAGATCGCGCGCTCAGGAAAGCGTTCGGCCAGATACTCTGCAATCGCGAGGCTGTCCCACACCACCACGGGACCATCCTGCAGGACCGGCACCCGGCGCGAAGGCGACAGCCGCTCGATCTCGAACTCGAACTGCGGCGTCCCCAGTGGCAGCAGCCGCTCCTCGAATTCGATGTCCAGCTGCCTCATGAGCAGCCACGCACGCAGCGACCACGATGAGTAGTTCTTGTTACCGATCACGAGACGCAGCATGACAGGCCCCTTTCTTTCCGATCATTGTGGGTCATTGCGGTTGATCCGCGGGTACGCGCGAACCCCTGGCTTAACGGTGCGCCCGCGCGCGCAGCGCATCCAGATGCGCTTCGGGCAGCACGCCTGCCACATGTTCGATGACATACTGTTCGATCGAAGTCGCCCGCCACCCCTCCTTGCCCTGCAGTTCGGGGGCATCAAGCCCGGGCAGAAGGCCTGAGGCAATGTTGTCTTCGCGCATCGAATCGAGATTGTCGCGCGACATGAGCGGCCCTCCCGGCAGGCATTCCATGGCGAAGGCCTGCAGCCGGCCCAAGGCATCGCCCAAAGGTATGACCGGACGCGCATGGCCGCCCGCGAGGCCCGCGATGTGAACCAGTTCCCGCAGCGTATAGATGCGGGGCCCCGCCAGTTCGTAGATTTTCCCATAGCTTGCCGCGGCGTCGAGCGCCTCGACCATCGCATGGGCGACATCGACGACGTAGACGGGCTGAAAGCGGGCCGCGCTGCCGGCCAGCGGCAAAATTGGTAACCAGCGTTGCAGCCGCGCAAACAGGTTGAGGAACTGGTCCTCTTCGCCAAACACAACCGAGGGCCGAAAGACTGTGGTGTTAAGGCCATGCGCTTGCAGCACGGCCGCCTCACCGTCCGCCTTCGAGCGCAGGTACATCGAGGCAGCCTGGTTGCTGGCACCCAGCGCGCTCATATGGAGGAGGCGCCGCACGCCCTGTTCGCGGCAGGTCTCAACCAGAGCCCGCGGCAGCTCGACGTGCGCGCGTGCGAACGCCCGTCCATAGGGCGTGCCGCGGTCCGAATGCAGGACGCCGACCAGATTGATGACGGCATCCTGGCCCGCGAGCAGCCGCTTGCGGTCGGCGGCGTCATAGGGGTCTGCCTCGACCACATCGACGGTCGGCAGCAGGATAAGGCTCTGGGCCCGCTCGCGGCGCCGTGTTGCGACCGTGATGTGGCGACCCAACGCCGCCAACTGGGCCACCACATGACTGCCGATGAACCCGGAGGCACCGAACACCACAATTTTTTCGTACTTCATCGATTCCAGACAAGTAGGGCGAGCGGCGTTGCGCGCAACGCTCGCGTAGAGCCGTGATCCGCAGCGCGCGTCGGCCAGCCCCCGCCGACCACAAGCCCGAGTANNCGATCACGCCCAGGCGCGCCTTGAGCGACTGGGGCTTGCCCGGATCGAACAGCAGCCCATAATAGACGGTGTTGCTCATGACCTTCTTCACATAGTCCCGCGTCTCGGACAGCGGTATCGTTTCTGCGAAAATGGCGCCCTCCAGAGGCCTCGTCTGCTGGGCCCGCCAGCCTCTCGGGCGGCCCGGTCCCGCGTTATAGGCGGCGGTTGCGAGCAACTCGACGTCTTGAAGTTGGTCGAGTACCAGGCGCAGGTAGGTCGTGCCCAGCAAAAGGTTGGTGTCCATGTCCACCACCTGGTCGGGTCGGTAGTTGGCAAGCCCGATCTTCTTGGCGACGTAGCGCGCCGTGCCGGGCATGAGTTGCATCAATCCGGAAGCGCCGGCGCTCGAGTGGGCATCGAGGATGAAACGCGACTCCTGGCGGATGAGGCCGTAGACCCAGTCGAGATCGAGCCCGGAGGTGCGCGTGCGCGCCTCCATCGAGTCGCGAAACGGCGCGAGGAAGCGGACCGCGAAATCATGCTCGGTGCGGGTCCGATCCGCCGTGTTCACCGCACGATCGTAGATCTGATTGCGCCGCGCCCACTCGGCCGCGGCCAGCAACTGCCGGTCGTTCATGCCGCGGAGCGTGAAATTCCACTCCAGATTGCCCTGCGGGCGCAAATTCAGCTGGTAGAAGCGCAGCGCGCGCGCAAAACCCGGCAGCCCCTCCACGCTCGCAAGCTCGACCGGGGTAACCGGGACGGCCTGCGGCGGCAGGACAATGGGCTGGCCGAGTTCCTCGCTCGCCAGCTGTCCATAGAAGTTGAATTGGCCGGCAATGCTCGACCATAACGCGCTCGCCTCGGCAGGATGCCCCTGAGCCTGCCGCGCGCGCCCCAGCCAATAGGTCCAGGTCCCTTCGGCAAATTGGGGCCGCCGCATCTCGCTTGGCATCGCTTCGATGAAGAGAGCGACCAAAGGCCAGTTCTGCTCGCGCAGCGCCGCGCGCACACGCCATGCGAGCAGATCCTCGGACAAGCCGCGCGCATCCTCCGAGCGGCGCGACCATTCCAGGGCAGAGGGCATGAAACGCCGCGCTGCCGCGGCGCCGATCTCCGCCCAGACCAGGGCGCGCGCATCCGCGTCGAGACGCGACGCCCAGAGCCTCTCGAACTGGACCGCGGTCTCGTCGGGAGCGGCGCGCGCCATGCGCGAGAGGGCGAGCACGATCAGGTCCTGCTGCTTGCGCACCGGCTCGCCGCTATGGCGCGCGAGCCAGACGGCAGGCTTGTCGTAAACCGCGTCGACGTTCTCGGGGCGCGGCGCATCCTGCGTCGGAAGCAGGCCGAGATAGCGCCTGAGGGCGATCGGCAGATTGCTGTCCGAGGCGGCCCGCGCAGCCGCCCACAGATCGGACGCGCCGAGCTGGCCATTGTCCGCGAGGAGCGCGGCCAGGCTCGCGCAGGCATCACCCACGATGTCGCGCGGCACCATGACGGCATCGCGGGCCTCAGCGAGGAGCAGGGCGGGCGGCCCATCCGGCTGGTGGGCGAGCCTCTGGTAGCGCGCGAGCAAGGCGTAGCAGTTGACCTGCGGATCGTCGACGGCTCCGTATCCGGGCAATTCGTTTTCAAAGGTCAGGAAGTCGCCACGCCGGCCGAGCGCGAGCAACCAGTCGCGCCGCGCGAGGTCGGCGACGAGCGCGCCTGCATTGCGCCCGATGAATGCCTGGACGGCCTCGTCGCTCGGCGGGTTGATGCTCGAGCGCAGACGCTGGTTCAGGGCGTAGTACTCGATGTAGGCGGCCAGCGGGTAATTCGGATCGAGCGCAAGCACCCGCTGACCAAGGGCCGCCGCACCGTCGAGATCGCCATTGCGTACGGCGTCACGCAGCGCGAGAAACGCCTCGTCGGCACTTTGCGCGACGCGGGCCTGCTGGAGGGCGCCGCCGGCCGGGCGGGCCCCGAGAGCAGCCGGCACCAGGCCCGCGAGCAAGAGGGCAAGTAGTGCCGTACGCCACGCGAAGGCGCCGCCCTGGCGGGAGCTTGGTGACCGTGGCGGACGTGGCGGGNNTGGAGTGGGGAATGTGGCAAGCGTGGCATACAGGGCGACGCTGCTGCCCCAGGAGGAATCACCGAACGACTTAGCCTGCTCATTTTCACGCCGCATAGGATAGCATTGCCGTATGGATTCGATGAGCCCCTCGCGCCCGGCGCTGCGCCGCGAACTGCTGGGCGCTCGCAGCCAGATGCAAGAAGCAGAGCGCACGCGCGCCGACGCGCTGATTCGGGCCGCCCTTCTCCTCAAGATCGAGACCGCCCTCGGTGCTCGGGCAGGGGATGCCGTGATCGCCAGTTACTGGCCCATCCAGGGAGAGCCCGACCTGCGGCCACTTTGGAATCGCTGGCGCGAGATTGCCCTGCCGGTGGTCGTCGGACCCGCGCATCCGCTGCGCTTTGCGCGCTGGCGCCCGGGCATGGCGATGTCGGTCGGACCCCATCGCGTGCCGGCGCCCGCACATCATGAGTGGCTGGAGCCTGATCTCCTGATCATCCCGTGCCTCGGGTTTCATGTCGACGCCCGCGGAAAGTGCTTCCGGCTGGGCTACGGCGGTGGTTACTATGACCGCACGCTCCAGGCGCACGACCGGCCAACAGTCGGGGTCGCCTACGCTGCGGGCAGGCTGTCGGAATTCAAACCGGAAGTGCACGATGTGCCCCTCGACACCATTGTTACCCAGACGGGCACCTGGTAGGCGCGCTGCCTGGCTCCACCCCCCCGGCAACGAGGGGCAGCCGCGATGAGCGCAAACCTCTTCGGCTCCGAGGCCGTCGCACCGGGTCTGCGGACCAGGCGCTTCGCTCTCGCTGCGCTTGCCGTGGGTCTCCTCGGAGTCACCGGCTACCTGACGCACACCGAAGTGCTGCTGGAGCTGATTCCCGGGTTCGGAATGCCGATCGTCCTGTGCAGCGCCGTTTGCCTGGCCCTTGCGGCCACGGCAATCCTGCTGGGCGTTGAAAGCCGGCCGGGCTGGCCACGATGGGTCGGCCCGGCCCTCGTCGTCCTCGTCATGGCCCTCGCACTCTCGGTGCTCATCGAGTATGCATTCGGCTTGAATCTGGGCGTGGATCTGGCAAGCTGGCATGAGTGGTCTGACGCCGCCCTCTTGCAGTCCGGCAGGATGGGACTGGACGCGGCGCTGACCTTGCTCGCTTTCGGCGCCGCCTACTTTCTGGCGCGCGGCGCCCCGCTCGAGGGCGAAGCCCGCCTGACCCGGGCGCTGGTCCGGCTCGTCGTGTTGCTCCCGGTGCTGGGCGCCGCGGCCGATCTGCTCTCCATCGATTTTCTGGAGACCTGGCCCGTGGTTTCACGCTTGTCGCTGCCCACGACGCTGGGATTGCTGGCACTCGCCATGAGCCTGCGCGAACAGTGCCGTCATCAGCGCTGGTATCGCACCCAGCGCAAGCGTGCTTTCGGCGACCAGCTCGCACTCGATGCCGAACTGCTGCTGCTCATCGTCGCCGCGACGGCAAGCCTGGTCGCCTTTGCCGTCCTGCAGCGCTCCCTCGAGCGCCTCATGAGCGAGCAGTTGAGGGAGCAGCTTGAGATCCGGGCGAGCTACTTTGACTCGACCTTGCTGCAGTTCGCAGAGCGAACCGCGATGATCGCGTCCCGACCGGGTGTGATCCGCTTCTATGAGCGCCTCGCCGAGCAGCCCTCCGACCAGGTGGCGCGTGACGGCCTTGAAGACGTGGCGCGCAGCTTCCTGCCGCACGGATTTCGCGCCGTGCAGTTCCTCGATCAGGCGGGTAATCCCGTCGCAACCCTGGGAAACCTGCGCGATTACTCGGAACTGGGGGTTGTACTGCATGCGCGGCAACCCCAGAAGCTGATCTGGGATGACGGCTTTCTGCTGCGCGCGAGCGAGCCCATCGTCTCGAAGGGCGTGCTGCTCGGTACCGTCGTGACCGAGCAGCCGATGATCAACCTGACGCGACTTAGCACCTCCGGGGCCGAATGGGGCAAGACCGGGGAGGTCGGGCTATGCGCTGCCAGCGGCGACCATGTCGCCTGTTTCCCGACCCGGTTCCAGAGCCATCCGTTCATCATGCCACGCTCGCTCGCGGGCCAGCCTTTCCCGGTCAGCCGCGCCTTGGATGGCGAGATCGGCACCACCAAGGTCATGGACCGGCGCCACGAGCGGGTGCTTGCCGCCTACCGGCCGGTGGGCGCGACGGGGCTCGGGATGGTCATGAAACTGGACCTGGTAGAGATCTACGGGCCGATCCGCGATGGCTTTCTGGTGATTCTCCCCCTGGTGATCCTGCTGGTGGCCGCAGGCGCGTGGTTACTGCGTTGGCGCATGCGACCGGTGCTTGCGCAGATGAGCGCGGTGCAGCGCGCCGTTCTCGACAGCGAGAACCGGTTCCGGATTGCGAGCGAGTCGGGCATCGACGCGTTCATGATCCTTGCCAGCAGGCGAGCGGAACGCGGCCCGATTGTCGACTTCGAGTTCGACTACCTCAATCGCAATGCCGAACGGATGCTGGGCCGCGCGCGGGGCGAGCTCTTGCATCAGCTCGTGACCACGACGCTGCCGGTGCTGCTCAAGGATGGCTGGCTGGAGCGCTACCGACGGGCGGTTGAATCAGGGCGGGGTACCGATGCGGAACATCTCCTCGAGATACCGGATCTGCCCGCCATATGGGTCCATCAGCATGTCGTCCCCTTGGGCGACGGGGTTGCGGTCACCCTCATCGACATCACGGAGCGCAAGCGCCTCGAGGAGGACCTGCGCCAGATGGCCCAGGCCGATCCGCTCACGCAGCTGCCCAATCACGCCCTGTTCCTCGACCGGCTCGAGCGGGCCATGATCCGCACGCGCGGCGTCGATGAGGTGCTCGCGGTGCTCGCAGTCGACATTGATCGCTTCCAGGCGCTCAACCAGGACTACGGCCATTCGAGCGGTGATGCGGTCCTAAAGGCGTTCGCGATGCGGCTCGCCGGGGTCATCGACGTCGAGGATACGGTCGCTCGCATCGGCGCAGACCAGTTCGGCATCATCCTCGAGCGCCTCGCGAGCGACAGCGAGGCGTTTGCCACTGCGCAGGCGGCGCTCGCCGTCCTGCGCCAGGAAGTTCCCCTGAACGATACGACGGTGCGCACCTCGGCCAGCATCGGCATCGCCCTCTATGCGGGCGAAACCACCACCGCGACCGCGCTGCTGGCGCGCGCCAGCAGCGCGGTCGCGGAGGCGAAGCGGCAGGGCGGTGACAGCTATTGCGCGGCGCAGGCGCGGGAGGAGTCGTCCTAGCGACGTGCCGGCGCGAAGTCCCGGGGCAGGCCGCTAGAGCCCAAGACGCCGCCAGATCTCGGCGCAGCTCGCAGCCTGGTTCATGGAGTAGAAGTGCAGGCCCGGTGCACCCTCCCTCAAAAGGCGCTCGCACAGGGCCGTGACGACATCGAGCCCGAACGCGCGGATCGACGCAGTGTCGTCGCCGTAGCCGCGAAGCCGCTCGTCGATCCAGCGCGGCATTTCGATGGCAGACTTCTCGGCGAAGCCGCGCAGCTGGGTGTAGTTGGTGATGGGCATGATGCCCGGGACGATGGGAAGGCTCGCTCCCAGTGCGCGGACATCCTCGACAAAGCGGAAATACGCATCGGCATTGAAGAAGAACTGGGTGATGGCCGAGTCGGCGCCCGCATTGACCTTGCGCAGGAACGCCGCCATGTCGTCCTTCGGCGAGCGCGCCTGGGGATGAAATTCGGGATAGGCTGCGACCTCGATATGGAAGGCGTCCCCGTATTCGGCGCGCACGAAGGCCACCAGTTCGCTCGCGTGGCGCCAGGGATCGGCGCCAGACAGGCCTGCGCCCGATGGCAGGTCGCCGCGCAGTAGCACCAGCCGCCTGATCCCGAGCGCCCGATACTCGGTCAGCAACTCCCGTACGGCGTCACGCGAGGCGCCGATGCAAGACACGTGCGGTGCGACCTCGTGACCGTCAGCGCAGAGCGCACGCACCGTGGCGAGCGTTCCCTCGCGGGTCGAGCCGCCCGCGCCGAAGGTGACCGAGAAGAACCGCGGGCGCAGTTCAGCCAGTTGCTGCCAGACGCCGCGCAGCTTCTGTCCCCCCTCGGGAGTCCGCGGCGGAAAGAACTCAAAGCTGTTGATGCGTTCCATCGGCCAGAAGCTCAATTACGCTCGCCGCCCAGCAGGATTGCCGAGAGCAGCCAGGACACGATGCTATAGACGATCGCGCCGAAGATCCCTGCCCAGAGGCCCGCGACATGAAAGCCCGAGATGAACGAGCCCACGAACCAGAACAACAGGCCATTGATGACAAAGATGAACAGGCCCAGCGTGAGGAATGTGACCGGCAGGGTGAGAATGACCAGAATAGGACGCAGGATGGCGTTGACCAGACCGAGGAGCAGCGCGGCCACGAGGGCCGTGGCAAAGCTGTCCACCGAGATCGATGGCAGGACATACGGCACCGCGAGCAGCGCGACCGCATTGATCAGCCAGACCAGCAAGATACGCATGGATAAACCCCCGAAGGAAGAGGCGCCCCCCGCTGGGGGCGCGCCCGGGTACGCGGTGACGTTCACGGCATCGTTCAGTACCGGTACGTGTCCTTCTTATAGGGCCCCGTTGGGGCGACGCCGATATAGGCCGCCTGTTCTGCGGACAGCTCGGTTAGCATCGCGCCAAGCTTGGTCAGTTGCAAACGCGCGACCTTCTCATCAAGATGCTTGGGAAGCGTGTAGACCCCGACCGGGTACTGGTCGTTCTTGGTCCACAACTCGATCTGGGCGATCGTCTGGTTGGCAAAGGACGAGGACATGACGTAGCTCGGGTGGCCGGTTCCGCAGCCCAGATTGACGAGCCGGCCTTTGGCCAGAAGGATGATGCGCTTGCCATCCGGGAAGATGACATGATCGACCTGGGGCTTGATCTCATCCCACTCGTACTGCTCGAGCGACGCGACATCGATCTCATTGTCGAAATGCCCGATGTTGCAGACGATGGCCTGATCCTTCATGCGCGCCATGTGATCGTGTGTGATGACCTTGTAGTTGCCCGTCGCCGTCACGAAGATGTCGGCCTTGTCGGCCGCGTAATCCATGGTCACAACCCGGTAGCCCTCCATGGCTGCCTGGAGTGCGCAGATCGGATCGATCTCCGTGATCCAGACCTGGGCCGAGAGTGCGCGCAACGCCTGCGCCGAGCCCTTGCCGACATCCCCATAGCCTGCGACGACAGCAATCTTGCCGGCGATCATGACATCGGTGGCGCGCTTGATGCCGTCCACGAGCGATTCGCGGCATCCGTAGAGATTGTCGAACTTCGANNGACTTGGTGACCGAGTCGTTGACATTGATGGCCGGGAAGGCGAGACGGCCTTCCTGATGCATCTGATAGAGGCGGTGGACACCGGTCGTGGTCTCCTCGGTGACGCCGCGGATCTGCGCCAAGCGGACCGAATACCAGTGGCCGTCGACCGCGAGCTTCGCCTTGATCGCCGCGTAGAGGACCTGTTCTTCCTCGCTTTCCGGATGGTCGAGCACGCTGCCATCCTTCTCGGCACGCGCTCCCAGATGCAGCAGCAGCGTGGCGTCACCACCGTCATCGAGAATCATGTTCGAGTAGCCGCCATCGGGCCATTCGAAGATCTGGTGAGTGAAGGCCCAGTACTCGGTCAGGGATTCGCCCTTGAAGGCGAACACAGGCGTGCCGGACTTCGCAATCGCTGCGGCAGCATGGTCCTGAGTGGAGAAGATGTTGCATGACGCCCAGCGGATCTGCGCGCCGAGCGCCTGCAGGGTCTCGATCAGCACGGCTGTCTGGATGGTCATGTGCAAGGAGCCGGTGATGCGCGCGCCCTTTAAGGGCTGGGCTTGTGCAAACTCCTCACGAATGGCCATGAGACCGGGCATTTCGGTCTCGGCGATACGGATTTCCTTGCGGCCCCAGTCGGCGAGCGACAGGTCTGCAACCCGAAAATCGGCCTTGGGGGAACTGATGGTGGAGCTGATGGTGTTTAAGACTGCGGCGTTCATCACGCCCTCCTTTCTTTCGAAAAAAGTTCGTGAGCGCCGTTGCATGAAGAACCGCCAAGCCTGGCAGGATCCGGGGACCCTGTCGCAACGCTCCTTGGCGAGGTCCAGAGTGTACTCCAAACGGCCGCCGGCCGTCACCCAGGGTGTTGTCCCCCGGGTGCGGCCCGCGGCCGCGCCCCGGGGCCGCGCGTCACAGCCCGGCTGCCGACTTCAGGGCTTCGACCTTGTCGGTCGCCTCCCAGGTGAATTCCGGCTCTTCCCGCCCGAAATGGCCATAGGCGGCGGTCTTCTCGTAGATCGGACGCAACAGATCGAGCATCTGGACAATGCCCTTCGGGCGCAGGTCGAACTGCTCGTGGACGAGACGCGAGATCTGCTCATCCGAGAGCTTGCCCGTCTGCTCGGTATAGACGGTGATGTTGATCGGCCTTGCGACGCCAATCGCATAGCTCACCTGAACCTGGCATTGGCGCGCCAAGCCCGCGGCCACGATGTTCTTGGCGACATAGCGCGCAGCATAGGCGGCCGAGCGGTCCACCTTGGAGGGATCCTTGCCCGAAAACGCTCCCCCGCCGTGCGGCGAGGCGCCACCATAGGTGTCCACGATAATCTTGCGCCCGGTCAGCCCGCAGTCCCCCTGCGGGCCGCCGATCACGAAGCGGCCCGTCGGATTCACGAGATATTTGATCTCCCCCTGGATCAGATGTCTTGGCAGGACGGGCTTGATGATTTCCTCGATCACGGCCTCGCGGATCTTCTCCTGGCTGATGTCGGGTGCATGCTGGGTGGACAGCACGACCGTGTCGATGCTGTGCGGGCGCCCGTCGACATAGCGGAACGTCACCTGCGACTTGGCATCGGGTCGCAGCCACGGCAAGCGTCCGTCGCGGCGCAGGTCGGCCTGGCGCTCGACCAGGCGGTGGGCATAGTAGATCGGCGCCGGCATCAGTTCCGGGGTCTCGTCGCAGGCGTAGCCGAACATCAGCCCCTGATCGCCGGCACCTTGATTCAGGTAGTCATCGGAGGCGCGATCGACACCCTGGGCGATGTCCGGGCTTTGCTTGTCGTAGGCGACGAGCACAGCGCAGCCCTTGTAATCGATTCCGTATTCGGTGTTGTCATAACCGATGCGCTTGATCGTATCGCGCGCGACCTGGATGTAGTCGACGTTGGCCTGGGTCGTGATCTCCCCGGCCAAGACCACGAGGCCGGTGTTGCAGAGCGTCTCGGCGGCCACCCTCGAGTACTTGTCCTGCGCCAGGATGGCATCAAGAATCGCATCGGAAATCTGGTCTGCGACCTTGTCCGGATGGCCCTCAGAGACCGATTCGGACGTAAAGAGAAAATCTGAAGACATTGTGGCTCCTGTGACGGCGAATCAAACTCACGCTTTGGCCGCTTGCGGGCCCGCCAGGAGAACCTTGAGGACGGACGACGCTTTAGCGGAGACCAAGGTGCGCCCCTCTGGCGCAGACCCGAACCCGCCCCGCAAGTTGTCAATTAACCTGGCGGGTTCGCTGATGATCGCAGGTATCATACCGCGACTTTGTGGTCAATGCACCGCAATGGCCCGCCACCCCAGACGAGACTTCGCTCCGGTCACCGTGTTTCTCCTCCTGTTCCGTCTGCTCTCCAGGCTGCCTCTCAGTACCCTGCACGCCCTGGGATCGGTGCTGGGCAGCCTGGTGCTGCTCGCCGCACCCGGCTACCGCAAAATGGTGCGCTCGAACCTCGCCCAGGCGCAACTCACCGATCCTGGACTTGCGCGCCGGGCGGCCCGTGAAATGGGCCAGGGCGTGCTCGAACTTCCCTATGTGTGGCTGCGCCCCGAAGACGAGGTGGTGGCGCGCATCACGACGGCCAACTGGGAACTGGTCGAGGCCGCACGCCGCCGCAGGCAGGGCATCATCTTCCTCACACCGCATCTGGGGTGCTTCGAAGTCACAGCCCAGTACTTCGTGCTCGCCACGCCTGACCGGGCCCCGCTCACGGTGCTCTACCGTCCCCCCCGCAAGGGGGCACTGCGGCCGCTCATCGAGACCGGCCGGGCGCGAGGCAATCTGCGGCCTGTCCCCGCCAATCTCTCGGGTGTACGCCAACTGCTGCGCGCACTCAAGCGCGGCGAGGCGATCGGTCTACTCCCCGACCAGGTCCCAAGCGAAGGAGAAGGTGTATGGGCGCCATTTTTCGGACGACCCGCCTACACGATGAGCCTGCCGGCCAAGCTCCAGCAGATGACCGGCGCGACCATCCTGCTCGCGTGGGGTGAGCGGCGGCCACGCGGGCTGGGCTGGATTCTGCGCATCTTTGCCTTCGATGAGACGCTGGCCGGCTCGGCCGAAGAGCAGGCCGCCCAGATCAACTCGGCGATGGAACGCCTGATACGGATCGCGCCCGAGCAGTACTTCTGGGGCTACAACCGGTACAAGATTCCACGGGGTGTCGGCCTGCCTCCGCAGGCGTCATGACGCGCTTTGGTCTGTGGGTCCTGCGCGCGCTGGGTACGCTGCCCCTGGGCATGGTGCGCGCCCTGGGCGGGCTCGTCGGAGCGCTCTTCTATCTGGTCAGCAAAGAGCGCCGTGGCGTGGCCCTGACCAACGTGGGTTTGTGCTTCCCGGAACTGAGTGCCGCCGAGCGCCGGCGGCTTGCGCGCGCCCACTTCGGGGTGTTTGCCAAGGCGCTGCTGGACCGGGGCTTTCTCTGGTGGGGGCCCGCGGAACTGATTCACCGGCGCGTACGCTGGGTGGACTTTCGCCACTTCGAGGAGGCGCGCGCGCGGCGCGCCGTGATCCTGCTTGCGCCCCACTTCGTCGGACTCGACGCCGGGGGTGTGCTCGCGACATTGACCTGGCGCATCGTGTCGATCTACTCGAACCAGAAGAACCCCGATTTCAATGAGGCGGTCCTGCGCGGACGCAGCCGCTTTAACGACCCCGTGTTGCTGTCGCGGCAGGACGGGGTACGGGGCGCACTGAAGGCGCTGCGCGAGGGGCTGCCGTTCTACTACCTGCCCGACATGGATTTCGGGGCGCGCGACGCGATCTTCGTGCCGTTCTTCGGTGTGCCTGCCGCGACAGTGACAGCGGCGGCGCGCTTGGCGAAGCTCTCCGATGCGCTGGTGGTGCCGTGCGTGACACGCCTGACCGCTCGCGGCTACGAGGTGCAACTCTATCCGGCCTGGGAGGACTTTCCCGGGGCCAGCATCGCGACCGCGACCGAGCGCGTCAACGCATTCATCGAGGCGCGCGTGCGCGAAATGCCCGAGCAGTATCTCTGGACCCACAAGCGCTTCAAGACGCGCCCACCCGGCGAGGCGGGCTTCTACCCGCCCTAGCCGCGCGCCCCAGCTGGCCGCACGCGTCCGGTACACTAACAGTGTACCGCCATGATCCGNNGCACCATCCGAGCACGACCGGGCCGCGGGTCCGGTCCGCATCGCCCGAGTCCGGTTGCGGCCGATCACCGCGCTTGGAAGCGCAGCTACAGTCCGGTAATACCCCATGGAAGGGACCCTGTGAATGCCCGGCAAAAGCGCAAGTGCCACCAGACCTGAACGCTGCGAAGACGCACTTGATGCGAACCGCGCATCGACCTCTGTGAAGCGACCTCTCTGAAGCGACCTCTCTGAANNTCGCCGTGAAATTACCTTTTACCAAGATGCACGGGGCGGGCAACGATTTTGTCGTGCTCGATGCCACGCGCGGGCCGCTCGAGCTGACCCGGGCACAGTTGCGCGCCATCGCCGATCGGCGTCTGGGGGTCGGTGCCGATCAGATCCTCATGGTCGGGCCGCCGCCGGTCTCGCGGGGAGGCGTGAGCGAGGTCGATTTCTCATATCGGATCTTCAATGCCGATGGCGGCGAGGTTGAGCAATGCGGCAATGGTGCACGCGCGTTCGTGCGCTTTGTGCACGACAAGGGCCTCTCGCCCAAGGCCCGGATCCGGGTTGCAACGCTCGCAGGGATCATCGAGCCGGTTCTTGAGACCGACGGCTCGGTCACGGTCGACATGGGACCGCCCGCTTGGAATGCGCGCAGTGTTCCCTTCGACGCAGCCGGGCTTTCCGCCCGGATCCACGAGGCGATCGAACTCTGGCCGCTCGAGCTCGGACGGTCGAGCTGTGAAGTGGCGCTGATCTCGATGGGCAATCCGCACGCGGTTCAGCGGGTTGAATCGGTCGACACCGCAGCGGTTGGCCGTGACGGACCCGCGCTCGAGCGGCATGCCCGCTTTCCCCAGGGCGTCAATGCCGGTTTCATGGAGGTCCTGGGCGACAACGAAATCCGACTGAGGGTCTGGGAGCGCGGCGCGGGCGAGACACTCGCGTGCGGCACCGGCGCCTGCGCGGCCGTGGTCTTCGGCATCCTCACCCGGAGCCTGAAATCGCCGGTCACGGTGCATACGCAGGGTGGCGATCTGCACGTCGCGTGGGCAGGGCCGGGCCACTCGGTGATGATGAACGGCCCTGCCGTGTCGGTGTTCGATGGTGAACTCGACCTTGCGGCGCTTGGCGGCCTGGCCGCGCCCATGACGAGGAGAAAGGACCCCCGATGAGTCCACAAGACGTTGCTGAGTACCTAAAGAGCCACCCCGAGTTCTTCGATCAGCATGCCGATCTCCTGCAGGCGGTCACCCTGCCGCATCCGCATGGTGGGCGGGCCATTTCGCTAAGCGAGCGCCAGATGCTGGCGCTGCGCGAGAAGATCAAGGCGCTCGAACTGCGCCTGGCCGAACTGGTGCGCTTCGGGCAGGAGAACGACGCCATTCTCGAGCGGCTGCAGCGCTGGACCCGCGGGCTGTTGCTGCAGAGGCAGGCGCGCGCACTGCCCGACGCCCTGCAAAATTCGCTGGCCGAGATCTTCACGGTGCCCCAGGTGGCGCTACGGATCTGGGACGCCAGCGACGACTTCACCGATCTGGCCGCGACGCGGCCGGTCGCGCCCGAGGTCAGGACCCTGGCCGATCAGTTGCGATTGCCCTATGTCGGCGCGAGCGCGCCGGCCTACGCGCTCGCGATCGACCTGCTCGATGGGCCCGCGGTCGAGTCGATCGCACTCTTGCCCCTGCGGCGCGGCGCGGCCCCCGCGGCCTTCGGCCTCCTCGTGCTCGGATCCCCTGATGCCCGGCGCTTTCATGGGGGAATGGGTACTGAAGTCCTGGCGCGTATCGCCGAGACCGCCAGCGCGGCCCTGACGCGGCTCTTATCCTAGCCATGGCTGACATGCCCGAGGATGCAAAGGTCGAGCAGTATCTGCGGTACCTCGGCGCCGAGCGCAAGCTGTCGGCGCACACGGTTGCAGGCTATGGACGCGACCTGCGTGGTCTGGTTGCGTTCAGCAGGGCCGAGCCGCACCCCGTAGCGCTCGAGAAATTGGACACGCAGCACATCCGACGCTATGCGGCGGTCCTGCACGGACGGGGCCTGTCGGGGCGCGCCATCGCCCGGGCACTGTCGGCCTGGCGCACGTTCTATGCATGGCTTGCGCTCCATGGAGAGGTCGCCGCGAATCCGGTCGACGACGTCCGCGCGCCCAAGTCGGCGCGCCGCCTGCCCAAGGCGCTCTCCCCGGAGCTGGCGGTGCAACTCGTCTCCGCCCCATCCGAGGACGGCCCGGCCGGAGCACGCGACCGGGCCATCTTCGAACTGTTCTACTCCTCGGGCCTGCGCCTGTCGGAACTGGTGGCGCTCGATGTCAGGTACGAGGCGCAGGGCGGCTATCGGTCGGCGGGATGGATCGACTTCGAGGCTGGGGAGGTGAGCGTGACCGGCAAGGGCGGCAAGAAACGAACAGTTCCGGTTGGGGCACCGGCGCTTTCTGCCCTGCAGGTCTGGGTGGCTCTTCGACCCGTATGGCTCAGAGCCGATGCGCGTCCCTTGTTCCTCTCGGCGCGCGGCAGCCGTCTTTCCGGCCGCACGATCCAGCAGCGGCTGAAGCTGCATGCCCTGCGCCTGGGGATTCCGGCGCATGTCCATCCCCACGTCTTGCGCCATTCCTTCGCCTCGCACCTGCTGCAGTCCAGCGGCGATCTGCGTGCCGTGCAGGAGCTTCTCGGACACGAAAGCATCGCTGCGACCCAGGTCTATACCAGCCTCGATTTCCAGCGCTTAGCCACGGTCTACGATGCGAGCCACCCCCGCGCGCGCAAAGTCACCCCGACTCGCTAAATGGATCTCTGAGGGGATCGCGAGACGGGTCTTTCGGCCCGTCTCGCTATAATCGAGCCTTTCAGCCCGCATGGCGCACTCCTCGAGCGCCCTTTCTGATCGCACCCCATGCTCGCCCAACAAGAACAACTCATCGCCTCCATCGAAGCGGCCTTGGTCGGGCTCGTTCCTGAACTGGGCAGCGGCGCGGCCGTGCCGCGCGTGGTCCTTGAGCGGCCCAAGATTGCCGAGCATGGGGATCTGGCCTGCAATATCGCCATGCAGCTCGCGCGGGGGATGAAGCGCAACCCACGCGAACTGGCCGAGGCGATCATTACTGCACTCAAGAACGACCCGAGGGCCTCTGATCTGATCGCCGCCGCCGAAGTGGCGGGACCGGGCTTCATCAATTTCCGCCTGCAGGCCGGCGCCAAGCAGCAGGTCGTCAAACAGGTGCTTGAGCAGGGCGAGCACTTCGGTCGCAGCGGGCGCGGTGGCGGGGAGAAGACCCTGGTCGAATTCGTCTCCGCCAATCCGACCGGCCCCCTGCACGTGGGTCACGCCCGACAGGCAGCACTGGGGGACGCGCTGGCTGCGCTCCTCGAGGCGCAGGGTTTCGCCGTGACCCGCGAGTTCTATTACAACGATGGGGGCGAGCAGATCGCCAATCTGACGGCCTCGGTTGCCGCCCGGCTAGCCGGCTTCGCGCCCGGTGATGCACAGTGGCCGGAAGCCGCCTACAACGGCGACTATGTTGCTGACATCGCGCGCGCGTACCTGGAACGCGAAAGCGTCGTCGCGGACGATCGCAGCGTGACGGCCCTGGGTGACCCTGCGGATCTGGGGGCCATCCGCGAATTCGCGGTCGCGTACATGCGCCGCGAGCAAGACCTTGACTTGCGCGCCTTTGGCGTGCGCTTCGACAATTTCTTTCTGGAATCCTCGCTGTATCGCGACGGGGGGGTCGAGGCGGTCGTGGCCGCACTCATCGCTGCCGGCCAGACCTACGAGAAGGATGGTGCGCTGTGGCTGCGTACCACGGATTTTGGCGACGACAAGGACCGCGTGATGCGCAAGTCAAGCGGCTACTACACGTATTTCGTGCCCGATGTCGCCTATCACGTCTCGAAGTGGCAGCGCGGCTTTCACCATGTCATCAACATCCAGGGTTCGGACCACAAGAGCGAGGCCGTCCGGGTGCAGGCCGGGCTGCAGTGGGTCGGGGCCGGCATTGCCCCGGGCTATCCCGATTATGTGTTTCACAAGATGGTGCGCGTGGTACGCGGCGGCGCGGAGGTCAAGATCTCGAAGCGTGCCGGAAGTTATGTGACGGTCAGGGATCTGATCGACTGGGTCGGGCGGGACGCGGTCCGGTTTTTCCTGGTGAGCCGCAAGGCTGACACGGAATTCACCTTCGATGTCGATCTGGCGCTCTCGCAATCCGAGGAGAACCCGGTCTANNGTGCTCGGCCAGTGGCAGGAGCGCGAGGCGGGACAGATCGAGCGTCTGTCCCTCGTGGATCTCGCGCCACTGACATCGGTGCGCGAGGCCGCCCTCCTGCAGCGTCTCGCCGAATACCCGGGTGTGCTGGCTGCGGCCACCGATGAGATGGCACCGCATCAGTTGGCCTTCTATCTCAGGGACTGCGCTGCGGATTTGCACTCCTATTACAATGCGGAACGCGTCCTGGTCGACGACCCTGGCACAAAGCTCGCCCGGCTTGCGTTGCTGCTCGCCACGCGCCAGGTGCTGCGCAACGGCTTGGCGCTCCTTGGTGTATCCGCGCCGGACAAGATGTAGTCAGGAGAAATCTGGATGACAGGAATTGCTGCACGCCAGCGGGGTAACGCCCTGGTGGGTTTCATCTTAGGACTTGTGGTCGGATTGGGCATTGCCGTTGCAGTTGCGCTGGTGGTCACCAAGGCTCCGATCCCGTTCATCAACAAGGTGGCCCATGCGCCGGACACACCCTCCGGCGAGCCTGCCAAGCTTCCCGATCCGAACCGTTCCCTGTATGCGAAGGACCCGCAGGTGCCCGCCGACGCGGGTCCTGCCCCCGCCAACACGGCCGCCGCGAACACGCCGACCCCGAGTGCGGTGCCGGGCATCGCCTCGACAGCCGCGACACCGGCCCCCGGTTCCAAGGTGGCCGTCATCGACAAGTCACGGCCCGACGTGCCCGAGGGCAAGCCCGCGTTTCTCCAGGCCGGCGCGTACCATACACAGGATGACGCCGAGAACATGCGGGCGAAGCTTGCCCTGCTTGGATTCGAGGCAGCCGTCTCCTCCGCGGAGCGCGATGGCGGCGCGGTTTTCCGGGTCCGCCTTGGCCCCTACACGCGCATCGATGATCTGAACCGGGTCCGGCAGCGGCTTGCCGAAAACGGCATCGACGTGAACGTGGTGCCGCCACCGAAGTCAACGCCCTAGCGGGCCCTGGCGTTTCCTGGATCCGGCCCAAGGGCTTCTTGAGAATTTATCTGAGACGACAGCCAATATGAAACCGAACGCATCCCGCAGCAACCCCTTGCCCCTCGGAGTCCATGTCCGGCGGCTGGTCCTCGGGCTTGCTGCCCTATTGCTCATGGTGCCGAGCCTGCCGGTGCTCGCAGATAGCGCGCCACCGGGCGAGGGTCGCGACTACCAGCGGATCGACCCACCGCAGCCCATCGAGACACCTGGCAAGGTCGAAGTGATCTTCTTTTTCGGCTACTGGTGTCCGCATTGCAATGAATTCGACCCCGGATTCCTGGACTGGTCCAAGAAGCAGGCTGCCGACGTCGCCATCCGCCATGTGCCGATCGCCTTTGCAGCCTGGCAGGAACCCCTGCAGCGCCTGTTCTACGTGCTCGAGAGTCTGGGCAAGGAGACGGAACTGCACTCGAAGGTGTTTGCCGCGATCCACGTTGACCACAATCCCCTCAACACGCTTGAACTGCAGACCCAGTTCGTGCAGAAAAACGGCATCGACCCGAAGAAGTACACCGACCTGTACAACTCGTTCTCGATCCAGACACGGGTGCGGCGCGCAACCCAGATGGCGCAGAACTATGGGGTTGACGGCATCCCGTTCGTGGCAGTGGATGGCAAATACCATCTGGGAGAACAGGCGAACACCTTCGCAGTCCTTGACTCTCTCGTGGCTAACGAGCGCAAGGTCCTGACCGCAGGCAAGCCGTAGTGGTCTCGAGTGCGGCGCCCGGCCGGACGGCCTGATGCGGGTCTTCATCACGGGCGCATCGAGCGGTATCGGCGCCGCGCTTGCCCGGCAGTACGCAGCCCGTGGGGCGACGCTCGCGCTGGTCGCAAGGCGCGCCCCGCAACTCGAGACGCTCTGCCAGAGCCTGCCCGCCCCCGCTTCGGGGGAGCATCGTATCTATCCGCTGGACGTGACCGCGCAGGGCGCGCTGGGTGCCGCGGCAGAGGAATTCATGGCCCGCGAGGGCACTCCTGACGTCGTCATCGCCAATGCGGGCATAGCGAGCGGCCCGCGCACCGGGGCGGTCTCCGAGGTCGGGGAGTTCGAGCGCATCATTGCCACCAATGTTCTGGCGATGGCGTACACGTTCCAGCCCTTCATCGCGCCGATGCGCGCGCGCGAAGGCGCGCGCCTGGTCGGAATTGGCAGCGTCGCCGGCGTTCGCGGCCTGCCGGGGTCGCAAGCCTACAGTGCCTCCAAGGCCGCGGTCAGAACGTATTGCGAGAGCCTTAGGGTCGAACTCTATCGAAGCTCGATCCGGGTGGTCACGATCGCCCCGGGATTCATCGCGACCGCCATGACCGCTGGCAATCCCTACCCGATGCCGTTCCTCATGCCCTTGGACCGGTTTGCCGCGCGCGCGGTGCGCTTGATCGACCGGGGTTCGAGCTACGCGGTGTTGCCTTGGCAGATGGGGGTGGTCGCCAAACTGCTGGCCATCTTGCCCAATCCGGTCTATGACTGGGCGTTTTCGCGCGTCTCCCCGAGGCCGCGCCCCAACGCAAGGCGCTAGGGCCGCCCTGGCTGTGGCCACGTCCGAAGCTCTCCGCGATGCACTGGGCACGGTGCATGTCGCCGAACCCTGCCCGCGCATCGTCTGCCTCGTGCCCTCATTGACCGAGCTGCTGTGCACGCTTGGCCTCGGCGGGCGCGTGGTCGGACGCACAGGCTTTTGCATCCACCCCGCGCGCGAGGTGCGCACGATCGCGAAGGTCGGCGGGACCAAGGATGTGAATGTCGAGAAGGTCCGCCGCCTGGCACCCTCCCATCTGGTGGTCAACATCGACGAGAACGAGAAACCCACCGTCGAGGCGCTCGCGCAGTTTGTGCCACACGTCGTCGTCACTCATCCCCAGGGGCCGCTCGACAATCCCGAGCTCTACCGGTTCTTCGCGGATCTGTTCTGCGTCCCCGAGGCCGGCGCGCGGCTGGCTGCCGAATTCAGCCACGCGTGGCAGACCCTCCTCGCCACGCCCTGGCC
Source organism: Burkholderiales bacterium (assembly GCA_003136595.1). GTDB lineage: Bacteria > Pseudomonadota > Gammaproteobacteria > Burkholderiales > Burkholderiaceae_D > BOG-994. The sequence continues at coordinate 99,562 of PLEY01000115.1, forward strand.
GCGCCGGCGCGTGCTCTATCTCATCTGGAAGGATCCCTGGATGACGGTGGCACCCACGACCTATATCGGCAACATGCTGGCCGCGGTCGGCTGGGAGCAGGTCTTTACGCCGGGTGCCATGCGCTATCCTCAAATCGAACTCGACGACGCCGCGCGCGCAGCCGACCTGGTACTGCTCTCCAGTGAGCCCTATCCCTTTGGCGAGACCGAGCGGATCGAACTTGCCCGGCGCCTTGGACGTCCCGTTCTTCTGGTCGATGGCGAGATGCTGTCCTGGTACGGCAGCCGGGCGATCGCGGGGCTCGCCTACCTCAGGGAACTGGCGCTCGGCTGCCCTGCCTAGAGGACATAGCGGGCGAGATCCTCGCTCTCCGAGAGCTCGCCCAAGCGCTCGTCAACGAAGGCCGCGTCGATCGTCACGCTTCTGCCCTCAAGGCTGGCGGCATCGAAGGACAGGTCCTCAAGAAGCCGCTCCATCACGGTGTAGAGCCGGCGTGCTCCGATGTTCTCTGTCTTCTCGTTGACCGAGAATGCGATCTCGGCCAGGCGCCGGATCCCGTCCCCGGAGAAGTGCAGACGCACGCCCTCGGTCTCGAGCAGCGCCAGATACTGCTTGGTGAGCGCCGCGTCCGTGTTGGTCAGGATCTGCTCAAAATCGGCTACAGACAGGGAATCGAGCTCGACCCGGATCGGAAAGCGTCCCTGCAGTTCGGGAATCAGGTCGCTCGGCTTCGAGAGGTGGAAGGCTCCCGAGGCGATGAAGAGGATATGGTCGGTGCGGATCATGCCGTACTTGGTCGAGACAGTCGTGCCTTCCACCAGCGGCAGCAGATCGCGTTGCACACCCTGGCGCGACACGTCGGCGCCACCATATTCCTGCCGCGAGGCGATCTTGTCGATCTCGTCGAGAAAGACGATGCCGTTCTCTTCGACGCTGCGTACTGCACGCAGCTTGAGCTCCTCGTCATTGACGAGCTTGGCCGCCTCCTCCTCGATGAGGAGCTTGAGCGCCTCCTTGACCTTGAGCTTGCGGGTCTTCTTGCGCCCGGCCTGGCCAACGTTTTGGAACATGGTGCGAATCTGCTCGGTCATCTCCTCCATCCCCGGAGGCGCCATGATCTCCATCTGGGCGGCCGGAGGGGACACCTCGATCTCGATTTCCTTGTCGTCGAGCTCGCCCTCACGCAGCCTTTTGCGAAACTTCTGGCGCGTGCTGTTGCCCTCCTCGTGCTCGCTTGCGCTCGCTGTGAAACCGAAGTCGCGGGGTGGCGGCAGCAGGGCGTCAAGGACACGCTCCTCGGCGAGCTCGGCTGCACGGGCTCGGACTTTCTTGGTCTCCGCCTCGCGCATCTCCTTGACGGCGGTTTCAATCAGATCGCGAATGATGGTGTCGACGTCACGGCCGACGTAACCGACCTCGGTGAATTTGGTGGCCTCGATCTTGATGAAGGGCGCGTCGGCCAGGCGTGCAAGCCGGCGCGCAATCTCGGTCTTGCCAACGCCAGTCGGTCCGATCATGAGGATGTTCTTGGGCGTGATCTCGTGGCGCAACGGCTCGGCCACCTGCTGACGGCGCCAGCGATTGCGCAAAGCCACGGCGACGGCCCGCTTGGCCTTGGTCTGCCCGACGATGTGCTTGTCGAGTTCGACCACGATTTCAGAAGGAGAGAGGTTCATGTGAGTAGTCCTGCGAGGTTCGGAGTGGCCCCGCCAGACCGCTCCTGAAGGCGGTCCGGCGGGGATTGCGCCCGGCGGTCACCCTAGTCGAGCGTCTCGATGATGTGTGACTGGTTCGTGTAGATGCAAAGATCCCCGGCGATCGTCAGCGCCTTTTTCACCACATCCCCGGGTTTCAGTTCGGTATTCTCGATGAGTGCCCGCGCTGCGGCCTGGGCGAACGATCCCCCCGAGCCGATCGCGCCGATGCCTTCCTCGGGCTCGAGGACGTCGCCATTGCCGGTGATGATGAGCGTCGCTTCGCGATCCGCCACGAGGAGCATGGCCTCAAGACGCCGCAGTACGCGGTCGCTGCGCCAGTCCTTGGCCAGTTCCACGGCCGAGCGCAACAGGTTGCCCTGGTGCTTCTCAAGCTTCGCCTCGAAGCGATCGAAGAGGGTGAATGCATCGGCCGTGCCGCCCGCAAACCCGGCCAGGATCTTGTTCTGATAGAGACGGCGCACCTTGCGCGCCGTGCCCTTGACCACGACGTTGCCCAGCGTGACCTGCCCGTCGCCCCCGACGGCAACCGAGGTGCCCCGACGCGCCGAAACGATCGTCGTTCCGTGAAATTGTTCCATGCTAAGACCAGTCCTTCCCGTGAGATTGCGCCTGACCGGCACGCTGCGAAGACGACCCCCGACGGCAGCGCTCTCGGCTTCGGGCCGTGCCCAAACCCCGGCTGGCTGACACCATAGAGGCGTCGCGTGCCCGCGTGGGAGCGGATCAGGGGATGGGACCACGCTCGTCCATCCCTGCGCATTTAAGTGGGGTTCACCGGAGCATTCTCAAGAGTGGCGTCAACGCCCCAGCCTGCACCAAGACGCCGTCGCGAGGAACCGGGTGGGCGGCGCCCCCCGGGGCAACCCAGGTCAACCCCCGGGTCAAAACCGGGCAACTAGAGCTTGCGGCGCTCGATCTGGGCCACTTCATGCAGGCCCATCACGATCAACAGTGCAGCAACCAGGTTGCTGACCTCACGGAATTCGATGGCCTTGCTGGCTCCCTGAGCGCCCACTGCCCAGTTGAGCAGCACACCAGCCGCCGTGAAGTCGACCCGCCGCAGTTTGCTGCAGTCGACCACGATGCGCCGGTGTTCGGCTGCAAAATTCGTCAAGCGCAGCAACTCGGCCTCGGCCTTGCCAAGGAGATCGCCCGCCAAGGCAATGGTGTCAAGGGGCAGTGCGACGACTTCGGGCAGGGGGCTATCGAGAGCCTCCTCGGGTTCGGTCGGGACCGAGTCGCCTAGCTTGAACTTCGTCGAGGGCGCCTCCCACGATGGGGGTGACACCTCGTAGGTCACGCAATAATCGATGCTGGTTTCCTCGAAGGCCGCCTGCCGGCCGAGGACCCGGTACATCTCGAGAAGCAGCATCCACGCTGCGTTCGACGCATCGCGGCGCCCGACCTCGATGCTGGCGAGGAGGCGCTCAGCGAGATTGGCCGCCCCCTCGATGATGACTTCGTGGTTCGATTTCTGGAACGCCGCGAACACGCGCAGGATCAGATCCGCGCCGACTTCATCGGTGCTGGTAATCTGGGTGAAATCCAGATGCAGCACGCGACTCTTCTGGGCCATACGCTTGAGCTGATCGAGCTGTGGCACGATGCCCGTCCCAAGCAGCCCCTTGAAGGCCACGGTGGTACGGCTCGGGTGGGCGGGGCTTGCCGGCGGTGCGGGTGCTGCCGCGGCGGCGCTCTCCGACCAGGCCGGCGCCGAAGTCTCGAAACGTACCGCATAGTCGATGGCCAGATTCTCGAATTCGGCGCGCTTGCCAAGCACCTGGTAGAGCTCAAAGAGCATCGCCCAGGGCTGGCTGTTGGCGTTGTTGCTCGTGTCGCTTTTGACGGCATCGGCAAGCACCGCCACGGCTGGCAGCGGTTGGCCGTTGGCGTACAGGATGGCGGCCTCCTCGATGGCGGGACTCGAGGCCGAGTCCGTCAGTTCCATGGCGTTGGCCAGGATCGAGTCGCCAAGGAGAATGTCGGTGGTCTGTCCAAGCGAGGGCAGCGTGGTCGCACCTTCGGGCCGCCTGGATCGTTTGCGCGCGGACGTGCCCGAAGGGCCCTGCGTGGTGCTGCCGGTCAGGGAGGTCTGTCCGTATTGACTGGTCGTGTGCGAGGAAGGCGCTGAACTCGCGGGGGCGGGCCCTGGCTGAGTGTTGCGGCCGGTGTAATCGAGCGTCATCTCGGACTCGATCTTGTCAATTTTCTCCGCCGTGGCGCGAGCGATCTCGCGGGCCGATGGAGAAATCGTGGTCGTCGCCGCCCCGCCCCCTGTGGTGGGAGTATCGACCGCCGAGCCGGAGGTGGCGGGTGCCTTTGCGGTCGAAGTACGGCTCGGGCGCACCGAGGAGGGCGTCGACTTAGCGGGCCGCTCCGGCTCTTTATCCTTTTTCTTTCCGAATAGCGCTGAGAAAACCACGCCGACCTCTTCTGACGTATCGAGAAAAGCCGCTTGTCCTGGCACCCGGGATGCGGACAGACTGAGCCATGCTCTAGTCTAGCACGCACTGAAAGAGGGCCGACAGGCCGAGAGCCCACCTCGATTTCGTGTCCAGCCTCGGGACGACGGTCGGCGCGATGACGCCGTGCGCATCTTTGGAACGGCTTTGGAAGGTCGCGTTGCTTATTTACAACAGCGATGTGCTCAAACCGCCAAGAGGCCACCCCGAACGGGGCCATATGGCAATTTCAGGAAAATATTGCACCGCACCGGTGTGCCGCGTCGAGCCACCGTGCTGACCTGCACGACGGGCTTATTCCCCGTACATCTTCTGCTTCAACTCCCGTCGCTCCTGAGCCTCGAGGGACAGGGTCGCGGTAGGTCTCGCAAGCAGGCGCGGAATACCGATCGGATCGCCCGTTTCCTCGCAATAGCCGTAGTCGCCGGAGTCGATGCGCACGATCGATTGCTGGATCTTCTTTAGCAGCTTGCGCTCGCGATCGCGGGTGCGCAGCTCCAGCGCGTGCTCTTCCTCAATCGTCGCGCGATCCGCCGGGTCGGGAACGATGATGGTCTCGCGCAGGTGCTCGGTCGTCTCGCCGGCATTGCGCAGGATGTCCTGCTCCATTTCCTGCAGGCGCCTGCGGAAAAAATCGAGCTGGGCCGCATTCATGTAATCCTTCTCGGGCGCCCGCAGGATCTCCTCCTCGGTCAGGATCTTGACTGACTTGGGAGCAACCTTGGGACCGGCTATGGAGACGCTAGAAGCTTCGAGCGTGGCGCTGGCAGGACTCGCCTCGTCGGCGGCCTTGCCAGAAACCTTGGCTGCGCCCTTCTTGACGGCGGTGGCTGCTGTGGATTTCGCTCCCATTTTTTCCTCGTGACATTCATCGGGCCAGGCAGTGTTGCAGGCCCTTTTCTATCGTATCCTGCGGCAAATTCCGTCCTATGAACACCATTTTACTCGATCGAGCTTCATCAGGTTCCCACGGACGCCCCAAATCGCTTGCCATCAACATATGCACACCCTGAAAGACGACCCGGCGTTCGCTTCCCTCGATCCACAGGATGCCCTTGTAACGCAGCAGATCCGCGCCGTACACCTGGACGATCGCTGACAGGAATTCCTCGAGCTGCAGGGCGTCAAAGGGCCGCTCGGCCCGATAGACGAATGCCCTGATCGCGTCATCGTGGGGATGATCGCGTCCTCGGTCGTGCTCGTGCTCGTGCTCGTGGTCGTGCTCGTGCTCATGCCCGTGCCCGTGCTCATGACCGGCCCCATTGGCCGGGGCGGCATCAGCCGCGCTGGCATCCAGAAACCGCGGATCAATGTCCAGTATGGCGTTCAGGTTGAAACCACGGATATCGAGCACTTCGCCAATATCCACCTCACCGAAGTGAACCGGCTTGATCGGTGCCCGCGGATTCATCCGCATGAGGCGCTCGCGCAACGCGTCCTGTTGTGCCGGACTGACGAGATCGACCTTGGAGAGGAGGATGCGGTCAGCGAAACCCACCTGATTCTGCGCCTCGGGTTGCGCGCTCAGCGTTTCGTCAGCGTGCTTCGCATCGACCACCGTGATCACGCCATCCAGGAGAAAGTTCTCGGCCACGGCGTCGTCCATGAAGAACGTCTGCGTGACCGGTCCGGGATTGGCCATCCCTGTGGTCTCGATGATGACCCTCTCGAAGTCGATCGCCCCGAGGGCCCTGCGGCTCGCAAGCTCCTTGAGTATCCGCGCCAGGTCGCCGCGCACGGTACAGCAGATGCAGCCGTTGTTCATCTCCACGATCTGCTCGTCGGCGTCCTGCACGAGCAACTCGTTGTCGATGCCCTCCGGGCCGAACTCGTTTTCGATGACAGCGATACGGCGCCCGTGATGCTCGGTCAAGATACGATTGAGCAACGTGGTCTTGCCGGCCCCGAGAAAGCCCGTGAGTACCGTGACAGGAATGAGGTTCGACGCCATCGCATGATTTGGTAAGAGCCGCACGGGTGGTGCAGGGTGGTGCNNGGGCGGGGCAGACCGATACCGCCGCTCACCGCCGGTTCGTGGCTCGAATCATGCCTCGCTAGGGCGGGCATTAAAGCACACTGAGGCAAAGGCCGCAATGACAGCCTGCCCGGCGCGGCATCCAGCAAGCGCCGGCCCCCCGTCTGCAGGGCTGGGGGCCGATCGTCCGCTAAACTATCGAAGCTGCCCCCGGCTGCAATACAGTGGGGCCACACGACATGCTTCGCGCACCGGGCCACCGCAGCCGTATTGTCCCGCTCCCGTTCGCGCCTCGTTCACGATGCCCCTTATCGCACTTGGTCTGGTTCTGGTTGCCGCCTGCACGCACGCAAGCTGGAACCTGCTCGCGAAGCGGACCGCCGGAGTCCGCCACTTCAACTGGTTCTATTCCGCGGGCTCGACGCTCCTGTTCGCGCCCGCAGCACTCTACGTCCTCACGACGCGCTGTGCACCCTGGACGATGGGCCAGATCGCCTGCCTCGCCGCCTCCAGCGGCGTGCACCTGCTCTACTCGGAGAGCCTGCAAAGAGGCTACCGCGCTGCCGATCTATCGGTGGTCTACCCGGTGGCCCGTGGGACCGGGCCTTTGCTGTCGTTTTTTGGCGCCGTCGTCTTTCTGGGCGAACGACCAAGCCTCATGGCGGCGCTGGGGGCGTTAGCGGTCGTGGCCGGCGTGTTCGTCATCGCGCAGGGACCCTTGCTGCTCCGGCCGGGTGCACACCGCCAAGGCGTCGGATGGGGACTCCTGACCGGAGGCTTGATCGCCACCTACACGCTGACCGACGGCTTCGCGGTCAAGGATCTGGCCCTCTCGCCGATCCTGGTCGACTATGCGGGTAATGCGTTGAGGGCGGTCGCGCTCTTGCCCGGCGCGTGGCGGCAGCGAGGCGAGACCATGGCGGAATATCGGCGCTGCTGGCGCGAGGCCCTGGGCGTGTCGATTCTCGGCCCGACAGGCTATATCATGGTCCTGTTTGCCATGACTCTCGCGCCCGTCAGCCATGTCGCCCCCGCCCGGGAACTCTCGATGATGATCGGTGCCTACCTGGGCGGACGGCTCCTCGGCGAAGGGCGCCTCGGAAGCCGGCTGATCGCGTCGGGACTGATGGTGGCCGGCGTGGTGGCCCTGGCCGTCGGATAGCGCTACCTGATCGGGGCATGCGCGCGTACCATGGGTATCTGAGCGGGGGGTGTACCTTGGATCCGGAGCAAGAATAGGCGCCCAAGGCTTAACCGACCCTCTGAGTCACACCCAAATCGCGCATGCGCATCCACTCCCATCCCCTCGCCTGCCCCAATCTCGCCACCCGGCGCGAACTCATCAGCCTGCACTTCGGGACCGATGCAAGCGGCCCCAAAGCCTATCTCCAGGCAAGCCTGCATGCCGACGAACTGCCCGGCATGCTTGTCCTCCACCACCTACGACAGCGGCTTGCCGCTGCCGAAAAAATGGGCATGCTCGTCGGGGAGATCGTGCTGGTTCCGGTGGCCAATCCGATCGGGCTGGACCAGTCNNAAACCGCACCCTCATCCGGCACCGCCTGCGCGCAGCGCTCGAGCAACTTCCGGCCGCTACCGAGCTCGAGTCGCTGCAGATTCACCTGGCACGCCTGGCTTGTGATGCCGATGTCGTGCTCGATCTGCACTGCGATGACGAATCGGTGATGCACCTCTATGCGGAGAAACCATATTGGCCCCAGGCCGAGATTCTGGCCCGCTACATTGGCGCGAAGGCCAGCCTTTTGGCTCTGGGTCAGGGGGCGCGCTCGTTCGACGAGGCGCTAAGCGGAGTGTGGTGGCAGCTCGACGAGCGGCTTGGCGGGCGGGGCGCTGAACGCCCACCGATCCCGCTCGCCTGCTTTTCTGCAACCATCGAGTACCGGGGGCAGGCTGATGTCGATCAGGCGGTGGCGCAGGACGATGCGCAGCGTCTTTTCGATTTCCTGCAATACCGGGGCCTGATCGCCGGGACAGCCCCACCCCCGCCGGAGCTGCCACGCGGCCCGACTCCCCTTGGCGGCTCGGAGGATGTGCGCGCTCCGCACGCGGGCATCCTGTGCTTCGCCAAGCGCCCGGGGGACTGGGTGGAGGCGGGCGAGTTGGTTGCAGAAATAGTCGATCCGCTGGCCGATGTGACCACCGCGGTCCGGGCACAGGTCACGGGTCTCCTCTACGGCCGGATTCGGGAGCGCTATGCGACCCCGAACCGGGTCATCTGCCGGATCGCCGGCGCCGTCGAGTTCCGTAGCGGCAATCTGCTCAGTCCCTAAGCTNNAGTCCCTACTCAGTCCCTAAGCTTCGGGACTAAGTCCTCGTCACGCGCATCATCGGTCCGACAGCTTTCTGAGCACCAGTCCCTTCAGGTATTCGCCTTCAGGGAAGGCCAGGACAACCGGGTGGTCGGGAGGCGCCGCGAGGCGCTCGACGAGCAGGGCATTGGCGTGAGCATCGCTGGCCGCGCCTGCCACGATTTTTTGAAACAGCTCGGGGGAGACCCCGCCCGAGCAGGAAAATGTATAGAGCAGGCCGCCCGGGCGCAAGAGCTTCAGACCCAGCAGGTTGATATCCTTGTACGCGCGTGCCGCCTTCTCCAGGTGGGCTGCGGTCGGCGCGAACTTGGGCGGGTCGAGAATCACCACGTCGAACTGTCTGCCCCGGTCGCGCAGGGCACGCAGGGCAGCGAAGACGTCGTCGCATTGCCAGCTCGCCTGCTCGGGCTTAAAGCCGTTGCGCGTGGCATTCGTCTGGGCGAGCGCGAGGGCCTCGGCCGATGAGTCGATCGAGGTCACGCGGGTCGCGCCGGCCTTGAGCGCCGCGAGCGCGAAGCCTCCTGTGTAGCAAAAACAGTTGAGAACCTCCCCAAAGGCCTGCTCGGCTACGCGACGCCTGCTGTCCCTCTGGTCGATGAAAAAACCGGTTTTCTGACCATGCACCACGTCGACGGCGTAGACGAGGCCGTTCTCCTCGACCTCGATGGGCGTGTCGGGCGGCGCGCCCGCCAGCACCCGGCAGACGGCAGGCAGCCCTTCCAGGCCGCGCACGTCCGCGTCGGAGCGCTCATAGATCCGGGTCAGGCCGGTCGTGTCCAGGAGCGCCTGAACCAGCACCTCGCGCTGCTGCTCGACGCCCTGCGCGAGGAGTTGGACGACCAGGAGTTCGGCGTAGCGGTCGACAATAAGTCCCGGCAGCCCGTCAGCCTCGCCGTGAATGAGGCGCACCGCACCGTCCTTGTGCACCAGTGCCTCGCGACGTTGCACGGCACGCTGAACGCGCCGCGCCAGGAAGGCGGGGTCGACCGTCTCTTCGCGATCGAAGGTCCACACGCGCGCCCGGATCTGCGAGTGCGGACTCAATGATGCCAGCGCCAGGAAGCGTTCCTCGCTTGAGACGACCTCGACGGTCTCTCCTGGCGCCGCGGCGCCCTCGATCCCTGCCACTGCCCCCGAGAAGATCCATGGATGGCCACGGAGCAGGGATTTCTCCTTGCCGGGTTTGAGTTTCAACCGGACGCGTGCCGCCATCATCCCTCCTTCTTCGCAGACCCGAATCTCCCCTCGAGGGTGCCCCAAGGGCTGCGCCGTGGGGCGCCAGCATACCCCAGGCCGCGCGCTCGGCCGCGCCGGCGCTTGGCATGGGTCGTGCTTGGACGAAGTAACGGTGCGGTGCCCTGAAAGCCCGCGCCCCAGGGTTCGGTGGTCAGGACCCAACCACCGTCCTCGCGCGTCCCACGCACCGCTCTTTAGGAGAATCGACATGGTCTCTAAACCGGACGAGAACCTGACCACGGCGCTACCGCAGGCCGATCCCAAACTGTACAACGCTGACCTTGCGCCGACGGCCCCCCAGGCTCGGACCTGGGGCGCCTATGACGTGTTTTCCATGTGGATGTCAGATGTCCACTCGGTCGGTGGCTATACCTTCGCAGCGAGCCTTTTCTTTCTTGGGCTGACTGGCTGGGAGGTCCTGGTTTCAATGCTCGTTGGGATCTCGATCGTGTATGTGCTGATCAACTGGATTGGCAAGCCCTCGCAGAAATACGGTATTCCCTTTCCGGTCATGTCACGGGTCGCCTTCGGCGTCAAAGGGGCCAACCTGGCCGCCGCGGTGCGCGGTATCGTCGGCGTCGTCTGGTACGGCGTGCAGACCTACTTTGCATCGAAAGCCGTCCAGGTGCTCGCGATCACGCTCTTCCCTGCGGCCGCCCAGTGGGCGGACAACAGTATCGCCGGGCTGTCGAGTCTCGGATGGCTCAGCTTTCTCTTCATGTGGCTCTTTCAGCTGATCATCTTTCGCACCGGCATGGAGGCGATCCGCAAGTTCATCGACTTCTGCGGCCCGGCGGTCTACGTGGTGATGCTGTTGCTGGCCCTGTGGATCCTCTCGAAGACGGGGCTTTCAAGCCTGTCCCTGCAACTGAGCGACAAGACGCTCTCGACAAGCGAGACCATCACACAGATGGCCAAGGCGGCCATGCTGATCGTGGCGTATTTCGCCGCCCTGCTCCTCAATTTTGGCGACTTCTCCCGCTTTTCCAAGTCCGAGGAGAGCATGAAACTCGGCAATGTTCTCGGTCTGCCGGTGAATTTCTGTGTCTTCGCCGTGATCACCGTCATCGTCACCGCGGGGACGATCTCGGTTTTTGGCAAGGCGATCATGGATCCGATCGCGATCGTCGAGCAGATCGGCAATCCGCTGGTCGCCATCGTGGGTAGCGTGACCTTCATCATTGCGACCATGGGCATCAACATCGTGGCGAATTTCGTCTCGCCGGCCTATGACATCGCCAATCTCTATCCCGAGAAGATCGACTTCAAGACCGGTGGTCTCATCGCCTCACTGCTTGCCGTCCTCGTGTGCCCCTGGCAGTTTGTGGGCAGCGCCCAGGCGATCACCTTGTTCGTGGGGATCTTTGGATCAGTCCTCGGGCCGATGTACGGAATCATGGTGGCCGATTACTACCTGATCAAAAGGCAGCAGGTCGATGTCGCCGATCTGTATACCCTGTCGCCCCGCGGCAGCCTCTTCTTTGAGGGGGGCTGGAACACCAAGGCGCTCTACGCACTGGGCCTCTCAGGCGCCCTCTCGATTGGCCTTAGTCTGCTCGGCGCCTTCGACGTCATCTACAACGTCGGGGACTGGGGCTGGCTGATCGGCTCGACGACCGGCGCGATCCTGTATGTGGGAATTGCCCGCNNCCAAGCGGCCCGTGGCACCCGTTCTGTCGGGCTCTGTTTAGTCTAGCGCGCTGTCCGGGGGCTACCAGCGGGACTGCTTGAGGAATCCGGGACCCGGCGCATGGGGCGCCTCGGGTCACGAAGGCGAGACGGGACGCTATTCCTCGGTCCCTGGGGTGATGACGGCGCCGCGTGCCCAGGGTTCGGCGGCGCTCCCGGCCCTGGTCAGGCTCCGGGCCACTGACGGCGTCAGTGGTTACTTGGATTCCGCCAGTTTGACCGCAAGGCGTTTGCCGATCTCCCGCGAAAAGTCTGCATCGTAGCCGCGTTCAATGAGGGTCCACTGAAAACCGTTGGCGAGCCGCGATGTCCCCATGACGCCCAATGCGGACTTCCGTTGAAAACCGCGCGCGTGCCCAAGCAGGATCTCGAATTCCGCTGCGACCCGCTTGGCATCCTGAATCCGCTCCATGGGCAGGCGATTCATGAACTGTGTCGCCATTTCCGCGGCTGCGGCATCAGTCTCCTTACGGGACATGAAATCTGAAAGCAAACCCACCTTGACCTCCATTATCACAAGTGGCTGGATTATCACACACGGCCGGCGCGTCTGGAAACCGCGCTCCGGTGCGGTTCGGCGGGGGCTCAGTGGGCCCCCGTTCGGCTGAGAAGGCACTCCCGCCACGCGCTTTGATACAACGCCTCAAGGGCCCCGACAAACGCGGGTTCGTCCATGAGCGCGCTCCGGCGCATGCGCGCGCGCAGGCCCTCACGGTATTCGATGAGGCGCGCGGGGTCGGCTGCCAGCGAGAGCGCCACCGCGACGTACTGATCGGCAGTGGTGCTGACGAGTTCGTCGAGGCCAAGGCACTTCAGCAGGCTCGAGCCTGAACGGGCGATCGAATGAAGCCCTTGCAGGTTGACCACGGGCAGGCCCATCCAGAGGCTCTCGCAGGTGGTCGTGACCCCGTTGAAGGGGAAACTGTCCAGCGCGATGTCGATCTCCCGGTACTGCTGTCCGGGGACGATCTGATCGGTCCACCCCGTCGCGGTGATGCGTTCCGGCGCGATCCCATACTCTCCCAGGAGGGCACAGGCGCGCGCGCGGCGCTCCCCCTCCGGAGACCGTAACAACCTCAGTCTTGCCGTCGGCATGGCCTGCAGGATGCGGCCCCAGCAATGGAGGGCCGTGTCGCTCACCTTGGAGAAGTCGTTGAGCGAGCCGAACTCGAGGTAACCGCGCGCAAGCATCGGCAGCGGTCCGGGCTCGGGCAGACGCGTATCGGGTCGGAAACACCATTGCGTCGCCGGCAGGTAGAGGAGCCGCTCGCTATGCAGATCGGGGGCAAGTTCGGCGGGATCGGTCTCGTGGTCAACGATGCGATAGTCCATCTCAGCTAACCCCGAAGTGTCCGGATAGCCGAGGTAGATGATCTGGACAGGCGCGGCGCGACGTGCGAAGAGTCCCGGGCGGCCGCCCCACGTGTGGCCAGAAAGGTCGACCAGGATGTCGATGCCATCGTGGCGGATGGCACTGGCCGCCTGCGCGTCGGAGAGCGACTCGATGGCCCGCCAGTGATCGCTGAGATCTCGCAGCCTGCGCGTCACGGCATCCTCGAAGTCGAAGGTCGAATAGCAGAAGACTTCGAATCGGTCGCGGTGATGTCCCTCGAGGATCGCCTCAATGAAATAGGCGACCGAGTGACTTCGGAAGTCACCTGAAACGTAGCCCACCCGGAGGCGTCGATTCGCCACCGGCTCCCGCAATGGGGCGGCGGGAACAACCTCTGGCGCGAGCCGCGCGGCAAAGCGCGCCCCCCACTCACGGTGCGTGCGTGCGATTTCATCTGGGGCCACCCGCTCCGAATAGTGCTGCGTAAACAGAAAGCTGGACTGGATCGGATAGCTGTCGGGATCGAGCGCGGCGAGTGTGCGCAGTTCAGCGAGCGCCTCATCGACGGACCCGCGGGACACGTGCGCCTTGCAGAGGTTTAGACGCAGCGCGAGATCTTGCGGGGCCCGCTCGATGGCCTGCTGATAATGGCGCACGGCCTCATCGAAGTCGCGCCGCTCCCAGGCGCAGTTGCCGAGGTAGAAGGGCGGCAGGACTCCAAGCGGATCGAGCCGGGCCGCCTCCCGAAAATACTCCTCCGCCTCCCCGGGCGCTCCCGCGGCGCGCGCCTGCAGTCCCCTGGCAAGCAGCGCCTGCACGTCTGGGGCGCCTGGCCCAGCCTCACTCGCCGCCGATGCCCCACTTGCATCCGGCGTGGGTTGGGAAGCCGGCGCGTCCGGGGAGACGCGAGCGCGAGACAGCGACTTCAGGAAACGTCTGAACATGCCGGCCATAGAGTGCGCGAGGGCCTGCCTACCCCGTCCGGGCAGCGCGGCTGACCGGGGCTGCAATGCTCGATTATCATGGCGTTCGCATGGCGTTCAACAAAGCGTCTTCCGGGCCCGGTCCCGACGGCGTTCAGGCGCCGCGCGTGAGCGGGGCCCCCATTATTCCACCGATTCCCCGCCACGCGGCTCGAGTACCATCGAGAGCGGGGCGCGCAGGGTGCGGCGCGCCCGACCCCAAACCAGTCCCCTTTTCTCATGGAGCGTTGATGTCCTACCTTGACTATAGCGATCGCAGCGACCGACTCTCGGGCGGCGTCAGACTGATACCCATCCAGACCCCGGCTGGCACGTTCAGGGTCTGGACCAAGCGCACCGGTAACAATCCGCGCATCAAGGTACTGCTGCTCCACGGCGGCCCGGGTGTCACGCATGAGTATCTGGAAGCGTTTGACAGCTATTTCCCGGCCGCGGGGATCGAATACTACTTCTATGACCAGTTAGGCTCACACTACAGCGACCAGCCCGACCTGCCCGAACTCTGCGATCTCGCCCGCTTTGTCGAGGAAGTCGAGCAGGTGCGGGTTGCGCTCGAACTCGATCGCTCCAACTTCTTTCTCTACGGGCAGTCGTGGGGCGGGATCCTCGCCATCGAATATGCACTGAAGTATCAGCAGCACCTGCAGGGCCTCATCATCTCCAACATGATGGCCAGCATACCGGCCTACAATGCCTACGCGCAGTCCGAACTCATGCCGCAGATGGACCAGCAGGCACTGGCTGAAATCAAGGCGCTCGAGGCGGCACAGGACTACGAGAATCCTCGCTTCATGGAGCTTTTGGTCGCTCACCACTACGTCCATCATGTCCTGCGCATGCCGGCCGAGGACTGGCCCGAACCAGTGAATCGCGCATTCAAGCATCTGAATCCCAAGATCTACATTCCGATGCAGGGACCAAGCGAGCTCGGTGCCGCAGGCAAGCTTCTCCACTGGGACCGCTTTGCCGATCTCCAATCGATCGAGGTGCCGACGCTGACCATCGGCGCCCGCTACGACACCATGGATCCAGCCCATGTCCGCAGGATGGCAGAAAGCATGCCGCGGGGCCGTTATCTGGACTGCCCGAACGGCAGCCATCTTGCCCTCTATGACGATCAGGCGATCTATTTCGAGGGATTGATACGCTTCATCAATGAGACCGCAGCGGGTGCCGGCGGCTAGGGACGTCCGGCAGGGTTCACTCGAGTGCCGCCGCGTCACGCAAGCGCATGGCCGGATGCGGCTCGCTCTCGACGAGGAAGCCGCCGCTCTGGTGCATCCAGAGCCGCGCATACAGGCCGTCTTGCTTGAGTAGGCTCTGGTGGGTGCCCTCCTCGACAATCCGCCCCCGGTCGAGGACGATGAGGCGGTCCATCGCCGCGAGCGTGGAGAGCCGGTGGGCGATGGCCAGCACGGTCTTGCCCTCCATCAGGCGCGCGAGGCTGCCCTGGATGGCAGCCTCGACCTCCGAATCCAGCGCACTGGTCGCCTCATCGAGCAGCAGGATGGGCGCGTCCTTGAGCATCACGCGAGCAATGGCGATGCGTTGCCTCTGGCCCCCGGAGAGTTTCACGCCACGCTCTCCGACATGGGCGTCGTAGCCGCGCCGCCCCTTGGCGTCGGCAAGTTCCGCGATAAAACCATCCGCCTCGGCATTGCGGGCGGCGCGGTGCATGTCGGCATCGCTCGCGTTGGGCCGTCCATAGAGGATGTTGTCACGGACCGAGCGGTGCAGCAACGAGGTGTCCTGCGTGACCATGCCGACCTGGGCACGCAGGCTCTCCTGGGTCGCCCGTGCGATGTCCTGACCGTCGATCAGGATCCTCCCGCTCTCGAGGTCATAAAAACGCAACAGCAGATTGACGATGGTCGACTTGCCGGCACCAGAGCGGCCGACCAGCCCGATCTTCTCGCCGGCACGGATGTCCAGGTTGAGGTTCTCGATCACCCGGTTGCGGCCACCGTACGAGAACTTGGCATTCTCGAAGCGGACCTCGCCACGCCCGACGACCAGGGGTTGCGCGTCGGGACGATCCACGATCGCTGGTTTCCTGGAGATGGTGTTGATGCCATCCTGAACAGTGCCGGCGTACTCAAACAGTGCCGCCATCTCCCACATGACCCAGTGGCTTATCCCGTTAAGCCGCAACGCCATCGCCGTGGCGGCGGCGATCGCCCCGACCCCGACCTGACCCAGCGTCCACAGCCACAGTGCGATGCCCGCGGTGGCCGCGATCAGCAACATGCTCAGAGAATGGTTGACGATCTCGAAGCCGCTCACGAGCCGCATCTGGCCATAGGCGCTCAGCATGAATTCCTGCATCGCCTCGCGGGCAAACCGGGCTTCGCGGCGGCCGTGCGAGAACAGCTTCACAGTCGAGATGTTGGTGTAGGCGTCGGTTATGCGCCCGGTCATGAGCGAGCGGGCATCCGCCTGGGCCTTGGCCACGCGTCCCAGTCGCGGCACGAAGTATCGCAAGGCGACGGCGTAGAGAAGCAGCCAACTGACAAAGGGAACCAGGAGCCAGGTGTCGAAACTCGCCGCCACGATGGTCATGGTGGCGAAATAGATCACGACAAAGACAAGTATGTCGGCAAGGATGAGCCATGTGTCACGAACCGCCAGCGCAGTCTGCATCACCTTTGCGGCGACGCGCCCGGCAAATTCATCCTGGTAGAAACTCATGCTCTGACCGAGCATCATCCGATGAAAATTCCAGCGCAGGCGCATCGGAAAATTCGATGACAGCACCTGATGCTTGATCATGGTCTGAAAAGCGATCGCGATGGGACTCGCGAGCAGGATGCCTGCGAGCAGCAGCAGATGGTCACGCTCGTCGATGAAAAGACGGGCTGGCTGCACCTGGGTCAACCAGTCCACCACGCGCCCAAGCATCGAGAACAAGAGGGCCTCAAATGCCCCGATCAGCGCCGTCAGCAAGGTCATCGAGAGGATATGCCGACGCACACCCTCCGAGCAGCACCACAGAAATGCAAAAAAGCCGGTGGGCGGGGTGGGAGATTCCGCTTCCGGGTACGGGTCTACGAGCGATTCAAACCAAGAAAGCACAACGTGCCTTTGCGTGGATACTGCCGTCAGATCGGCGGCCCGCTGACAGCAGGGCCATCGATGGCCTCATGTGCTGTCGCGGTCCTGGGGACATGGCAGGGTGGCGGATGTCGTACAGCTGACCCCCCGCGGGCGTTCGGGCAGATCCGAACGTCACGAAGGCACCAACCCCGAGGCCCGATTCTATCTCAAGGGGCCCCGGGTTGGCTCTGGCAGGTCACGACGGTGCTCCGGGGGGCCGTGGTGCGGCGCAGCGCTCGCCCGGCCCCCGCGCCAAGGAAGCCGAAGCCTAGGCAGCCGCGCGGCTGTCTTCCCAGAGCTCGGTGAGTACACGACCCCGCATGACCTGCGGGATGGGCACATCGAGGAGCGCAAGCAGGGTTGGCGCCACATCGAGAATGCTGCAGGGCTCAAGCGCCTGCCCCGCACGGACACCGGCCCCGATGAAAGCGAGGATTCCCTCGGGATGGTGCATACCCTGTTTGGTGGTGGGGGTATCCGTCGCAAACAACGCCTCCATCGGATAGCCCGCCGGGTCGGCCCCGGGACAATCGGGGAAGAAGTAGCGAATCCCGGCGGACTTCTCGGACAGGCCAAGCGGCGTGACCGTCAGGAGGGCATCGGTCTCCTCGACCGCGATGGCTGATTCGAGGCGGTCGCCAACGCGTCGCTGGACACCCTCGATACGCGCCTTAAGGCGCGCCCTGAGGGCCGGATCGGCAACACGCAGGTTCCATTGCGGAATCATGGTCGGGACGAGCTCCGTGACGCCTTCGCTGCCCAGAATGTCCAGGATCCGCTGGGCATCCTGAAACCGGACGACGATTTTTCCGGCGGCGTAGCGGTCCGTGACGTACGGCTGCTGACCCATGCTCGAGGCGATGACGAGGACCGTATTGGCGTCCATGAGCCGCATGAAGCGTCCGATCAGTTCGTCGCAGAGCCGATAGCCGAAGGGAACCGCATCGCTGTAGTTGGCGCGCTCTTCTTCGGAGGAACGCACCAGGAATTGGGAATCATCCCAGGCGCGCCAGTAGTGATGCATATAGTGGGCCGCGTGGTTACTGTGCCACGTCGCAAAATCAGGGCGATGCGTGCGGTACAGCCTGGAGAAGAAGTCCCAATTGACGAGGGGCTGCAGGCTGACCCGCTTCCAGCGGCTCTTGGGCGCGACCCGCTCGCGCGCGAGCTGGAGCGCGGCGGCCGCAAGCGTCTGGGGACGCAGCCCAAGTCCGACCAGGGAGAGGGCGGTTCGGGCCAGCTGCGCAGGACCCAGCGCGCGGGTGGTCTTATTGTGCACCTGGGTATAGCGGCGGTTGAGCGCCTGAACCGGCTGCAAGGTTTCGGGATAGGTCTCGTCTCCTGGTGCAAAGGGTCCAGGAATCATGAATCCCCGCACCGGCTTCGGGGGATACGCACTATTGCTGCCAAATACACCCACCGAGCAGCCGGCCTCTGCGGCATAGTCCCAGGTCCGCTTGGCCGTGATCGTCACGGCGTCTTGCTCCAGGACCGAGGCACCGTGCACCTCGCGGGGCACGCCGGTGTGCAGCGTCACCCAGGTGATCCAAGGGTCAAGATAGGGGGGCCGCTCCACGGCGACCTGCGTCGCCCAACTGCCGCGTTCGCGCAGACGCCGGAAATTGGGAAGATAGTCCGGCCCGTGCTGGCTGATCAGCTTGTCGACAACGGGCCAATTGATCTCGTTGAGCTCAAGAAGTATGACTTTCCGGCGACTCATGTTGTGGTCCCTTGCTGACGTGACGTGCCGATCGGCCGAGGGGAATTCGGCGGGCCCGGCAACGCTCGCGTGCGCCGGCGAGCTCCAGCCTTGTTCAACCCTTAGATACTCGATTGCAAGTCAATCGCAAACCCCCGTACTAGTCAAGGCAAAAGTGAGCCGACGTGAGGGGGCGCCCCCAGGCGCCCCACAAGGCCAAGCGCGTTGGGCGCTTTGACACTCCGAGCGTTCACGCGTCTTGTGACGGTGTGCAAGCCGGTGTACATTAATTCGATCGATCGAGCGCATTCGCGGATGTCCCAAGCAGGCCTATAGGGGAGACGTGCAAGGGTCCGGACATGTCCCGAAGCTTGGCGCAAAAGCACCCAGACAGTTAGGACCGCGGATCGGATCGGCAGGATTCGTTCACGATCGCGCGGCACGGGATGCTTTGCGCGAGCGCGCTGTACGCGCGGCCAAGGCCGGGAGGTCGGGACCCCGGGACCCCTTCGTCGTCAGCCTCGCGGCTCGATAGCGTGGCTCGATAGCGTGGGCCGGGGCGCGCGCGCGCAGGCTTCTGCACGCGAGGAAGCCACCGGGGACGCGCCCGGTTGCAGGCTCCCAGACCCGGCGGGTCGGCAGCCTGTCGCTCGATTTGGGCCCTGGTCGTGCTGGATGTGAAAACGGTGGCCTGGATCGGATACACGCGGACCGGACTGGTAAGGCGTGCCCGAAACAGTGGTCGGAATCAGCGCTCGCCACGGGTGAGGAGTTGGTCCTTGTCAAGAGAGGATGGTGCAGGGTTGGGAGCGCTGATCGATACGAGTGAAACTGCGGATGCCCCTGGGTTCGTGCGCCTGTCGACCACACGTGGTCGTGGGTCACGGGTCGACGGCGCCGGCCGTTGGGCCGCCATGCGGGTGCACCATGGGGCATGATCTGGTTCAGAAGACAAGCCCGCTGCAACCTGCGCCCACCCTGCCGGAATGGTGGGGAGCCCTCTACGGCGCCTGCCCCGGCGCCTCGATCTTCGTGAGCCCCGGATGGATCCAATCCTGGCTCGACGTCTACGCCGATGCCTTCACCGGCCAGTGGGTTCACTGGGAAAAGGCGGGACAGGTCGTGGGCGGCTGCCTGCTCCTCAAGCGCACCGTCTGGTGGCGCTTCATCCCGCTGCCCACGGTCTTCGTCAACGTCGCGGCTGAGACGGCCCAGCTCTCGCCCTGGTCGGAATACAACGAGCCGTTGTTCCTTGCGGGCCACGAGGAGGCGATTGCGCAGGCGCTCGGCGAACTCATCAGCGGCACCGGCTGGGCGCGCTTCGAACTCTGGGGATACCTGCCGAATTCGTTCTCACAACGGCTTCTCGCGGCGTTGCCCACAACCACCGTGCAATCGCGTGAAGAGCGCGCTCCGTACATCGATCTTGCGGCCTTCCGCGGCAAGGAATACGAGAGCACCATATCGAGCAGGACGCGATCGCAGATCCGCCGATGTCGGCGCATGTACGAAGAGCAATCCGGCCCCATCGAGCTGGAATTCGCGAGGACGCTTGAAGAAGCGCTCGATTTTCTGAAGCAGTTGGCGAGCATGCACAATGCGATCTGGCGCTCCCGGGGCGAGACACCCTCGTTCGAGGTTCCCGAGTTCCAGACCTTTCACGAAGCCGCGGTGCGCCGGCTCTGGCCCGAGGGAGCTGTCGATCTGCTGCGGGTGCGTAACCGGGACAAGGTGATCGGCTACCTCCTGAACTTCAAGCGTAATGGCAAGATCTTCTGCTATCAGTCCGGATTTGTTCAGGAGGAAGACCCCCATCTGAAACCCGGGCTCCTCACCCACAGCTGTGCCATTTCCGAATACGGCCGCCAGGGTTTTGGGGAATACGATCTGCTCGGCGGCGACTCGCGCTACAAGCGCTCGCTCACCAAGGTGCACCGTACCATCGTATTTAGCACCTGCTATCGCGACAGCATGTATGCCCGCGCGCTGTGGGCGGGGCGGCAGCTCAAGGCGCGACTCAAACCGGAGTCAGGTGCCCCCGGGAGTTCTGAAGAGGAACTCGGCGAAGCGGGTGCGAGAAGCGGCGCTGATTCCTAGCGCGCGCCGGCCACGGCAGACCGGGCTTCGCGCCACCACCGTGCGTCCGGCGCGCTCCGGCTGCAACTCATCGCAGGAGCGACAGCCCCTCGCGCAGCGAACCTAGACTGGTCGGGTTGGCTTAACCGATCGAAAGCTTCGACCGGGCGAGGCAAACGCGGCCCGGATGCACTCGGATAGGAGCCCATAAGGGGTTCAGCCCTGACCCTCCAGTCGCGCACCTTGACGTCCCCTCTACGCACCAGACATCACCGCAAAGGACTGCACCATGACTGACGATTTCACCGGCTTTACCACCGAACAGATCGCCTCGGCACGCAAGCGGGTACGGCGCGAGAAGGCGTTCTATCTGCACCTCTTCATCTATGTGGCGGTCATCAGTGGCCTGGCAGCGATCAATTTGCTCTCCACCCCGCATATTCTCTGGTTTATCCTGCCCGCGGCCGGGTGGGGTATCGGTATCGCCGCCCACGCCGGCGCCGTGTTCTCCGGTCGTTACGGCTGGGGCTCCGAATGGGAGACCCGCAAGATGCGCGATCTGCTGGAGCGCGATGCCACCAGGGCGACCCCAAGAGGCTAGGCGACTGGAGCGCCGGCCTGACACACCGATCGTGCATACGTCGGGCACCAGCGCTCCGGGCGGCGCGCTGGCACGGACTTGAGGCTTCCCGGCGGGTCTTTAGAGGCGGGGCGCCCCGGCAGATGCCATAAGGGTCAAGCAGCAGCGCTACACAAGGCAACGCCCATCAGCTAACAGTTCAGCACCCCAAGCCCCTCCGAGCCTTGCGGCGGGCAACCCCTGAGTGCTGCGGCCACACCAGCCGCAGTGCCGGGCGTCCCGGGGTACCCCGCTCGCCTCGCTGAGCCGGCCACTACGGCCTGGCAGCCTCAATGGGCGCGGGTTCGGCCCGAAAGGCCGCTGTCTCGGGATGGGGCTCGTCGATCCACGCGCGCTCCTTTGCGGTCAGTTCGGAGAGCGCTACCGGCTGCAGCAAAAAAACGTGCTGCAAGGCGCACAGGCTGGTCAGATCCTCGTGCGAGTGGGCGGTGATGGTTGCAGACTTCAACTCAATGGTCACGGGGAAAGGCCCGAGGCGGTACTTCTCCAGAACCGGGAGCGTCCGGGGACACAGTGTGAAGGTCGAGGCAAGCACCCGATATCCGGTCTGGTAGAACATCCGGTGCATGTCCTTCTCGGTGAAAAAACGGATATGCGTGATATCGAGCAGCCCCGCCGGGCCATAGCGCCAGTAGCCGCTCACCAGGTCCTGGAGGAGAAAAAGGTTGCGCACGTTCGGGATACTGGCCAGTAGCTGGGCCCGCTCGCTGACAAGATTACGCAGGTCCAGCAACGTCTGCCACGGATCGTAGATGTGCTCGAGCACGTCGAACAGAAACACGGTGTCGATCTCGCCGCGCTTGACCCCCTCGCGGTTCCAATCGACGTCGCCCACAGGCTTTAGGAGCACATGATCCACCCGGGCGGATGCCTCCTGCGCCGCGCGCTCGTTCGGCTCCACGCCCCAGATCTTTGCCTTTGGGAACCGTTCCTTGAATCGCGCTCCGAAAGAGCCATTGCCGCAGCCCACATCGAGCGCGAATCTGGGTTCGAAGGAGAGGAGATCCATGACGCTGGCTGCGGGACCGCCCTCGTACACCACGTGGGGTGGTTGGCTCAGAATGCTCCAGTCGAAGTCATGAGCGGGCCGGTAAAGCGCCGGTTCCTGCGCAGCATCCGCAGCCTGCCGGGCTGCCATGGCGCCGGGCGCACTCAGGCCTGCTGGGGTGGGCGCCTGCCGATGGAACAGGAGCCGGGCCCTGTAGGTTAGGTACCTGGGAACCGCACGGAAGAGCTCCTTCACGAGCGATGCAATCATCTTGCTGGGCCTTCACGGTTGTTGCGCCGGCTTAGCCAAATGCCGCCTTGCCAGCCGCGGCGTCGGCGAAGATTGTCTCACCAAAATTCGGCGCAGGCGATGCGCCGCTGGGCACGGCGCCATGCGGCGCAGCTAGGGCCTGATAAAAACGAGGCCCTGCCCGGTCGGCAGGGGAAAAACGTGGTAGTTGTGCTTCTCCAGCCAGGCATCTTCAGCGATCTTCTGAGGGCGGTACATGCCCGACCACTCATAGTCGTCGAAGATGATGATCGCACCCGGAACGAGCCGTTCAAACAGCGCATCGAGAACCGCGATCTCGTACTTCGCGTTGTTCAGATCGATATGCAGATAGGCGATGCGCTCAGGGCATGCGATCGCGAAGGAATCGGGTATCAGTCCCCGCACGAGTTGTACCTGGTCATAACCCTCGAAACGCTGCTGGACCCTTTCGTAGAATCCCGGACCCTGGCCCTCGAGTCCGTGGCCCTCGACAGGGTTGTAGTCAAAGGTGTCATAGCCATAGAAACGTTTCGGAAAACCCTTGCCTCCGAGGTAGTCGACCACCGTCTTGATGCCGGTCGCAAGATAAACCCCACATTCCACAAAGTCCCCGTCGAGCTGCACGCAATGGTATCCGGCACACGCGAGGATATAGCGTCGCCAGGCGATGGCTTCGTCCGCCGGGGTCTGGGCGTTATCAACGAGTGCCTGCCGGAACCGGGGGTCCTCCACAAAGGAGATGTTGCGACACCAGGTGAGGAGGTTGTCACCGCAGTAGTAGCCAGGCTCGAGCAGGGTCAAGAGTTCGGTCATGAGCTCTTCGAAGCGCTGCTCGTCGTGTACGCCCCAGTTGGCGCGGATCGTCGAGTAGAGCGGCAACTTGTCGAGCTGGGCCGGCCCATGTCTGGGCAGATCCAGGAAAGGTGCATCCTGCGCCGTGCCTGAGCGTGGGAAAAGCATGTCACGCAAGCCGGCGAACAGCCCTCGTTTTGTCATCCTTAAGCCTGGTCAAGGGGGACCCTAAAAGGGCGGATCGCCCGCCGCCCCGCGCATCTCGGAGAAGGCACACGCAGACGCGCCAACTCAGGCGCGATTAGACCACGAATCAACCCTGAGCCCATCGTCGCCGACATCCCACGGGCCGGCAGCTTCACCCTGGCCCAGCCAGCGCACGGGCCTTGCACGGCGTTCTGACCCAGATGGGGGCGAGGACCACGCTGCGGCTCTGCCGGCACGCGGTAAGATTCGGTCCGGAGCGGTGTCGCGGCGCACGGCCCCTTTGAGGAACTGTACCTCGTGGCGCTGGATTGTCCAGGCCGCGGTCTGCACTGCCGCCAGATCAGAGTTGCTGCACGGGCAGGGGAGGAGTCGTACACATGACAGCGGGCGATGCCCATGATGAGGTCGTCAGAACGCTCACGCTCGCCTTCGGTTTGCATCAGCAAAGCCGCCTGGCCGAGGCAGCGCCGCTGTATGATGAGGTTCTGCTACGCGACCCGGACCAATTTGACGCGCTGCACCTGCGCGGCGTGCTCGCCACGCAGACTGGGGACCTGGCCCGCGCACGGTCCTGGCTCGAGCGCGCGCTGGCGGTACAGCCGCTCTCACTCGCGGCCCGCACAAACTACTGCATCCTGCTGTTTGCACTGGGCGATTCGCTCGGCGCCCTCGAGTGTGCCGAGAAGATCCTCGAGATCGACCCCGGTAATGCGGTGGCCTACAACGATCGCGGTCGGGCGTTGTCGAGTCTGTCCCGGCTCGATGAGGCGCTTGGCAGTTTCGAGGCGGCCTTGGCAAGTGATCCGCGCTACGCCGAAGCACACTACAACCGGGCCACCATCTTTCTCGAGACCGGTCGCTTCGAGGAGGCCATCGACGGCTTTGGGCAAGCCCTCGCCATCAATCCCGGGTT
Organism: Burkholderiales bacterium; assembly: GCA_003136595.1. GTDB lineage: Bacteria > Pseudomonadota > Gammaproteobacteria > Burkholderiales > Burkholderiaceae_D > BOG-994. Next base: position 123,967 of record PLEY01000115.1, read on the forward strand.
GACCGTTGCCCGCAGCGCGCAGGCGCAGTGCCGCTGGCAGTTCAACGATTGGGATCAGTATGCGGCCGATCGGCAAACGATCCTCGAGGCGGTGCGCAGTGGCCTGCCTGTCTCGACGCCCGTCTTCTTCCTCTCGCTGTCCGACTCGGCCGCCGATCAGCTGGCCTGCAACCGGGCGCATGTCCGAAGCATGGTGAGGTCGTCTCCCGTGCCGCCCTGGCGCAGCAATCCGTATCGACATGAAAGGATCCGCCTGGCTTATGTCTCGGCAGACTTCCGGGAGCACGCGGTGTCCTACCTGACCGCGGGCCTGATCGAGGCGCACCGTCGCGACCGCTTCGAGGTGATCGGCGTCGAGATCGGGCCGGCAAGCTCCGATCCCATGCAGCAGCGCATGGCGCAGGCCTTTGACGCGTACGTCCGGGTGGGCGAGCTCAATGATCGCAACGCCGCAGACCGGCTGCGCGAGCTCGAGATCGACATCGCCATCGACCTGACGGGAGCGACACGCTATGGGCGTGCAGGTCTGTTTGCCTTGCGCCCCGCTCCGGTTCAGATCAGCTACCTCGGCTTTCCGGGGACGAGTGGCGCAGAGTGGATCGACTACATCATCGCCGACAGGGTGGTGATCCCCGAGGACCTTGCGATGGATTATTCGGAGAAGATCCTGTGGCTGCCCGTCTCATTCCAGGTCAGCGACGACAAGCGGCCAAGGGTGCCCGAGCCGCTGACGCGCCGGGAATGCCGACTCCCGGAAGAGGGACTGGTGCTCGCGAGCTTCAACAACAATTCCAAGATCACCCCCGACGTCTTCGATATCTGGATGCGCCTGCTACGCGCGATCGATGCGAGCGTCCTGTGGCTGTTCGCGCCGCATCCGCGCAGCCAGGAGAATCTGCTGCGCGCAGCCCACGCCGGAGGCGTCACTCAGGAGCGCATCGTCTTTGCTGAATCGCTGCCGTACCACCGGCACCTCGCCCGCGTCGCGCAGGCGGACATCTTCCTCGACACCTTTCCGTTTAACGGCGGCACGACCGTCAATGATGCGCTCTGGGCTGGTGTTCCCGTGGTGACCCACGCCGGGGAGGCGTTCGCCGCGCGTATGGCGGCCAGCCTTCTCATGGCGCTGGGTTTGCCCGAGCTCATTGCGAGGGATCTTGACGAGTATGAGTCGATTGTCCTGAAGCTTGCTCGAAACCCCGCCTTTCGGGCCGAGATGCATGCGCGGCTGGCAAGCCGTCATGATTCAGCCCTGTTCTCGACCCGGGCATCGTGCGACGTTCTTGAGGCCGGTTATGAAGCCCTGTACGCGGCAAGCCGGGAGGGTGCCGCCCCAAGCTCACGGCGCGTGGACCCGCAAGGCGCAGACCCGGTAGCGCTTGCGGGTCAGCTCCCGGGTGCGCGGCCCGCGCGCCGTGCTGGCTGGCTCTCCCGCTGGCTGGGGTCCTAAGGAAGGGGCGGCCCGAACCCATGGCCGAGGACCCCTCGCCGCGTCGTTCCGCTCGAGCTGATCTGGGCATCTGCTCTTAAATTGTGCTCGTGCTCAGGCGTCTTGCGGCCTCCTGCTCCTGAAGATGACGCCACATGATCTTGCCGGTTCCAGACTTGGGCAGGAGCTCGACAAACTCGACAATTCTGGGGACCTTGTAGGCGGCCATCGATTCCCGCGACCAGTTGATGATCTCCTCGGGCTGGACCTGGTCCTTGAACTGCGGCCGCAGCACGATCAAGGCCTTGACGGTCTCGCCCCGATACTCGTCCTGCACGGAGATCACGCACGCTTCCTGGATGGCTGGATGCCGGTACAGCATCGACTCGACCTCGGCAGGCCAGACCTTGAATCCCGATGCATTGATCATCCGCTTCAGGCGGTCCACCAGGAAAAAATAGCCATCCTCGTCAAGGCGCGCAAGATCGCCCGTGCGGAACCAGCGCTGCCCCTTTATTTCGATGAAGGCGGCGGCGGTTTTTTCAGGGTCGTTCCAGTAGCCTAGGAACACCTGCGGGCCCCGCGTTATGATCTCGCCGGTCTCGCCTTGCGGCACTTCGACGAGCGTGTCCGGGTTGATGATCTTGCTGTACGTGCTGAAGATCGGAATCCCCAGACACTGCTTCTTCGGACGATCGGGCGGGTTGCTGTGCGAGGGCGCAATCGTCTCGGATAGCCCGTATCCCTCGATGAAGTCGATACCCCACATGTCCCGCATCTTCTGGGCGACAGCCTCGGGCATGGCGGCGCCTCCCCCCGAGACCCGCCGCATGCTGGAAAGGTCGTAGCGATCGATATCCGGCAGCGCCAGCAGGTCAACCACCATGGTCGGCACATTGGTCCAGGAGGTGACACGGTAGCGCTCGATCATGGCGGCCGCGACCGCGCGGTCCCAGCGGGGCAAGAGCACCACGGACGCGCCGAGGAACAGCACCATGTTCATGCATGCTTGCATGCCGGTCACATGGAACAGCGGAACCACTCCCAGCATCACCGTGTTGGGCGTGCCGAACCCCCAGAGCGCCTGGGCTACCGCGGTGTGCATCACGGAGCGGTGCGTGTGGATGCAGCCCTTGGGCTTGCCCGTGGTGCCGGATGTATAGGGCATGACACACCAGTCGTCGGGGCCGACCAGATGGGGTCCGGGTACACGGCCTTGGGCGAGCGCCTCGCTCCACAGGGTTGCATAGGGAGAAAGCGGGTCGACCGCCGGCGCCCGCACGAAATCCGGTACCGACAATTCCGTGGCGACCGGCAGGTAGTCGGAATAGGCGGCGATCAGGGCGTGCTGCAGGGCGGGAGCGCCTCCATTGCCTGCCATGAGCGGCTCAATCTGCGCGAACACGTCTTGCGCGCACAGTACAGCCTTGGCACCGCTGTCTTCGGCATAGTGACGTAGTTCCTCGGTCTTTAGCATCGGGTTGACCGGGACCACGAAGCCGTTGGCCCGCAGGATCGCGTAGTAGGCGATGATGAACTGAGGGGAATTCTGCATGAAGAGCATGACGCGGTCGCCCCGACCCACGCCGCAGTGGGACTCCAGCCATCCGGCGAGCGCATCGACCTGCTCGCGCAGGGTCCGGTAGTTGAGGACCGCGTCGTAGAAGACGGTCGCGGTCTTGTCGGGGTAGCGTGTTGCCGCGACCTCCAGGTTGTAATAGAGGCTGGTCTCGGGCAACTCAAGATCGAAGGGTAGATTCTTGGGCCAGAAAGGGTGCAATGGGGATGCTGACATAGTCTCCTCGCGAACGGCTTATTGGTGGCTTCATGGTGGCTTTAGCCGATTACTTTACCTCGTAACGCCGCTGCCCTGCAGCGCTATTTGGGTCCTGACAAACCCTCGTTGGGCAGGGCGGGTCCGGGCGCGCTGTGCCGGGAGCGGCCCAGCCTCCAGGAGATCAATGCGATGCTGACGCAGGCCAGCTGCCCACCCGCGAGCCAGACCACCGAGGGTGCAAGGAGGGGCGCAATGACACCCGCAACGACCGCTGCGAGCATCGTCTGCGTGAATGCCTGGCAGGACGCGACCACGCCACGCACTCTCGGATAGAGATCGAGGACGAGGAGTGTGATGCCCGGGGCGGCCATTCCCATGCCGATGCAGTAGAAGAAGAGCGGCATGACCGACCAGGGCAATGCTGGGGGGAAACTAAGGTGGTAGCCCAGATTGGAGAGCGCCGCACCGAACAGCAAGAAAAATCCGAAGCGGACCTGCGCGCCGATACGCACGCGCCCGGCGAGTCGGTTGGTCGCGAGGGCACCCACAAAGATGCCCGCCACCGAGGGTAGAAATTGCCAGGCGAATTGCTGGGAATTCAGGTGCAGGTGGCGCAGGAGGAACGTCGGGGCCGCCGCGACATAGATGAATAGTCCGGCGAAATTGAAGGCAATCGTGCCCGAGTAGAAATGAAAGCGTACCGTGCCCAGCACCTGCCGGTAGCTGCGTGCCAGGGCGGCGGCTTTCAGTTCGCTGCGCGCTCCCGGCGGCAGGGTCTCTGGCAGCAGGCGCCAGCACAGGCCGAAGAGGGTCGCCGTGTAGACGAACAGAAACAAGAAGATCGCGCGCCAGTCGAGCACTGCGACGATCCACCCTCCCAGAATCGGCGCGATGGCAGGCCCGATTGCGAAGATCATCGTGACGAGCGTGAGGAGGCGCTCGGCCCGAGGCCCCGCATACGCGTCGCGGATCATGGCTCGTCCCACAACCACCCCGGCCCCTGCGGAGGCGCCCTGCAGGATACGGAAGGCCCAGAGGTACTGGATCGTATGGGCAGCCGCACAGCCCAGTGAGGCGATGCCGAACACGGCGAGGAAGAGCAGGATGACATTGCGGCGGCCGAGCGCATCGGACAGGGCGCCATGCCAGAGGATCATCACGGCGAAGCTCAGCATGTACAGGGTCAAGGATTGCTGCACCGCAATCGCCGTTGCACCGAGCGAACGCTGCATGTCCGGAAAGGCGGGCAGGTAGGTGTCGACCGAGAAGGGCCCGAGCATGGCCAGAGCCGCAAGCAGTGCGGCAAGCCGGCCGGGGCTGATCTGCTGCGGCATACCCGTGGATGGGTCCGGCGGGTTCGCGGCGCTTTCTGCGGAGACGTTATTCACAACTCGGGTTGAATGAGGATCGGGTGGGCACGGGCAAAACGCGCGGGCGAACTGGGGTTCGAGTGGGCTTCAATTGGGGTTCGATTCGCAGAGGGTACACTCGCGTGCCCGTGACTGCCCATGGCACCGACGGCATGGATTTTGCAATATCTAGTTTCCCCATTTTGGGGGTATAAGATTCCCCAAGTTGGGGCAGTTCATGGAGAATTACGATTCCGAGGCCCTGCGATGGGGCCAAAGTCGTCGCAGAGCGCAAGGATCCGGTGCTCAGAAGCATGTTCGAGAAACGATTTTGGTTTGCGATAAGATTACGGATTTGCTCGAGCGCACCCTAGGGAATCGGGCCTAATCGCCTAGGCGGCCATGGCCCGGACAGGCGGGTTTGGAGGTGGATCGTCCGACCGGGCGGCCACCTGGCAGTGAACTTTGGAGGTACTCGCATGGATTTTGCGCAGCAGCAGAGGAATCCCATGAAGCACATGGCTGGGATCGCCTTTGTCGTCCTGTTACACATCTTGCTGGTCTACGCCCTCATCTCCGGACTGGCCCACAAACTGGTGGCCGTCATCCAGAAGCCTGTGGAGACCAAGATCATCGAGGAGGTCAAGCCGCCCCCGCCTCCTGAGATCAAGCTACCCCCGCCACCCAAGCTGCTCGCGCCCCCACCGCCATTCGTGCCACCACCCGAAGTCCAGATTCAGGCGCCCCCGCCCCCCAATACGATCTCGGTCCAGACGGCAACCCCACCCCGTCAGGAATTCAACACCGCTCCGCCGGTCGCGACGGCGGCGCCCGCGGCCCCTGCCAAGAGTGTCACGGTGGTGTGTCCTAACACCCGCGAGATCGCCGGCCAGATCGAGTTTCCCCCCAAGGCGGCCCGGGCGGGGCTGCAATCGGGTGATGTGGTTGTCTCGTTCACCGTGGGCGCATCCGGCCAGACGTCCAACTTCGCGGTCGTCAGCAGCTCGAACAAGCTGTTCACCGACACCGCCGTCGAGGCCGCAAAGAAGCTCCACTGTGGCGGCCAGGGACAGGACATCGTCGTGCAGCTGCCGGTGCACTTTGACCTCAGGGATTAGCTCAGGAATTCACTTAGGGATTAAGGAAAACGCTCCGCTTCCCAAGAAGGAGCGGGAACTTCTACCGGTGGCGCTACCCATTAGCCATCTTCACCTCGTTTTTACTCGGAGGAACTATGTTTCGAACCCAAAGACTGGGCGCTTTTCTGGCCGTAGCCCTGATCGCCCTTGCCCCTGCTGCCTTGCTGATCACGCCGGGGACAGTCCTCGCCCAGACGCCAGCGCCGGCAGCCGATGCGGCGCCCGCAGCGGCGCCGACGGCGATGGCCAATGACGAGAAGAAGGAAGTCGTCAACAATCCCTACGGGCTCGACTCGCTGATCCGCGAGGGTGACTGGGTCGCGCGCACGACGTTGGCCATCCTGCTGATCATGTCCATGGGTAGCTGGTACATCATGGTGACGAAGTTTTTTGAACAGCTGAAGATTTATCAGCAGGCCCGCGATGCCAACAAGTCGTTCTGGTCCGCGCCCACGGTTCAGCAGGGCACCGAGACCCTGAAGGCCGCGAGCCCGTTTCGCTTCATTGCTGACAGCGCCATGAGTGCCTCGGAGAAGCACGACGGGCTGCGTGGCCAGGTGGAACTGAATGAATGGGTCACGATGTCGATCGCGCGCGCGCAGGAGAATGTCCAGAACCGCCTCCAGGACGGCCTTGCATTTCTCGCCACGGTGGGCTCGACGGCCCCCTTTGTCGGACTGTTTGGCACGGTCTGGGGTATCTATCACGCGCTGACCGCCATCGGCATTGCCGGCCAGGCGTCGATCGACAAGGTTGCCGGTCCCGTCGGCGAGGCGCTCATCATGACCGCGATTGGCCTTGCGGTCGCGGTGCCGGCAGTGCTCGGCTACAACTGGCTGGTCCGGCGTAACAAGAGCGCCATGGAACAGGTGCGCGCCTTCGGCTCCGACCTCCACTCTGTGCTGCTCGGCGGCGGCTCCACGCGTAAGGCATAGCCATGGCGATGAATGTGGGGCCCGGCGACGGGGAGGAAGATGCTCTGAACTCCAACATCAACACGACACCGCTGGTCGATGTCATGCTGGTGTTGCTGATCATCTTCCTGATCACGATTCCGGTGGTCACGCACACGATTCCGCTCGTCTTGCCAAAGGAGACCAACCAGGCGCGCCAGACGAAGCCCGAGAACATCAACATCTCGATCAATCGGGAGGGCGATGTTTTCTGGAATCAGCAGCCGGTCGCGGACATGGAGTCCCTGGTCGCGAAATTGAAAACGGTCTCCGTCAAGGATCCCCAGCCTGAGGTGCAGATCCGGGGCGACGAGAACGTGCGCTACGAATTCGTCGGCAAGGTCATCTTTGCGTGCGAGCGCGCCGGCATCATCAAGGTTGGCTTCATCATCGAACCCCCCGCGAAAGGATAGGTCATGGGAATGAACGTCGGGCAAGGCGGTGGTAGCGGTGAGCCGGAAGTGATGGTCGATATCAACACGACGCCGCTGATCGACGTCATGCNNTCATGCTGATCATCACGATTCCGATCCAGCTGCATTCGGTGAATCTGAACATGCCAGTCGGTACCCCCCCGCCGCCCACGGCACCGCCGGTGGTGGTCCAGATCGACGTCGACTTCGATGGCACGGTGCTGTGGAACGGGGAAATCGTGCCGGACAAGGCCGCGCTGGAAGCCCGCCTGAAGGCGGCCGCTGACGAGCCGGTCCAGCCGGAGGTGCACCTGCATCCCAACAAGCTGGTCGCCTACAAGTACGTCGCGAGCGTGCTCGCCTCGGCGCAGCGCCTGGGCGTCACCAAGCTTGGCATCATCGGCAACGAGCAGTTCGTCCAGTAATCGACCTGCCGCCCCGTGACGCGGTGTATTGGAGCTACGATTGAAGAATTACTCCCGATCTTTCGCAGGCGCCGCCTTGTGGGCGCTTTTGAGTTGCGCTACAGCCCCCATCCTGCTTGCGATCCCTGCGCCTGCCCAGGCTGAGACGGTCCGGCCCGAAGTCGGCAAGCCGCTGCAGGAAGCGGGCAACCTGCTGCGCGCCCAAAAGTACCGCGAGGCGCTCTCGAAAATCGGCGAGGCCGACGCGGTGGGTGGCAAGACCTCCTATGAGACCTACCTCATCGGGCGCATGCGCGTCTCGGCCGCATCCGGTCTGGGTGATGCCGCCACTGCGGCAAGCGCCCTGGATGCGGTGATCGCAAGCGGCCACGCGACGCCGGCTGAGCGGCTCCAGATGATCCAGGCGGTCGCCATTGCCTTCTACCGGGACAAGGACTACGCCAAGGCTGGCCAGTGGATCCAGCGCTACAACAAGGAAGGCGGCAGCGACCCGTCGATGCGCCAGATGCTGGTGCAGACCTACTATCTGTCCAATGATTGCGCGAGCGTCTCGCGCGAGCTGCAGCCCGCAGTGCAAAATGAAGGCGGCCGCCCGCCCAGCGAGGAGGACCTGCAGCTCCTGGCCAGCTGCTACCAGCGCCTCGGGGATAAGGGTGGATATGCCAACGCGATGGAGAAGCTGGTCTCCTACTACCCAAAGAAGGACTACTGGGCCGAACTGCTCACGCGCACCCAGAACAAGCCAGGGTTTTCGAGCCGTCTCGATCTGGACCTGTACCGACTGAAATTCCTGACCGGCAACCTGACCGCTCCCGGAGACTACCTCGAGATGGCACAGCTGGATCTCGAGGCCGGCTACCCTGCCGAAGCCAAGAAAGTGGTCGATCAAGGCTTCACAGCGAAGATCCTCGGCTCGGGGCCCGACGCCGCGCGCCAGCAGCGGTTGCGCGACCTAGTCACCAAGAGCATCGCCGACGCGCAGTCGGCCGCAAGCCAGCGCGAGAGCGAGGCTGACGCGAGCAAAGAGGGTGATGCGCTCATCAATCTGGGCTTTGCCGCGGTAACGGAGGGGAAATTCGACAAGGGCCTGGCTCTCATGGAAAAGGGCATGGCCAAGGGAACTCTGAAACACCCCGAGGATGCGAAGTTGCGGCTCGGTATCGCCTATCTCCTGGCCGGCAAGAAACCGAAGGGACGTGAGGTTCTGCGCAGTGTCAAGGGTGCGGATGGTACGCAGGAGATTGCGCGCATGTGGCTGATCCAGTCGGGCAGCACGACCTGACGAAGCGAGAAGGCCCGGAACTGGCGCGTGTACCGTTGCGGCCGACCCATATCTCCAGCCCTTATCTCCAGCCCTTATCTCCAGCCCTTGCCGCGAGCCCTTACCGCGAGCCGTTGCAGAGACCGACTCGCCGACGTTACTCGCCGCCTGCAGCACCGCACGTGACGCCTCTCGGAGTGGCCCCACGTCTCTCGTCCCGTGGTATCGCTGACGGGACCCCTCTGAGCGTTTGAGCGACCGCCTGTGGGGGCAAACCCACGAACGTGGCCGCGGGGCTCTGCCCGGACCGAGGACGCGCTGCAACAGCGCGCTGCACCAGCCACGCGGGCACGGCGGCCTGGCGTCGCAATCGTTACGCATCCGTCCTCGTCACTCCATTGCGACCCACGATTTTCTAGACCGCCCCGATGACAGGCTCAACCCCCTCAACACTCTTCTCGCCGCGATGCACCGCCCCGATGAACATGTACATCGCGGGCACGACGAACAGCGTGAAGAGCGTACCGATCGACAGACCGGTGAAAATCACGAGGCCCATTGCATGCCGACCTGCCGCGCCCGCGCCGGAGGCGATCACGAGCGGCACCACACCCAGCACCATCGCTGCGGTGGTCATCAGAATCGGCCTGAGCCGCACCGCCGAGGCCTCCTCGATGGCTGCGCGCTTGTCGCGGCCCGCCCGCTGCAGTTCGTTGGCGAACTGAACGATCAGAATACCGTGNNACTGAGAACAGGATGACGACGGGATCGCGGAAGCTTTCGAACTGTGCCGCGAGCGCGAGGAAGACAATGATCACGGCGAGCATCATCGTGATCACAAAGCCGCCCGATTCATGGACAAACTGGCGTGATGCGCCCGAATAGTCGACGGAGTAGCCTGCCGGCGCCACCTCGGCAGTCGCCTGCTGGAGGAAGGCCAGCACATCGCCCTGTGCTGCGGCCGAGACGCCCGAGATGGTCGCCGAGTTCAGCTGCTGGAACCGGTTGATCGATTCCGGCACGATGCTGTAGGCGATGTGGGCCACCGTGCGGGCCGGAATCACCGAGCCATTGGGGGTCTTGATGTAATAGTCAAGGACCTGCTCCGGGTTGAGACGGTTGACCTGCAACACCTGCGGGATGACTTTGTAGGAACGCCCGGCAATCGAGAAGTAGTTCACGTAGCCGCCCCCGAGCGCGGAGCCCAGGGCGTTGCCGACGTCGGCCTGGGTGAGGCCGAGCGCGGCAATCTTGTCGCGCTCGACGACCACCGTGGCCTGGGGTTTGTCGAGCTTCAAATCGGAGTCGACAAAGAAGAAGAGGCCGCTTGCGCGGGCCTTCTCGAGGACCCGTTGCGCGACGTCATTCAGATTCTCGAACGGCTCGGTCGTCGAGATGACGAACTGGACCGGCAAGCCCTGCGACCCGGGAAGCGGCGGGAACTGGAAGGCCGCGACGCGTGCTCCGGCGATGGTGTTCCACTTCTTCTGCAGGACCAGTTGCAGCTCGTGGGCACTGCGCGTCCGTTGATCCCAGGTCTTGAACAGCACGCCTCCGATGCCCTGGTTGGTCGTCGGCACACCCGTGATCTGGAACATCTGCAGCGTCTCGGGCTCCTCGGCCGCAAGCTTGTAGGCCTGATCGGCATACACCAGCATCTGCTGCGCGGTCGCGTCCGGAGGTCCCTGGATCTGGCCGAGCACGATGCCCTGATCCTCCTCCGGTGCCAGCTCCGCTCGGCCGGTCATGAACATGAAAACCACGCCACCCAGAAAAAGCACACCCATGACAACCAGGACCGGCCAGGTGTTCAGGAGACTATGCAGGACGCGCTGATAGCCATGCCGGACCCGGTCGAACGTGCGATCGATGAACAGGACGAAGCGGCTCGAGTCCTGCTCCGGCCGGAAGAAGGCCGAGCACATCATCGGCGAGAGCGTGAGCGCGACGAAGCCCGAGATGAACACCGCGCCCGCCAGGGTGAAGGCGAACTCGCGGAACAGCGCGCCGGTCAGCCCCCCCTGGATGCCGATGGGGGCGTAGACGGCGGCCAGCGTGATGGTCATCGCGATGA
>PLEY01000042.1:0-29923 GCA_003136595.1 Burkholderiales bacterium
ACGGTCATGTCCGAGCGCGGCAGTGAGAGCATCCCCACTTGCCTTATTCACAGCGGCCGCATTCGTCGTATGAGCCGAATCCGCCATGGCAAACTGTTCCGCTAGCCACGCCAGGCCGCGCGCCTTGATATGACGCGCCGCATTGGCGTCGCGGTCGTGGAGCGTGCCGCATACGGCGCACGTCTACGACGCTGTTCGGTAATACCATCTCATTGAGCCGTCAAGCCCAAGCCTCGAGCACCCCTGGATGCGGGAAAGATCCCATTTGAATCAACGACCTGGGATATGTCATGGAACCAGACGGGAGATCCGAAGACGCCTTCGAACCATCTCACATGTGCTCGATCATGACCTCTCCGAATCCCGAACAAGACACCTGGGTCGACCCTTCCAGGAGCCGGGCGAAGTCATAGGTGACCTTTTTCGAGAGGATGGAGCGCTCCATCGATTGAATGATGAGATCCGCAGCCTCGACCCAGCCCATGTGGCGTAGCATCATCTCAGCTGAGAGGATCTCCGAGCCGGGATTCACGTAGTCCTTGCCCGCATACTTTGGCGCCGTGCCGTGGGTTGCTTCGAACATCGCGACCGAATCGGACAGGTTCGCGCCGGGGGCGATGCCGATCCCGCCGACCTGCGCGGCAAGCGCATCAGAAATATAGTCGCCGTTCAGGTTCAGCGTCGCAATCACATCGTACTCGACCGGCCGCAGGATGATCTGCTGCAAGAAGGCGTCCGCGATCACATCCTTGACGATGATTTCCTTGCCAGTCTTCGGGTTCGCGAACTTGCACCAAGGGCCACCATCGACCAGTTGCGCACCGAATTCGCTCTGGGCGAGCGCATAGCCCCAGTCCCGAAACGCGCCCTCGGTGAATTTCATGATGTTGCCCTTGTGAACCAGGGTCACCGAGGAGCGGTCGTTATCGATGGCGTACTGGATGGCTTTGCGCACCAGGCGCTCGGTGCCCTCCCGGGAGACCGGTTTGATGCCGATGCCCGAGGTGTTCGGAAAGCGGATCTTCTTCACGCCCAGCTCGTCGATCAGGAATCTGATGAGCTTTTTGGCAGGTTCCGACTCAGCCTGATACTCAATGCCGGCGTAGATGTCCTCGGAATTTTCGCGGAAGATCACCATGTNNACCTTCTCGGGCGCCTTGACCGGGCTTGGCACGCCCTTGAAGTAGCGCACCGGGCGCAGGCAGACATAGAGATCGAGTTCCTGGCGCAGCGCCACGTTGAGCGAGCGGATGCCCCCGCCCACCGGCGTCGTCAGGGGTCCCTTTATCGAGACCACGTAGTCCTTCAGCACCTTCAGGGTCTCATCGGGCAGCCACACGTCTGGGCCATAGACCTTGGTCGATTTCTCCCCGGCGTAGATCTCCATCCACGAGATCTTGCGCTTGCCCCCATAGGCCTTGGCGACCGCCGCATCGACGACTTTGATCATCACCGGCGTGATGTCCAGGCCAGTACCGTCCCCTTCGATGTAGGGGATGATGGGCTGATCGGGCACGTTCAGTGAGAAATCGGCGTTGACGGTAATCTTCTCGCCGCTGGCGGGCAACTTGATATGCTGGAACATGATGATCTCCGGGAAACGGGATTCGCAAGGCGACGTGGAACGATCGGGGGGCGCGCTACCTGGAATTCAACGGTCCGACCGCAGCCGCTTCGCGCGCACTGCCAGTGTAACAAACGGGATAACCAACGCGCCGGTCACGGTGCCCCGGCCAGAGCTCACTTTCAATGTCTTCTATAAGATATAAGAATAGCATGGCTGCGCGACCACCCACGCAATCAGCCGCCCTGCGCCGGCACGCATGCTGATCGCCCTAAACAAGCCGTTCGGCGTCCTGTGCCAGTTCAGCTCCGAGGGCGACCGGCCGACGCTCAAGGACTTTCTGGAGGTGCCCCACGTGTACCCCGCCGGGCGGCTCGACTTCGACAGCGAAGGGCTGGTGCTCCTGACCGATGACGGTGCGCTGCAACATGCGATTGCCGACCCCCGCGCCCGGCTCGGCAAACGCTACTGGGTGCAGGTCGAGGGCACACCCGACGCCGCGCTGCCGGGGCGCCTCACCCAGGGGGTGCCGCTTGGCGACGGCTTCAGCCGGGCACGGACGGCCCGGCTCATCGATGAGCCAGCGGCCCTGTGGCCGCGCGACCCACCGATCCGCTCGCGCCAGCACATCCCCACCGCGTGGCTTGAGGTCGTCCTGACTGAGGGGAAGAACCGGCAGGTCCGACGCACCACAGCCGCGCTTGGCCACCCGACCCTGCGCCTCGTGCGTGTGGCCGTCGGCGCGGTGAGCCTCGAGACACTTGGGCTTGCCCCGGGTCAGTGGCAGCGTATCGACCCGGCGCTCCTGCAATTGCCGCCCATGCGGCGCGCGCGTCACGATTTGACAGGTCGTCGTCAACCGCCGGGCAGGTCGCACCGTTGAAATGTTGCCCGGTACCTTACACTGGCGCTGCAACGCATCTACTTTTCATGGAGAACCACATGACCGCCTCAGGAAAATTGTTCGGCAAGATCGCATTGGGAATACTCGTGCTGGCATTCTGCTCGGAAGCCGCGCTGGCCAGGCCGATCCATCACCATCATCACCATCATCGCCATCATCATCACGCTCATTGAGCGAAAGTGCAGCGGTCAACCGGTTCCTGTGCAGGACGTTAATGAGCATGAGTCGGCGCGTTGCTGATCCGAGGGCAACGCACCCGATCTCACCCTCATTTTCACCTGAAGTCTCTCTGGATCAAGGAACTGTATGAACAAGGTACTCGCCACTCTCATCGCATCACTGTTCGCCGCCAGCGTGTACGCGCAAGCACCCACCGCTGCCACGGCGCCCGCAGCAGGTTNNAAGGCCGTGAAGGCCAAGAAAAGCGCCCGGGTCAAGGCGAAAAAGAGCACCCCGGCCGCGGAGACGCCTGTCGCAAAATAAGTCCAACACGCAACTGATGGGCGGGCAGGGAGGATTCTCCCTGCCCTCTTTTTTTGGCCCGCGTGAGAACGGTTGGCCGCGCCGCGATTAGAATGGAGAGGTGAAGATCAGTGCCCGACACGTCATGTTGCAGCGCCTGCGGTTGTCCAGCGTCATTGCCCTCGTCTGCGGCCTGCTAGGACAGCCGGCACACAGCCAGGAGAGCCCCACCCAGTTTCCGGTCAAGCAGCTCTCGGCGGGCATTCTCGTCATCTCAGCCGAAATGGCCTCCACCAACGAGCAGCGCGAACTGGGCCTCATGTACCGCCAGTCGCTCGGACCCAATCAGGGCATGGCCTTCATCTTCGATTTTCCAGCGAGAGAGTGCATGTGGATGAAGAACACCCTGCTGCCGCTCTCGGTGGCGTTCATCGACGAGACCGGCGCCATCGTCAATATCGAGGACATGCAGCCGCAGACCCTGACGGACCATTGCTCCGCAAAGCCGGTCCTCTACGCCCTTGAAATGAACCTCGGATGGTTCGCACGCCATGGCCTTAAGGCCGGCTCGAAAATCAGCGGACTCGCTCCGTCACGCTAGCTGCGCGGCCGCTTCGACCACCCACTCCTCCCCGCCGCCCCTGCCGGCTACGCCTCCGCTCCCGCGCGCGCAGGCAACGGTTCGGCGCTCGTCGCCGCCGCCGTCTTGACCTCCTCGGTCACCGCCACGGCGAGGCCCAGGCGGTTCGCCCCGTCGAGTGCCGACAGGTGTACGGGCGGCGCGGAGCGTCCGCTGTATGCCGAGATCAACGCGCAGGTGAAGGCCGACAGGTACGGGATCGACTGGGTCGCAAGTATCGCAGCCCAGAGCAGGGTCTCGTACTGCATCGGCATCTGCAGCAGCGTCGCACCGATGCACACCGTGATGCCCAGCAGCAGCATCGCCTCCTCGCGCACCGCGTTGAACCAGACCGGGCCGCCCTTGGACTGCCAACTCTTCGGGGTGACCACGAAGGTGCCATGCTTTTGGATCAGCCCGGCCATGATGCCGCGGGCGATGGCATGCGAGAGGGCCATGCTGGCGATCGAGGCGCCAAACACGTCCAGCCAGCCGCAGGGTACGCGCACCCGATAGAGCGCCGGGCCGAAGAACGCCTTGAGCACGAAAAAGCCGAGGACGGGGATGACGAACAGGTCGAGCGGCAGGCTGAAATCCTCAGGCCGGGCGATCATGCCGACCGTCCAGGCGATCGAGGCCAGGGTGAAGAGCAGGTGCAAGGCGTCGGCGAACCACGAAAACCATCCAGTCAGGAAGTGGAAGCGCTGGCCGCCGCTTAGACCCGGTTGCTCCGGACTGTCGCCCCACAGCCAGCCCCAGCGCCGCTTGAGGATCTGCATCGCCCCAAAGGCCCACCGGAAACGCTGCGACTTGTAGCCGGCGAAGTTCGAGGGCGTCAGACCCCGACCCAGCACCTCGTCGATATAGCGCGTCTGCCAGCCGGCGTTCATGAGCCGCAGGCCAAGTTCGGCGTCCTCGCAGATGCACCACTCGGACCAGCCGCCGGTCGCCACCAGGGCCTCTTTGCGCACCAGGGTCATGGTGCCATGCTGGATGATGGCGTCGCGCTCGTTGCGGTGATGCATGCCGATGCGGAAAAAGCCATCGTATTCCCAGCTGCAGATCCGCTGAAAAACGTTCTGCTGCCAGTTGCGATGCGCCTGGGGAGCCTGGACCACGGCCACACGCGGCGCGGCGAAATGGGCGACTGTCACCTTCAGCCAGTCGGGGCTCACCACATAATCCGAATCGACCACGCCGATCACCTCGGCCCGGGGATCGGTCTCCTCCAGCGCAAAGTTCAATGCCCCGGCCTTGAAACCCGGCCAGTTGTCGAGATGGAAGAAGCGCACCGTCGGACCGGTACCGCTCGCGTTCATGGTCGCCACGTAACGCTCGACCGGCTTCCAGGTCTCCTCCTTCTTGGTGTTGTTGTCGATCACCAGCACCTCGAAGTTGCGATAGTCCATGCGCGCAAGGCTCGCCAGGGTCTGGATGACCATCTCCGGCGGCTCGTTGTAGCAGGGTAGGTGGATGGAGACAAACGGCTCGTGCGCCCCCTCGGGCAGCGGCTCGGGAAGAAACTGGCGCAGCCAGCGCTTGCACCAGACCGCCTCGGTGAACTCAAAGCCGTTGGTCAGAAGGATCATGAGCATCGCCGCCAAGGCCGGCAGCAGGACGACGAGCATGGTCCAGTCCAGGGCGTTCAGGTAAAACTCGAAGGGCAGTGTCACGATCCAGACCACGAGCGTCGCCGCCCCCTGGATCAGCACCCCGAAGAAGAGCCGGCCGGCGAGCCGGAAGCGGCGGAACACGTAGCAGAACCAGACGATCGGCAAGAACGCGAGCGCCGAGGCGACCAGGGCTTTGGTCGGCCATTCCGGGTCGGCGATGACCGGACCATCCAGGGAGAACTTGGGCTGGCGGTTGGCATCGAACATCCCCCAATAGGCTCCCGTGCGGCCTTCACCGGCCTGCTTCCAGGGCTGATCGAACGCCTCCATGATGAAGTAGTCGAGGTGATGTTCGCGCGCCACCGGAAGGAACTCGCGGATGAACTTGGCCTCCTGCGACACCGACGCCGTGGCGTAGGTGAGGGAGGTGTCGGACTTGTGCCGGTCGCCATTGCTTGGCCAGCCGACTTCACCGATCACGATCTTCTTGTGCGGGTACTTGCGGCGCAACTCCTCATAGCGCCGCAGCACGTGGGTCACGGCATCCTGGCGCTGCACGCCCTCCCAGTAGGGCAAGAGGTGGACGGTGATGAAATCGACATGCTCGACCAGTTCGGGATTCTTAAGCCAGATGTCCCAGGGCTCGGCCGTCGACACCGGCACACGGGTGCGGCGCCGGACGATGTCGAGGTAGCGGATCAGTTCCGGGACGGTGAGATCGCGCCGCAGCAGGGTTTCGTTGCCGACAATGACCCGATCGATGTTGCTGTTCTCGCGCACGGACTGCAGCAGGGCCTTGATCTCCAGGGCATTGCGGTCCTTCTGCCGGTCGAGCCAGGCGCCGCCGGTGATGCGCATGCCCAGGCGACGCGCCAGAGCCGGCACCGCGTCGGTGTCGATCGAGCTGTAGAGCCGCAGCTGGTTGGTGTAGTGGGAGAGCAGTTCGACGTCCGAGGCCAATTCATTCTCAGACGGGAAGCTGTCGCGCAGGGGACTCTCGTCACGCTGGTAGCCGTCGAAGGCGAAACCGTTGATCTGCCCCTCAAAAGCCGGCGCCAAGACCGGGCGGTTCATCTGCGACCAGATCGTGCCGTTGCCAAAGGCGATAAGGCCGCCCAAAAGCAGCGCCACCACGAGGCTCCAGAAGGAGAAATCGTAGCGGTCAGCCGAAGTCCCGGCGCTGGGGTTAGCGGTTATGCTCAAAGTGGAAGCCTGTAATCGTCCGGACGGCCGTTCCTGGTGGCGCCTTGCGACGCGGGCAGAGCACCTGCCGTCCGCGGCGAGGTGTGCCATCAGGCGGGAACGCTGCGGCGATGCATTTGGTTTACCCGGAATGTCGTCTATTGCCGGGCGCGCCGCATCGTCGGACCCACCGCGACAGGTGAGAGTTCCGCGCCGGCCTTGCCCATGTTCTCGCAGGCTTGGGTACTGCCCCCCGCACTACGCCCCTCGCCGCCGGCGCAAAGTGTACCGCAGGCGGGTAGCGGCGGCCAGCCGGAAGGGGGCCACGAGCGTCTGACCCGCGACGCGACAACAGCATCGGGACACCCGGGGCAGGAACTGCGGGTGGGACACCAGCAGCCGGGCGCGGGACCGGTTCGCTGCGTGCGCGACAGGACCGGCAAGCGGCGACCACGGTTGGCGCAAGCCTCGCAGGTGGGCGCGCCCGCCTGTGCACCCACCCCCACTCGCATCGAACCACCCCGGGCGGCTTACTGGCGGCTTACTGGCGGCTTACCGGCGGCTTACCGGCGGCTGCGCTGCGCTTGGGTGCGCTGCGCGTCGCGGCCGGCTGGTTCAGAAGGTGGGTTCAGAAGATGTGGAGGAATTCCTTGACAGTGGTCAAGTGCCGGCTCGAAATGTCGATTTAGCCATCGAGTCTCGTCACGCGGTAATATGGAGGCTGAACTGTCAATCGGCACGGCCTTTCCTGGCCCGCGGCGCGCGAGATGGCGCTTTCCGGCCGGGCGGGGACTGATGCAAGGGACATATCGGCTTCATGAGGGGGAATCTGGGGTGGACCCGCGATTGCAAAGATTGGGACGAGACATGACGCGCACCGAGGGAGTGGATGGCTGCTAGTCGCGCGTCCGCGGAGCGTCTGGAATACGGACCCTACGAGGTCCTCGAGGAAGTCGGCGAGGGGGCGACTTCTATCGTCTATCGGGCCAAGCATCGGGAAAGCGGCGACATTGTCGCGCTCAAGGTCATGCGCTTTGACGCCAAGAAGGCGAAGATGGCGCGACGCTTGAAGAAGCTCTTCATGACCGAGGCGGCGCTCGCCACCCGGGTTCAGCATCCGAACATCGTCCAGATCTACGCCGCCGAGATCGAGGAGGATTGTGCCTACATCGCCATGGAATTTGTCCAGGGCGTGGCATTGCGCGAATTCTGCACCTTCGACAAGCTCCTGCCCCCGCACCGCGTGGTCGAGGTGATATTCAAGTGCTCCATGGCGCTCGATTTCGCGGGCCGTCGCGGTATCGTCCACCGCGACATCAAGCCGGACAACATCCTCTTGTCCAACGACGGCGAAGTCAAGATCATGGACTTCGGACTCGCCCTGAACCTGCGCAAGAGCGGCGCCGACTCCACGTTCATCATGGGCGTGGGGTCCCCGGCCTACATGTCCCCCGAGCAGATCAAGGACTATCCGCTTAACATCCAGAGCGACATCTACTCGCTGGGTGCGGTCATGTTCGAGATGCTCACCGGACGCCTGCCCTACCGCGCCAAGAACCGGGCCGCGCTCATGTACAAGATCATCAACATGGATTCCGAGCCGGTCAGCATCCTCAACCCCTCGGTGCCTGAACAGCTCGATCCGGTCGTCAAGAAGGCCCTTGAGAAGGACCTCTACTCGCGCTATCGCACCGGGATCGAGCTTGCCCAGGATCTCTCCGGTGCCAAGTTCCAGATCCTCGATGACGCCGATTCGGTGAAGCTGTCGCGGCGCTTCAAGATGGTGCGCCAGTGCCCGTCCCTGTTCGAATTCGAGAACGACGAGATCTGGGAGATCCTGCGCATCTCTCACTGGCGCGAGTACAACGAACTGCGCCAGTTCATGACCGAGGGCGACGAGGGGGCGAGCTTTGGCGTGCTCCTGCAAGGCGACGTCGAGGTGTCGATGCGCGGCCGGCGCCTCGCGGTGCTGGGGCCGGGCGAGGTGCTCGGCGAACTCGCCTTTTTCAACCCCGGCAAGGCGACGCGTACCACGACGGTCGTGGCCATGACCGATGTCATCTTCCTCGAGGTGAGCCCGGCCGCCTACGCGCTGGCGAGCGAAGAGACCCAGGAGCATTTCCGCAAGCTGGTGGTCGACACGCTCGTCAAGCGCGTCACCGCCAACAACGAAAAGCTGATCGAGACGGCACCGCGGGCCCGCACGGGCGTGACCGACACCGAGTTCAATTTCGACCTCGTGCCCATGGATGGCGAGTATCAGCCGTCCAAGAAGGACGACCTCAGCGCAACTTCGATCATTCTGACGAGCGGCGGCGACATCGTCGTCGTCGAGGATGATCCGGTGAACTCGCGCGGCGAGGCTCGCTCGTTCACGAGAAAGTAACAGTAGCGCCGGGCAGGCCGAGCGATGGCAGGCGGCGCCGCTTTTCAGTACAATGATGTGTCCACCAGGAGAGTGCGGCCGTATCCGCGGCTGCCGCCGAAGGCGTAATCCCATAATCGCTCAGGCCAAGGAACTGGTGGTACGGCAAGACCAATCTGGAGAGTGATGGTGCCAAGCCCCGTGGGCTTGCGTGAACCATCCACCGAAGGGGCACATAGCGCGAGGCTGAGGAGAGCCGCGCTGTAATCTCTCAGGTACAAGGACAGAGGGATGCAGGCTGCAGAAGGTTTGTTTCCCCTTGTTGCGACCAGAGAGGTCCCATGTCCGAACTTCGTTTCACGGCGCTGCACGCCCTTCATCTGGAGTTGGGTGCGCGCATGGTGCCGTTCGCCGGCTACGCAATGCCCCTGCAATACCCCTCGGGGGTACTGAAGGAGCACCTGCACACACGCCAGGCGGCGGGACTGTTCGACGTCTCCCACATGGGCCAGCTGCAACTGCGCGGCGCGGCGGCCGCCGCTGCGCTTGAGACGCTGGTCCCGGTTGACCTCATCGGGCTCGGCCCCTATCAGCAGCGCTACGCGCTCTTCACCAACCCTGAAGGCGGCATCCTCGACGACCTGATGGCCACCGCCATCCCGGAGGGGCTGTTTGTGGTGGTGAATGCGGCGTGCAAGGAGGCCGACACCGCCCACCTGCGCAGAGCACTCGGGGCGCGCTGCGCCATCGAGGAGCTCGACCAGCACGCCCTGCTCGCCCTGCAGGGCCCCTGCGCCCACGAGGTCCTGGCGCGCCTCGCCCCCGGGGCGGATGTTCCGGGTTGGACGTTCATGACCGCGCGCAGCATCGAGATCGCGGGCATCGGGTGCTTCGTGACCCGCTCGGGCTACACGGGCGAGGACGGCTTTGAGATCTCCGTGCCGAACGCGCTGGCCGAGCGACTGGCGCGCACACTGCTCGGCGAGGCCGAGGTGCTGCCCATCGGTCTGGGTGCCCGTGACTCCTTGCGGCTCGAGGCCGGTCTGTGCCTCTACGGCCATGACATCGACACCGCGACCACGCCCGTCGAGGCCGCCCTCACGTGGGCGATCTCAAAGGCGCGCCGTGCCGAGGGGGCCCGGCCCGGGGGGTTTCCGGGTGCGGCGCACATCCTCCCGCAGCTCGAGGCGGGACCCGCCAGAAAGCGCGTGGGCCTCATCGGTCGCGAGAAAACGCCGATCCGCGAAGGCACGATCCTGCTCGACGAGGCGGGGCAAGCGATCGGGCAGGTCACAAGCGGAGGCTATGGGCCCACGCTTGGCGGGGCGCTCGCGATGGGTTATGTGCCCCTCGCGCTGTCGACCCCGGGCACGACGCTACGCGCGCAGGTGCGCGACCGGATGGTGCCCGTCCAGGTCGTCAAGACCCCGTTCGTGCCGCACCGGTACTACCGTGGCCGGGCCTGAAGCCGCGCGCAGCCAGTCCACTTTCCTAAGTCCCACGACAAGCGCCCCCACCCTCCAACCCTCCGACAGGAGCAATCGATGCCCAGCCTGCGATACACCGAAGACCACGAATGGATCCGCCTCGAGGCGGATGGAACGGCCACGATCGGCATCACCAACCACGCCCAGGACGCCCTTGGCGACATCGTCTTCGTCGAACTGCCGCCGGTGGGCAAAAGCGCGGTCAAGGGGGACCCCATCTGCGTGGTCGAATCGGTGAAGGCGGCGGCTGACGTGAAACTGCCTGTCTCTGGGACCGTCACCGCGGTCAACACCGCCTTGCCGGACGATCCCTCAAAGATCAACACCGACCCCCTCGGAGCCGGCTGGTTCATCCAGATCCGTCCGAGCGATGCAGCCGATCTGGACGGACTCATGGACGAGCATGCGTACCAAGCCCTGACCGGTGTCTGACACCCCCAACGTTCGCCCCGCCGGCCCTGGCGGGGCCTTATGGAGCAGCCGATGAACATGAATACTGCCGCCGAGCAGTCCTGGCTTCAGAAGACCGAGCGCAGGCCGCTCGCCGAACTGGAAGACCGTGGCGCCTTCGTCGGGCGCCACATCGGCACCACGCCCGCCGAACAGGAGCAGATGCTGGCCGCGCTTGGCTTTCAGACGCGCGCTGATCTCATCGCCGCGGTGCTGCCCGCGGCAATCCGTCTGAGCACTCCACTGGAACTGCCCGGCCCCCGGCCGGAGGCCGAGGTGCTGGCTGAACTGCGCACCATCGCCAACCAGAACCGCGTCTTCAAGTCATTTATCGGCCAGGGCTACTACGGCACCCACACCCCGAGCGTCATCCAGCGCAACATCCTTGAAAATCCCGCCTGGTATACGGCCTACACCCCCTACCAACCCGAGATCTCGCAAGGCCGCCTGGAGGCGATCCTGAACTTCCAGACGATGGTGACGGATCTCACCGGGATGGACATCGCCAACGCCTCGATGCTCGACGAGGCGAGCGCCGCAGCCGAGGCGATGACGCTGTGCCTGCGCGTGACCAAGAGCGCCAGCACGACGGTCTATGTGGCCGATGACGTCCTGCCCCAGACGATCGAGGTGATGCGCACGCGCGCCGAGCCACTTGGCCTGTCAGTGCTGGTGGGCCCCCCCGAGGACGCCCTCAGCGTCGACGCGTTTGCCGTACTGCTCCAGTATCCCGGGGTCGATGGCCGCGTCGCCGACTACCGCGGGCTCGCCCGAGCGCTTGCCGCTCGGGGCACGCTCATCATCGTCGCCACCGACCTGCTCGCGCTGACCCTCCTCGCGCCACCGGGCATCTGGGGTGCGGACGTCGTGGTCGGCAACAGCCAGCGCTTTGGCGTGCCGCTCGGATTCGGCGGTCCGCACGCGGCCTTCCTGGCGACGCGCGACGCCTACAAGCGCAGCATGCCCGGGCGCCTGGTGGGCGTCACTGTCGACGCCCATGGCCAGCGCGCCTACCGGCTCGCCCTGCAGACGCGCGAGCAGCATATCCGCCGCGAGAAGGCCACCTCGAACATCTGTACCGCCCAGGTGCTCCTCGCAGTCATCGCGGCGATGTATGCGGCCTACCATGGCCCGCTTGGCCTCGCGAACATCGCCCAGCGTGTGCATCGCCTCACCGCAACCCTGGCCCTTGGACTGGCCGAACTGGGCGTTGCGGTCACCAACCGGTCCTTCTTCGACACCCTCTCGATCGTCCCGAAGTCGGGCAGCGCCGTTGCACACGCCCAGGCCGCCGCCCAACGCGTGAATCTGCGGCGCATCGACGCCACCCACGCCGGCGTCTCGCTTGACGAGACCACGACGGCTGCCGATGTCGAACTGCTCTGGTCGCTGTTCGCCGAAGGCAGCCCGCTTCCCGACTTCGCCGCGCTCGAGGGCCGTGCCGGCCTTGGGGTTCCCGACGCGCTGCTGCGCACCACGCCGTATCTCACGCACCCGGTCTTCAACACGCATCATTCGGAAACCGAGATGCTGCGCTATCTGCGGCGCCTCGCGGACCAGGACATCGCCCTGGATCGGGCCATGATCCCGCTCGGTTCCTGCACCATGAAGCTCAATGCGACGACCGAGATGATCCCGATCAGCTGGCCCGAGTTCAGCCAGATTCACCCGTTCGCGCCCGATGACCAGACCGAGGGCTACCGCGCTCTGATCACGAGGCTCGAGGCCATGCTGTGCGCGGCGACCGGCTATGCCGCGGTGTCCTTGCAGCCCAACGCAGGCTCGCAGGGTGAGTACGCCGGACTGCTCGTGATCCGCGCCTATCATCGCGCGCGGGGTGAGGGACATCGGGACGTCTGCCTGATCCCGTCCTCGGCGCACGGCACCAATCCGGCGTCGGCCCAGATGGCCGGCCTGAACGTCGTGGTGGTGGGCTGCGACGCGAACGGTAACATCGATGTCGACGACCTCACGGCCAAGGCCGAAAAATACTCCGACCGTCTCGCGGCGATCATGATCACCTATCCGAGCACCCATGGCGTGTTCGAGTCCGAAGTACAGACGATCTGCTCGATCGTGCACGGCCATGGCGGTCAGGTCTACATCGATGGCGCCAACCTGAATGCGCTCGTGGGCATCGCCGCGCCCGGTGCATTCGGTGGCGACGTCTCGCACCTGAACCTGCACAAGACCTTCTGCATCCCGCACGGCGGCGGCGGTCCCGGCGTCGGACCGGTGGCCGTGGGGGCGCACCTTGCGCGTTACCTGCCCAACCAGCGCTCGGTGGGCTACACGCGCACTCCCGAAGGCGTCTCGGCGGTCTCGGCCGCCCCTTTCGGGTCGGCATCGATCCTGCCGATCTCCTGGGCCTACATCGCGCTCATGGGTGGCACGGGCCTGACCGCCGCGACCGAAAGCGCGATCCTCGCTGCCAACTACATCGCGCGCCGTCTCGAGCCCCACTATCCGGTGCTCTACAAGGGCGAGGGAGGCCTCGTCGCCCATGAGTGCATTCTCGATCTGCGACCGGTCAAGGAGACGAGCGGAATCAGTGTCGACGATGTCGCCAAACGGCTCATCGACTATGGTTTCCACGCCCCGACCATGAGTTTCCCGGTGGCCGGAACCCTCATGATCGAGCCCACCGAATCCGAGTCCCTGTTCGAACTCGACCGCTTCATCGATGCCATGATCGCCATTCGGGCCGAGATCGCCGCCGTCGAGGAGGGACGCCTAGATCGCGAGGACAACCCCCTCAAGCGCGCCCCGCACACGGCATCCGATGTGACCAAGGAGGAGTGGACGCATGGCTATACGCGCGCCCAGGCCGCCTTTCCGATGGCGTCCCAGCGCCACAGCAAGTACTGGCCCCCTGTGGGCCGCGCTGACAATGTCTACGGGGACCGCAACCTCCTGTGCAGTTGCCCTCCGCCCTCCGACTACGAGTAGAACGGCCGGGTGCCGCTTGGCGCGGCGTCCGCAGACTGGATCGAGTGACCTGCTACAGGGGCGCGCATGGCGATTAGCGTGTTTGATTTGTTGAAGATCGGAATCGGCCCCTCGAGCTCCCACACCGTCGGGCCGATGCGTGCAGCTGGCCGCTTCGCAGAGTTGCTGGCCCAGTCCACCGAGCGCGGGCGCGTCGCACGCGTGCGCGTCGAGCTGTACGGCTCACTGGGCGCGACCGGGAAAGGGCACGGCAGCGACAAGGCCGTCCTGCTGGGTCTCGCGGGCGAAGAGCCTGACACGGTCGACACCTCGACGATCCCCGCCCGGCTGGCTGCCATCCGCAAGCGCGCGCGGCTCGAGGTCGCGGGCGTGGGTGAGATCGCCTGGATCGAACGCGAAGACCTGCTGTTTTTTCGGAAGTCGCTTCCCTATCATCCAAACGGCATGCGCTTTAGCGCGCTCGACGCGGATGGCCAGGTGCTGTGCACGCAGGTCTACTACTCGGTCGGCGGCGGTTTTGTGGTCAACGAGGAGAGCGCGGGTGCCGACCGGATCGTCGCCGACACCAGTGTTCTGCCCTACCCCTTTTCGAGCGGCGCCGACCTGCTTGCCCTGTGCAGGCGCACGGGGCTGCCGATCAGCGGGCTGATCCTCGAGAACGAGAAGGTCTGGCGCAGCGAAGCCGATATCCGGGCCGCTCTTCTCAATATCTGGAAGGTGATGCAGGAATGCGTCGCAGCGGGCTGCCGCAACGAGGGGATCATGCCAGGCGGGCTCAAGGTGCGCCGCCGGGCCCCGCAGCTCTACCGCCAGCTCATGCAGAATCCGGAGGCAAGCCTGCGCGACTCGCTTGCGGTGCTGGACTGGATCAATCTGTATGCGCTGGCGGTCAACGAGGAAAATGCTGCAGGCGGGCGCGTCGTCACGGCGCCCACGAACGGCGCGGCCGGAATCATTCCGGCGGTGCTGCACTACTACACCCGGTTCGTCGGCGGGGCGAATGATGACGCCGTTGTCCGCTTCCTGCTGACGGCCGCAGCCATCGGCATCCTCTACAAGGAGAACGCCTCGATCAGCGGCGCCGAGGTCGGCTGCCAGGGCGAGGTCGGTGTCGCCTGCTCGATGGCAGCCGGCGCCCTGGCTGAGGTGATGGGGGGCACGCCTGAACAGGTGGAAAACGCGGCGGAGATCGGCATGGAACACAATCTCGGGCTGACCTGCGACCCGGTCGGCGGCCTGGTCCAGGTGCCGTGCATCGAGCGCAATGCCATGGGGTCGGTGAAGGCCGTCAATGCCGCCCGCATGGCCCTAAAGGGTGATGGACAGCATTTCGTCTCTCTCGACCGGGTCATCAAGACCATGCGCGATACCGGTGCGGACATGAAGCTCAAGTACAAGGAGACCGCGCGCGGCGGGCTTGCCATCAACGTCATAGAGGTACCTGTCAACGTCATCGAGTGCTAGACCTTCCGGTTCTGCCCTCTTTGCGGTCCGCCGGAGGCGGCGCTGCGGCTTGCGACTCCAACGCGGTAAAATGGGGCGATGGAGGCAGGCCCGGCGACTAGCGCGAGGAGCCTGACCGGGAAGGCAGGCGGGAGCGAGGCGGAAGACTGGCGCGAGGCAGGCCACGCGGCTCCGGCGACCCGCACCCCCTCGAGTTTCCAAGGAGCGGCATGCGTAAGCCCACTAATCAGACGATCCATCGCGAAGACTACGCAGCGCCGGTGTTCCTGGTCGACAGCGTGGAGATCGCGTTTGACCTCGACCCCCAGGCGACGCTTGTGGCGACCCGGCTTCTGCTGCGTCGTAATCGGCCTGGCATCCTCGAACTGCCCGGCGAGGGGATCGAACTGCTCGCGGTCCACCTGGACGGTCGAACTCTTTCCGATAGTGAGTACACGCTCACATCCCATGCGCTGATTCTGCCCCAACTGCCGGATCGCTGCGTGCTCGACCTGGAAGTGCGCCTGTGCCCGATCTCGAACACGAGTCTCATGGGACTGTACGCGTCGAACGGCAACCTGTTCACGCAGTGCGAGGCCGAGGGCTTTCGGCGCATCACCTTCTTTCCGGATCGCCCGGACGTCATGGCGCGCTACACCGTCATGCTGCGCGCCTCACGGCGCGACTTCCCGGTGCTGCTCTCGAACGGCAACCTGATCGAGAGCGGCGCGCTCCCCGGTGGACGTCATTACGCCAAGTGGCACGATCCGTTTCCCAAACCCTGCTACCTGTTCGCCCTCGTCGCCGGACGCCTGGCCCATACCGAGCGCTGGGTCAGGACGGCGAGCGGCCGCGAGGTCCTGTTGCAGATCTATGTCGAGCGGCGCGATCTTGCCAAGATCGACCACGCCCTGGACTCCCTCGTGCACGCCTTGCGCTGGGACGAGAAGCGCTTCGGCCTGGAGCTCGATCTGGACCGCTTCATGATCGTTGCGGTGAGCGATTACACCATGGGTGCCATGGAGAACAAAGGCCTGAACATCTTCAACACCCGGTATGTGCTCGCCCATCCGGATCTCGCGACCGACGGCGACTATGCGGCCATCGAATCGGTGGTGGGACACGAGTATTTCCACAATTGGACCGGCAATCGGATCACCTGCCGGGACTGGTTCCAGCTCACCCTGAAGGAAGGCCTGACAGTGTTCCGCGACCAGGAATTTTCCGCGGACATGAGTGCCGGCTATCTGCGCGGGCGGGATCGCGGCCCGCGGGCGCGCACTGCGCGCGCGGTCCAGCGTATAGAACAGGTGCGCGCCCTGCGCGCTGGGCAGTTTCCCGAGGACGCCGGTCCCATGGCGCATCCGATCCGCCCTGACAGCTATCAGGAGATCAGCAATTTCTACACGTCCACCGTCTACGAAAAGGGCGCCGAGGTGGTGCGCATGCAGCAGACGCTCCTCGGCCGCGAGGGCTTTCGTGCGGCGATCGATGAGTACTTCCTGCGCTTTGACGGGCAGGCCGTGACCTGCGACGACTTCGTCGATGTCATGGAGTCGATCTATACGAAACAGCGACCCGGCCGGGACATGGCCCAGTTCCGGCTGTGGTACAGCCAGGCCGGCACGCCCCGCGTCAGCGCGAAGGGGGTCTACGACGCCGCGACCCGTCGCTTCACGCTGACGCTGCGCCAGGTCTGCCCGAAGGTCGGCCTCGAGAAGCAGAGTACGCACGAGAAACAGCCCTTCATGATCCCGTTCGCGGTGGGACTGCTTGATCAGGAGGGCACTGACCTGCCGCTTGCGCTCGCGGATCAGGAGGGGAGCGCAAGCGGCGCGCCCCGGCCCACCACGATCGTGCTCGAATTTACCCGGGCCGAGGAGGAATTTGTGTTCCAGGACGTGCCGTGTGCTCCCGTCCCCTCGCTGCTGCGCGAATTCTCGGCACCGGTGATTGTTCACTATCCCTACAGCGAGGCGGAACTGGCCCTGCTCTCGGCCCACGACAGCGATGCGTTCAATCGCTGGGAGGCGAGCCAGCGCTTGGCGACACTCGAGCTTGCCCGGCTTGCACGCACCATCGGCCAGGGCGAGACCCCCGAGGTCGGCCCCCATCTGGCGCAGGTCTTTCGCGCGATCCTCGAGAACCGCGAACTTGATCCGGCCCTGAAGGAGCTTGCCCTGACGCTGCCCAGCGAGCACGTCATCGGCGAGGATCTGCCGGTCTACGATCCCCAGGCGGTGCACGCCGCGCGCCGCCTGGTGCGCCTGCACCTGGCCCAGACGCTGCGCGCGGTCTGGCACCAGACCTACCTCGAGAATCGCACTGCGGGCCCATACTCACCCGAGCCGAAGGCCGCAGGCCGGCGCGCACTGAAGAACCTCGCGCTCGCGTATCTCGTGGCCCTCGACGAGCCGGCCTTCAATGCCCTGGCGGTTGCGCAATTCAACTCGGCCGACAACATGACCGATCGCTTTGCCGCGCTCACCTCGATGGTCAACAATCCCGTGCCCGAACGCGCCCGGGCGCTCGAGCAGTTCTACCGCCGGTATGCAAAGGAGCCTCTGGTCGTCGACAAATGGCTGCGCGTCCAGGCCCAGGCGCGCGCCATCGGGCGCCCGGGACTCGCGGTCGTGACCGAGCTGATGCGCCACCCGGCGTTCTCGCTGCGCAATCCGAACAAGGTCTATGCACTGCTCATGACCTTCTTCGCTGCGAATCCGGCCGAATTCCACACGCCCGACGGAGCCGGCTATGCCTTCTGGGCCGACCAGGTGCTCGCCGTCGACGCTTTGAACCCCCAGGTCGCGAGCCGCATGGCCCGCACCCTCGACCGCTGGCGCAAACTCACGCCCGCCCTGCAACAGGCAGCGGCCGGGGCGCTGCGCCGCGTGCAGGCGGCTCCCGGACTTTCGCGCGACGTCAGTGAGATCGTGGACAAGGCGCTCGCCGCCTGAACTGACGAGCATCCTCCGAGAACCCTCTGATATCGGGCAGCGTCTGCCGATTCCAGCAACATCACCCTGTGGAGCCACCCCATGTCGCGCGTGACCCTGACCCGCTATCTGATCGAGCAACAACGCGCCCACAACAACATCTCGGCCGAACTGCGGCTGCTGATCGAGGTCGTCGCGCGCGCCTGCAAGTCGATCGGGCACCACGTCAGCAAAGGCGCGCTCGGGGGCGTCTTGGGTAGCGCCGGCACGGAAAACGTGCAGGGCGAGATCCAGAAGAAGCTCGACGTCATCTCCAACGAGATCATGCTCGAGGCCAACGAATGGGGGGGCCACCTCGCTGCGCTCGCCTCCGAGGAGATGGACGAAGTCCACCCGATCCCCAACCGCTATCCGCGCGGCGAGTACCTGCTTCTGTTTGATCCGCTCGATGGCTCCTCGAACATCGATGTGAATGTNNTCTTCCTTCATGCAGCCTGGTGCGCGGCAGGTCGCCGCAGGCTACGCCATCTATGGCCCCCAGACGATGCTGATCCTGACCTTCGGATTCGGCGTGCAGGCG
Organism: Burkholderiales bacterium; assembly: GCA_003136595.1. Classification (GTDB taxonomy): domain Bacteria; phylum Pseudomonadota; class Gammaproteobacteria; order Burkholderiales; family Burkholderiaceae_D; genus BOG-994. The sequence goes on from PLEY01000042.1 coordinate 18,555, forward strand.
TTCACGCTCGATCGCGAGACCTTCAGCTGGGTGCTCACCCAGGATCGCATGCAAATCCCCGAGGATACGCAGGAATTTGCGATCAACATGTCCAACCAGCGGCACTGGGAGCCTCCCGTACAACGCTATGTGGCAGAGCTTCTGGCAGGCAAGACCGGGCCGCGCGGCCGCGACTACAACATGCGCTGGATCGCCTCCATGGTGGCCGATGTGCACCGGCTCCTGACGCGCGGCGGGATCTTCATGTACCCGCGCGATGCGCGCGAGCCGGACAAGCCTGGCAAACTCAGACTCATGTACGAGGCCAATCCCATGGCCCTGATCGTCGAGCAGGCCGGCGGCCGGGCCACCGATGGCCACCAGCGCATCCTGGACATCCAGCCGGAACGCCTGCACCAGCGCGTGGCGGTCTTCCTCGGCTCGAAAAACGAGGTCGAACGGGTCACGGCCTACCATGGCTAAAGGCAGCGAGGTCCGGGCCCGCGCCAAGTCCCTGCCCGAGCCTGCGCCCACCGCCCCGAGAGCCGAACGCGCGGCAGCCGGGCGCGCGCGCCGCGCCGTGTGCGCGCGCGAGAAACTCGACGAGTTCTCGAAATCCGCACGCGATCCAATCACCATCATCGAAATCTCGAACGCCCACCGGCTGCCGGAACTCATTCCCATCCGTTACGGCCGCATGGCGCACTCGCCGTTCACGTTCTACCGGGGCGCAGCCGCCCTCATGGCCCATGACATCGCGGCCTGCCCCTCACCGGGCATCTGCGCCCAGATCTGCGGCGACGCCCACCTCGGCAATTTCGGCGGCTTTGCCAGTCCCGAACGGGCGTTGCTCTTCGGGCTCAACGATTTCGACGAGACCACGCCTGGCGCCTTCGAATGGGACTTGAAGCGGCTGGCGGCGAGTTTCCATATCGCGGCGCGTGAGCAGTCCCTCTCCGAGAGCGAGGCCAAGAGGATCGTCCTGCACATGGCCGCGACCTACCGCGAGCGCATGCAGGAGTGCGCCGAGATGGGCGCGCTGGAACTGTGGTACGCGCATATCGACCTTGAGACCCTCATCAGCATGGCGCACTCCGCCGACACCCGCCAGCAGCGTATCGAGATGACCGAGCGCGCCCTGCACCGCACCTCCGACCGCGCCTACCCGAAGCTGGTCGACGTGGTCGATGGCAGGCCGCGCATTCACGACAACCCGCCGCTCGTCTACCACGCCTTTCCGATTGCCGACTTCTACCGCGACGTGCTGCACTTCTGGCAGAACTATGTGGCCTCGATGCCCGAGGAACGACGGCTCCTGCTCGCCCGCTATGAACTCGTCGACGTCGCCATCAAGGTCGTGGGCGTGGGCAGCGTCGGCACGCGCTGCGCGATCGCACTCCTCCTCGGCGGCGGTGTGGAGCCGCTGTTCCTGCAGTTCAAGGAGGCCGATCGCTCAGTCTATGAACCCTGGGCGGGGCGCAGCGTCTACCCCAACGCGGGACAGCGGGTCGTGGTCGGGCAGCGCATCATGCAGGCAGCCAGCGACATCTTCCTCGGATGGGCCCACGCACCCCACATCGGCGCCGATTTCTATGTCCGCCAGTTGCGCGACATGAAGATCTCGCTGGTCTGCGAGCACATGAGCTTCGATGAGATGTTCGAGTACGCCAACGCCTGCGGCTGGGCACTGGCGCGCGCCCATGCGAAGGGCAGCGATCCGGCGGCGATCGCAGGCTATCTCGGTCGCGGCGACCGTTTCCCGCGGGCCATGGCGGTCTTTGCCAGGCAGTATGCCGATCAGAACGAGAAGGACCATCAGGCGCTTCTTGCGGCCATCAAGTCGGGTCGCGTCCAGGCTGACCGCAACGAGCGCGGCGTCTAGAGCCGCGCCCAGACGTCTGGCACCGGCGGGTTAGGGGACGAGCACGCTNNGCGTCGCGTAGTGCGTAGGTCTGCTCGATGTTGATCCGGATCTTCTTCTTGAGGATCAGATCGAACAGTTCCGTGCAACTGGCCTCAAGCTTCGCGCGCGGCACGACATGGGTCGCAAGCGTTGGACGGGTCACGAACAACGAACCCTTCTGCGCCAGGATGCCCAGATTCACGCCCGTGACAGGTCCTGAAGAGTTGCCATAGCTCACCATGAGTCCGCGCGGCTGCAGACAGTCCAGGGACGCCTCCCAGGTGTCCTTGCCCACGCCGTCATAGACGACAGGAACCTTCTCACCTTTGGTCAGTTCAAGGACGCGCTCGACGACGTTCTCCTTGGAGTAATCGATGGTGGCCCAGGCGCCATGCGCATGGGCGAGTTTTGCCTTCTCGGGGGAACCGACGGTGCCGATCAGCTTCACGCCAAGCACCTTGGCCCACTGGCAGGCGAGCAGCCCGACCCCGCCGGCCGCGGCATGAAAGAGGATCGTCTCGCCGCCCTGCAGCCGATAGGTCTGGCGAAACAGGTACTGGACCGTCAGGCCCTTGAGCATGACGGCGGCACCCTCCTCGAAGCTGATCCCCTTGGGCAGCTTCACGAGTTGCGCGGCCGGCATGGTGCGCAACACCGCATAGGCGCCCAGCGGGCCCTGGCCATACGCCACGCGGTCGCCCTTCTTGATGTGCGTGACCCCGGGCCCGATCGCTTCGACCACGCCCGCACCCTCGAATCCAAGGCCAGACGGCAGGGGATTCGGATACAGGCCCGTGCGGAAATAGATGTCAATGAAGTTGAGCCCGACGGCATAGTTGCGCACTGTCGCCTCGCCCGGGCCGGGTGCGGGCACCGCAACGTCTTCAAACTGTAGAACTTCCGGGCCGCCGATCGAGTGGATCCGGATGGCTTGGCTGCTGGTTGTCATGCGCGACTCCTTTTTGTGACCGTTGTGAAACGAGGAACACCCCGGCAAGCACCAGCACCGTGCCGCTGATCTGCCAGGGGCCCATCTCCTCCCCAAGAAACACGGCACTCAGTACGATGGTCGATACGGGTCCGATCATACCGATCTGGGCCGCAGCCGGCGCGCCGATGCGGGCGATCGCCATCATGACGCCAAACACCGGCAACACCGTGCAGGCCACGCCGTTCAGCGCAGACAGCCAATACACCGGAGCGGGCACGACGAGCGCACCCAGCGGTCGCGTCAGGAAAAACTGCAGGAGGCAGAACGCGCAGGCCACGCAGCTTGCATAGGCTGTGAGCCGGATCGAGCCGATGCGCAGGACGAGTTCTCCGCTGCCAACGAGGTAGAGCGCGTAGGCCAGCGCGCTCGCGAAGACGAGCGCGCTGCCCACCAGGATGTTCGAGCCGCCCAGCCGGAAATCGTGGCTGAGCGCGAGCACCACACCCAGATAGCTCAGGGCCAGCGCGAAGACCTGCCGGCGCCCCGCGCGGCGCGACAGGAAGAGCGCACCCAGCAGCACGACCAGGGTCGGATTCAGATACAGGATGAGGCGCTCAAGCGTCGCCGTGATGTACTGCAAACCCAGGAAATCGAGAAANNCTGGCTCCTTTGCATCCAGAGCGCCGCGGCCGCGAACAGCGGCAGTGCGAAGACCATGCGCAGGGCGATCAGCGTGACGGCATCGGCGCCATACCGGTAGGCCAGCTTGACGATGATCGCCTTCCCGGAAAAAGCGATCGCACCGAGCGCGGCCAAGGCCACGCCCGCCACGGGCAGGCGGTGGTTGTCGGAAGGAGAGGGTGGCAACGCGGCGGCAGGCACGGGGGTCGGTGGTGACGGTCCCCACGAGAGGCATCAGACAAGACACCGGGCAGGGCCGCAGCCGAGACTATACCGAACTTGACGCGGCCGTGACGGGGCTGCCCCCTGATACGGGCGGGGTATGCTTCTTGCTCTCCAGGGAAATACCCGGCAGGGGGCATCGTGCCCGCGGGCGAGATGCGCAGGCGCTCTGCCAGCTGGCGGGCGCAGGGCTTCACAGGGAACGTGCATGAAAGTTCTTGTTTTGGGCGCGGGCATTCTCGGCACCTGTTCGGCTTGGTATCTGAACGAGCGTCAACACACGGTCACGCTCGTCGAGCGCCAGGCGGAGGCGGCCCTTGAGACGAGCTTTGCGAACGGATCGCAGATATCGGTCTCCTACGCCGAGCCCTGGGCCAATCCCCAGGCGCCCGCAAAGCTGGTCAAATGGCTCCTGCGCGATGACTCTCCGTTGCTGTTTCGCCTGCGCGCCGATCCCAACCAATGGCGCTGGGGTCTGCAGTTCCTGCGCGAATGCGCACCGACCCGTACCCGCTCCAACACCATCCAGCTGACCCGGCTTGGACTCTACAGCCGCGAATGCCTGATCGAGTTGCGACGCGCAACCGGCATCACCTACGACGAACTCGCCCTCGGCATCTTGCATCTGTTCGAGACCGAGGCCGAGTTCGCAGTTGCCAGACCCGGTCTCGAGCTCATGCGCGAGTTCGGCTGTCCCATGGATTTCTTGACGCCGGCAGAGACGATCGCCATCGAGCCAGCCCTTGGCAGCTACCGGGAGCGTTTGGTCGGCGCAGCTCACGCGCCGGCCGATGAGTCCGGCGACGCGTTCAAGTTCACCCAGCGCCTGGCGGCACGGGCCGCAGCGCAAGGCGTTGACTTTCGTTATGGCACGAGCGTCGTGCGCCTGCTGGTCGAGGGCGGCCAAGTCGGTGGGGTGCTGGTGCGCCACGGCGACGTGCAGGAGGTCCTTCGCGCCGATGCCTATGTCGTGGCACTTGGCAGCTGGTCCGCCCCGCTGTTGCGCGGGGTCGGCGTGCCCACCCTGATCTATCCGGCCAAAGGCTACTCCGCAACGCTGCCGATCCGGCCGGGTGCGCTTGCCAATAGCGTCAGCATCACCGATCACCAGATGAAAATCGTCTTTTCTCGACTGGGGGAGCGGATCCGCATCGCCGGGACCGCCGAACTCAATGGCTACGAGATGAGCCTGAACCCGGTGCGCTGCCACGCACTGACGGCGCGGGCCGAAGAACTCTTCCCCGGAGTGCTCGATGTCGGGCAGGCGCAGTTCTGGACGGGGTTGCGTCCGGCCACTCCCTCGAACGTACCCTATATCGGGCGCAGCCCGTTTCCCAACTTGTGGTTGAACACCGGCCACGGCACGCTTGGGTGGACCCATGGGGCAGGCTCGGGTCGTGCCCTCGCTGACCTGATCTCGGGCCGCAGGCCCGAGGTCGATTTTGCCTTCTGCTAGGCCGCCCCGACCACATGCCCCCCCGACGCCGGCACGAGAGTCGGTGCGTCGGGTTCCACCTCGGGGGCTGCGCCAGGCAGGCCGAGCCACTGGGCGAGGTGATCGGCAATGCGCTCGGCAGTCTTGGCATCCCAGAACTCGGGGGCCTGGCCGCGCTTGCCGCCGGTATCCAGGATCACGGCGAGTTCGCGCATGATGAGCTTGATGCTGGTCCCAACGAGGGTATTGGTGCCGCGATCGAGGGTCACCGGCCGATCGCTCTCAGACAGCAGGGTCAGGCACGGTACGCCAATCGCCGTTGTCTGATCCTGGACCTCCCCTGAATCCGTGAAGACGCAACTCGCCTTGGCGAGGAGGCCGAGGAGGGCAAGATGGGCGGGTTCCTTGATCCGGGCGGCGGTCGCCTGCTGCACGCTGGTATCGAGACCCAGCGCTTCCACATTGGCGCTCACGGCCGCATCGTCGACCCAGAGGAGCGGCAGCAGCGCCTTGTTGACCTTGCGCAGCACGCTGAGCATGCTGCGCAGCTGATCCTGCTGTTTGGACTCGGTCTGTCCGCGCAGGATCACGAGCCCATACTGGCGCAGATTCACCATTGAGCCGTCGACGCCGGCCTCGGCCATGGTGATGAGCGGATCGAGTGCACTGGGCTTCAGATAGACGAGTGCATCGCTCCACAGATTGCCCAGGCAATGGATACGCTCACCGGGGATCCCCTCTCCGGACAGGTTCAGGATCGCGCCCGGGTCGCTGGTATAGAGAACATCGGCCACCTGGTCGAGCAGGAGACGGTTGATCTCGCCCGGGCGGGTGCGGTCCAGACTGCGCAGACCCGCCTCAAGATGCACGACCGGAATCCCCTTGCGCGAGGCCACCAGGGCTGCGGAGAGCGCCTCGTTCCCATCGCCTTCGATCAGGATCGCGCTCGGGCGGTATTCATCGATGACGGGCTCGAGGCGCTTCATGACGTCGGCGGCGCGACTGTTGGCGGAGCCCGGGCCCACTTTGAGCGTCAGTTCAGGCTCAGTGATGCCCATCTCTTTCCAGGGCGCGGGCACTCCGAGCTTGTCACGATCCACCCCGGCATCGACGAGCATCGCGCCAGGCAGGTCATGGCGCTTCTTGAAGACCCGCATCAAGGGCGCAAGCTTGATCAGGCTCGAGTTGGTCCCTGCAATGCAGACGAGGGGGCCAGGTGCGCCGGGAGCGGGGGGCGCGGGACGGGATTCGGGCAGCCCCGGTTCCGGCTCGGGCGCGGCCATGACAGGCGCGGCATCGGTGCGTACGGCAGCCGGGTGCACGGGAGCTAGCGTGGCCCGCGATCCGGGATCGGGGCCGCCATCGAGCGGTGCGACCAGCACCGAACCAGGACCCGGAGGGGGCGGTGCGGGACTCCATCGGACCGGCGGGGCGACGCTCGCCTCGGGCGCATCGAAGGTCCCGCCGATCTCGCCGCGAATCTCGCGCGCGGCGCTGTCAACGTGGTCTGCATTGATCGTATGGCTGCTCTCGAGGAAAGCGCCGAGCAGGAGCCGGTTGCACAACAGGTTGATGCGCCGGGGGACGCCACCGGTCCAGTGGTAGATCGAATCGTAGGCGCGTTGCTCGAAGCCGGGATTGCCCTTCCATCCCACGCAACGCAGGCGGTGTTCGACATAGCCGCGCGTCTCGTCCTGATCCATCGGCCCGAGGTGGCACGAGGCGATCACGCGCTGGCGCAACTGTTCCATGATGGGCGAGCGCAGCATTTGCCGCAGCTCCGGCTGGCCGACCAGGAAGCTTTGCAGGAGGGCCTTGCTGCCCAACTGGAAATTGGAGAGCATGCGCAGTTCCTCGATCGCTCGCGCTTCGAGGTTCTGCGCCTCGTCGACGACCAGCAGCGCGCGCCGGTTCTCCATGGCCAGCGAGATGAAGAACGCCTCGAGCGATCCGAGCAGTTCAGCCTTGGTGTCTCCCCGAGCATACACGCCAAAGGCGGTCGCGACGGCGCGCAGAAGATCATTGGCCTCGAGCTGGGTGCTGACGAGCTGCGCGGCAGTCACCTGCGTCGAATCGAGTTCGGCGAGCAATGCCCTCACCAGGGTCGTCTTGCCGGCACCGATGTCTCCGGTCACGACAATGAAGCCCTCCCCCTGGAACACGCCGAAGCGCAGGTAGCGGTGCGCGCTGCTGTGTCCGCGACTACCGAAATAGAAGCTCGGATCCGGATTCAGCTGGAACGGCGGTCCGGAAAAACCATAAAAGGATTCAAACATCGCAACCTCAGAATCGGTGCGTGATACCGGCGAAAACGGCCGACTCGTTGGTGTTGGTCACCAGGGTCGAGTCGAGGACTTGATAACGGACGCCGACGAAGGCCGTGGTACGGGGACTGAGCCGGTCTGCGAGCTGCACCAGGAGCGAGGTCTGCTTGGACGAGGTTCCCGAAGCAGCGCCGAGGCCCGTGGTGTTGGCCTGTACCAGGGTCGTATTGACGTCCCAGTTCTTATCCAGGTGGTGGACCAGGTTGATCGTGATCCCAGACGTGACGTTGTCGATATACGACGCGGGCACCGTGAACACCTCAACCTCCCCCGGGAGATCGAAGGGCACCGTACGGATGCGATAGACGGTAAACGAGAGGGTATTGAACTTGCCCAGCAGCACCGCATTGACCGATGCGGTGTTAAGCGCGATCGCCTGGGCCGAAGCCACGAGCGATGCGCCTGCGAGATCGGCTGGCGCCCCGGTACTTTGCAGCAAGCTCTGCACCTCGGCGACGCGCTGGGTGCCGTTCGTGAATTCAGAGGACAGCAGGGAATTCATGAGCGTGGTGACGAAACCAACCCCGGTTTGGGCATTCAGGACGGCGGGGTAGGTGGTCACGTCGCGCTGCAGACTGGCGCTGAGCGCAAAGTCCTCGTTGCGGTGGCCGAGCTTGACGTTCCAGCCGGTGCCGAAGTAGCGGTCCTCGACGGTCGCCGTCACGTCGGTGCGCGAGGTCGGACGCCACTCCGCGCGGATTCCTCCGATCGCATGCGTCACCGAGACGCCCGACAGGGAGGCTCGCTCGTAGCCTGCGATCAAACCGACGAGGAAGGGCTCGAGGGAGTAGTTCACGGACAAGCGTGCTGCGTCGTCCTTCAGGGCATCAGTGGTCTGGTCCTGGAAGCGACTGACGCTGTCAAGGACCTCGATGCCCCATCCCAGGGAGTCAGGACGGTGCTCGAGCTTGGCGCTCTGCAGCCCATAGTAGCCACTGGACGGAGCGAAGCCTGCCGGTTCGTCAGTCGATGACCAACTGTTCTCGCTGCGCGCCGACAGGGTCAGTTCCGAGCCCAGTTCGTGCAGGATATAGGGCGCGATCCGGTATTGGGTGGTGGTGTATTCGTTGTAGGCCGACACCGGACCAATGGTCGTGATCGCAAAGGGATCGCCGGTCGTGCGCGCCGAGCGCAGTCCGGTATCGAAGTACAGCCAGTTCTGGATGAGATCGGCATTGAAGTCAAGATTGCCGCGCGGCAGGATCCGGTCCGGCTGGACACCGCTTGCGGTGCTGCCGCTGGAGGCCACGGCATCCAGTGTGAAGTTGCCGTCCAGTCGATACTGGCCGCCTTCATCGTGGACGATGACGCTCGGAATGATCGACAGCGTCGCCGATCCGGTGGAACCCCCAGTGGTCGCAAAATTGCCGTTGGACGACCAGGTCAGCTCGCTCGTGATCGAGGTCTGGACGAAAAAAGGCGGCAGCCTGGTCGGCTGCTCGACATCGCTCGGCTCCCGCGCCGGTCCGGTCTCCCCCCCAAATACCGGCAGCCCAGGAGGAGCGGCAGGTGCCTGGGGAATCGGTGGCAGAGTGCCAGGCTGAAGCGTCGTCTGATCGGGGGCCTGCTGGGCCCACGCCTGCCCCGAAATGCAGCACGCGAGGAGCGCGCCCGCAGTCAGGGGAGCGCAGCGACGCCTCGGGCTTCTGGGCGTCTTCCTGTGTCGGGATACCTCCTGCGAACGGAGCTTCACAGAGCCTCCTGAACTGCGCGCCGCAATCCGGCTCCTCGCCTAGTAGCCGTAGCTGCCATACGTCGTTCCCCGCGCGAGGCGAGCCTTGTTGAGCATCAGCATGACCACCGGACACGCTTCGAGCGTGGCCAAGGCCTGACTGACGGCGGCCTGCGTGGTCTTTGAAGCTTCGATCAACATGATGATCTGTCCCATGTGGGCTGCCAGCACGCGCGACTCGGGCGAAGGCAGGAGCGGCGGGGTGTCGAACAGGATGACGCGATCGCGATAACGCCGCGACAACTCCGATACCAGCGAATACATCGCGCCGCTTGCGAGCAGTTCTGTTGCGGTCGGGCGCGAACTGCCCGCAGGCAGCAGCCAGAGCTTCTCGACGTTGGTTCTGAGAATCGTGTCCGACAGGCTCGCCTTGCGCTCGAGGACATCAAGCAGACCTTCGGTTCCCGGCAGTCCGACCCGGCTCATGATCGCCGGTCGCGCCGAATCCGCTTCGACCAGGAGCACCGTACGATCGAGTTCGGTGGCCATGCTCAAAGCGAGGTTGATCGATGCGAAGGTCTTGCCCTCGCCCGGCAGTGCGCTGGTCATCATGACCAGGTTGCGATTCGCCTGTGCCGCCCCCTCGGCGCTGGCGATGTTCGAGAGAATCGGTCGCTTGATCACCCGAAATTCGTCGGCCAGCTGCGATTGCGAGGAGCCGGGCACGAGATATCCCATGCTCCGCAGTCGGTCCAGGTCGAGTTCCACGCGCTTGGACTCGACCGGCGGCGCCGGCGGCTCGAGGGTCGCGACGCTTGCATCGGGGCCAGGTACGGCGGAGGCATCCATACCGCCGGGCGTATAGCGGTTCGGCATGGACGTGAATTCCGTGTTTCCGATGGCATTGCCCATCGGCTCACGGGGACGCCCCCAAGGCACGTCGATGCCCGCCTTTCTGAGCTCCTCGAGTCGCTTTGCCGCTTTATCGATCGTACTCACTGCAGTTCCTCTCAGCCGGTCCACCAGCACCGTGCGCACGGTGCGCGATGAACCCCGTGTATGTATTCAACTGCCCGACCGCCCTTGCCCCGACGGTGCTCCCTGAAATGGCACGAGCCTCGTGTGAGATATGCCTCACCCAGACCGCGCCCGCATCCTGTTAGTTGCTGCGGACCGACCCCAGAGGCTAGAACCAACTCTGTGGAATGATGATGACGTCGCCCGGCTGGACGTCGACATTGGCAGTGATATCGCCGCGCTTCAGGAGATCTCTCAGCCGCAGGCTGTAGGCCTTGCCGCCTTCAGAGCCCCGCACCAGCACCGCGGCATTGCCATCCGCGTAGTCCGTCAGACCACCCGCCTGAATCATGACGTCCAGGACCGTCATTTTCTGGCGATAGGGAATGCCTGCGGGCTTGGCGGCCTCGCCCACGATCCGGATCTGCTCACTAAAGGGCCCCTGGAAGGTGTTCACCATGACGGTGACCACCGGATCGCGAATGAATTTGCTCAACGCCTTCTCGATGTCGCGCGCAAGATCTGCCGGATTTCGGCCCAGCGCCGGAAGATCATCGACGAGGGGGCTGGAGATGCGACCGTCCGGCCGCACCTGCAGGGTCTGGCTGAGGTCAGGATTTCTCCAGACGATGATGTTAAGAGTATCCCCGGCACCGATCACATAGCGGTAGTCAGACGCCGTGGCGTCATGCGGTGCAGGAGGATATTTGGGTCCGGCACAAGCCACGAGACCCACCAGACCCACCGCCGCCAGCAGCATGCGTGCGACGTGGGCGGGAGAAAGGGTTGCATGCGCGAGTATCTTCGTTGTCATGTTTTGGCTCCGTGGCGAGGAATTCGACTGCAACCTAATCGACTGCACCCTAATCCGCAAATACTCTATCGAGGTAGAAGTCTAACCTATACGGATTCAGAACCAGAACTATCGTTTCGCGCTGAAATTGTCAATCGTATGAATCATGCCAACAAACCCCGGCGACCCGCGCGCTACCGGCCCGGCCATCCCAAAACAAGGGCCTGGATGCGGGCCCGGATGGGGGCCCGCGTGAGGTCCTGAGTGGGGGTCGGCACCGTTTGGGCATGGTCGGGCAGATCCCGGAGATTTCCTCCCGTCCTAAGTGGCAAAGCTTAAGGTGAGAGATTCGCCGAATGCAAGGAACAAATGCGCAGGCATGGGGCTGCTTGCCGAGTGCGTCCCAAATAGG
>PLEY01000042.1:29930-46903 GCA_003136595.1 Burkholderiales bacterium
ATATATGCGGCGCGTTCTTGTTGACCCCTTGGCGCCGGGGCCGCACGTCAGGCAGGCCGTTAATCAGAGATGGCGCGCATCGGCGTGGCCCGGCCTGCACCTTCGCAACACCTGCCCCCGCACCGGCGGAGTGTCGCCGTCGGGCGCAGGGAGTTTTCTCTTGAGTTCCACGCCCTACTCCGGTAGAACATGCGGCTGACAAAGGATTCGCTGCAGGGTCGGGCTCGATTCCTCATGCGCGATGTCGGCGCTGTCCGAAGGAGTCCCCCACCGGGGATGCCCCAAGCAGGCCTTGCATTATCAGAGGGATCCCGACGTGTTCAAATCTTCCCAGAAGCAGACTTCGGCGCGAGCGCGGACACAGAGTTTCCGCTCAATCCTGCCCGGCTCCAGGCTGCCCACTCCAACGCCCGTTCACCGCGCATGCGCGCCGTCGCCGCAAGGCGACATAACAGAAACGCTGTCATGAGATCCTTAGCAGTGCACCGCCCCCTGCTCCTTGCGAGCGGCTATCTGGGCTACGTGGGCATCCTTGTATTCGGCAATCTCCCGGGCTGGCGTAGCGGGATTGGCGCCTATGCCCCCGGGGCCGTATTGCATTCCGGCGCCTACGGATTTCTTGCCAGCCTCTTCTTCCTTGCTCTCGGAGGAGGGCCCGCCGCGCGCACGCGTTTTGCGATCACGACCTGCGCCGTCATGGGGGCGGGCGATGAATTCCTCCAGAGCTTCTTTCCCTATCGGCACGCGAGCGTTCAAGACTGGGCGGTCGACGTGCTTGCTGCGAGCATCGTCTGTCTTTTACTTACCGGTGCCGGGACGTGGCAGCGACGGGCAAGCTGAGCGCGGGCCGCTCCCGACCCCGGGAAAAGGTTTCAAACTGTCAGTCGGGACCGGAAGTGTTGCGTGCCCGTCATGCGTAGCAAGGGCGGCTTGGAGCGCCGCGCATTCCGTGTGCTTTGCCTAGGTTTCTATAATAGTATCGAGCTAAGTCACGCTCCTAGACGCGCTCCCGGCTCTACCTTCCGGGTCGGACGGCCTCGGGAGAGGACCGCGGCGTGCGCCGGGCGATGTGCGCCTTGAAGCTTGGCGGCGGACGGACAGATCGACGCGTACTCCCAAAGCAGCATGAGCGGGCCGGTATCAGGGTCGCGAGTGACCCCCAGGATTGAAAAGGGATGGACGAATGGATGACTTCTTAAAGCCTCTGATGGTGGTGCTGGCGGGGATGTGGGACCGCCGCTGGATTGGTCTCGGTGTGGCATGGGGGGTGGCCGTGATCGGCGGGATCGTACTCGCCCTGACCCCGGACCGTTACGAAGCCGCTGCGACCGTCTTCGTCGACACCCAGTCGGTGCTCAAGCCACTCATGAACGGGCTGGCGGTTCAACCCGACATCAATCAGCAGGTCGCGATGATCGCCAAGACCCTCATCTCGCGGCCGAACATCGAGCATGTGCTTGAGTCGCCCGAGCTCGGGTTCAGCGACAAGCGCCCCGGGGCCCGCGACGCCGAGGTCGATCACCTGCTCAAGGACATCAAGATCGACATCGACGGCCGTGAAGGCCTCTACTCGATCAAATACCGTGACAAGGATCCAGCGCGGGCCAAGAACATGGTCCAGGGACTGATCACTCTGTTCGTCCAGTCTGGCATCGGCAACAAGGAGAAGGATTCTGCCGAGGCACAGAAATTCATCGACGATCAGATCGCGATCTACGAGAAGAAGCTGAGCGAGGCGGAGAAACGGCTGAAGGACTTCAAGGTCCGCAATCTGGGCTACACCGGCCAGAATACTTCTGATTACTACCAGCGCGTCTCGCAGCTCTCTGAAGAGCTGACCAACCTGCGTGGCCAGCTGCACGCAGCCGAGCAGTCACGCGACGCGATCCATCGCGAACTGGCTGGCGAGGAGCCGACCCTGTTGCCCGATCCCTCGGCACCCAAGCAGCTGTCGGAGACAGACACCCGCCTCGAGGCTGCGCACAAGCATTTGGACGAACTGCTCGGACGCTTCACCGAGGAGCACCCGGATGTCGTCGCGACGCGCCACCTTATCGCCCAGTTGGAGCGTGATCACCAGAGTGAGGCGACGGCGCTGCGCAACGGCACCGGCAAGGACGGCATGCGCTATTCGATGGCCACCAATCCGATCTTCCAGAGGCTGAAACTGTCGCAGGCCGATGCCGAGGCCAACGTGGCGTCCCTGCAGGCGCGGGTGAGCGACGTCCAGTCGCGGCTGAGCGAGCTGCGCTCGGCGGCAAGCAAGGCGCCTCAGGTCGAGGAGGAATTCGCCCAACTCAATCGCGATTACGATGTGATCCGCAAGAACTACGATCAACTCGTCTCGCGCCGTGAGTCCGCTTCGATGTCGCAAAACGTCAACGCGACCAACCAGTTGGCCGATTTCCGAGTGACGGAGCCACCCCGGGTCGCGCCGCGTCCCGTGTTCCCGAATCATCTGGTATTGATTCCGATGCTCCTCCTCGCAGCGATCGGTGCCGGCATGGTTGCGGCACTGCAGGCGGCGCGCCTCATGCCAACTTTTCAGAGTCTGAAGAGCCTGAGGGAGGCGATTCCGCGTCCGGTGCTAGGTAGCGTATCAATGGTGATGAGCCCTGATCAGGCCGCGCGCGAACGCCGCTACAACATGATCTTTGTTGCAAGCATCGTGGGTCTGGTGGCGATTGATCTGATCTGGGCAGGCTGGACCGCCCTTACCCAGACCGCTGCCTGACCCAGAAGATCCGCCAAGCCGGCGCGCCCTTCCCGGCCGCCCTGCCCCGCACCCGATGCCGGTGCGCCCGGCGACGATGCGCCGGGCTTGAGCGTCTCACGGCGCTAACGAGCCCAACGGTTCTCGGGCAGCTCTCGGATTCGTTTGTGCCGATGAAGTCGCTGACTCGCCGAACCCCGAGCGCTTCATCGTGCCCGCCACCATGGCCGCTTCACGGCAAGCGCATCACAACGCCCCGGTCACAAGACCCGCGTTACAAGACCCAGTTGGGAACGGCGGTCATCGCGTAGAAGCGCCGCGTTGGATGATAACGCTCGACGTTGTGGCGACGCATATCGAAGGTTCGCAACTGGCCCAGCCAGTTGACCCCGGAGATATACGCCGTACCAATCACATAACCGCAGTCGCGGGCGACCCGCTGGACGGTATCGGAAAAGGCAAACGACTTGCCGACCGGATAGGCGAGCGTCTTGACCGGATGACCGAGTTCCTTCTCGAGGCACATTCTTGAGTCGTGCAGCTCCTCGCGGAGCGTCGCCTCGTCAAGATTCGCGAGCACTGCATGGCTCTTGGAGTGGGATCCGAACTCGAACCCGTCGGCGTCCATGGCGCGGACCTGGTCCCAATCGAGAACGCGGGACAAGCGGAACTCGCTGGGCTCGATGTACGCGGCGAACTCCTCGCGCCAGCCGGAAAGCAGTTCCATCATGGCCTTCTGGGGCAGGCGCTTTAGCGCCTCCTGCAGCGCGCCCGCGCTCGCACGCCGCTCGGCCGGGCTCGCCCCGGCAGGAAGAAGGGTCTGGGTCCCCGGGAGCAGAATCGACTGGGGCGGCACCCGCATCATGAGGTAGACCACCATCTCAAACCAGTAGGGCTGGTTGGCTCCGACATAGTCAGTCGACAGGAAGATGGTGGGCACGATGCCTTGCTTCTTCAGAATCGGCCCGGCAAAATGCAGGTTGTCGTCATAGCCGTCGTCGAAGGTGACGACAACCGGTCGCGGGGGCAAGGTGATGCCGTCCACGACATGACGTACCACTTCCGAGAGCGATATCGGATTGAAGTGCTCACGCAGATAGGCCATCTGCACCTCAAACTGCTCGGGCGAGGCACTGATGAGTTCGAGATCGAAGGGATAGGAGTCGCTGTCCGGGATCGGCATGACCCGGTGATAAGCGAGAATCAGAAGCGGATCGCGCAGCCGGTCGTGCACCCAGCGTAGCGGAGCGCGCAGCGGTGAGGTGCTGAGCACTTCGACGGTACGAGAGCGAATGCCCATAGGCGGCAATGGATCGTCAGAAGTTCAATGTCCCCGGGCCGGGGGTCGCGACTCAATTATTCATTCTCTGCGGCGCGGACAGTGCGCCCGTGCTCTCGAACTATACCTGTAGCTGACGGCCAGGGGAATCAGGCTTGGTACCGATGTTTCGTCATTCACACTCGTTGACACTTTAGAGAATCAGGTCCCAGCCATGCGTCGAATCGCCCTTGTCACGCCAATCCTGCCGTTCCCAGGAGATCCGACGCGCGGGCGGTTCATCTACGAGACGGCAAAGGGTCTGTCAGCGCTTGCCGACGTTCGGGTCTTCTTCCAGCAGCCACGCTATCCACGCGTGCCGGGGCTAAGACCCCGCAGCCAGATCTATGGCACTGCGGCCGACGACCATCAACTCGAGGGCATCGCCGTGACCGCCTTCAGCTATCCGGCCGTCCCCGGCCTCACGCGGGCCATCAACGGATCGGTCAGCGCGCGCTCGCTGCTGCCGCGGCTACGAAGCTTCGCTCCAGAGTTAGTGCTCGCATACTGGGTCTACCCAGATGGCTATGCTGCGGTGCAGGCGGCCCGGCGACTCGGCGTGCCGTGCGTCGTGGGCGCGCTCGGCACCGATATCCACGTGCGCTCGGGAATCAATGTCTGGCTCACACGCAAAACGATCGCGGCGGTGGACGCTCTCCTGACCGTCAGCGAGGACATGCGCCGCACGACCATCGCCGAATTCGGCGCGCGGCCCGAGAAGGTATTCACGGTCATCAATGGCATCAACACGGCCGTCTTCCATCCCATTGCGCAAGACAGCGCGCGCCGTGCCCTCGAGCTTTCCCCCGACGTCGAGCTGATCGCGTACGTCGGCCGCCTCGTCGCGACCAAGGGACTGGGGGAACTGATCGACGCGTTCCGGGAGTTGGCCGCGCGCAGGCCGCGGCTGCGGCTCGCGTTGATTGGCGACGGCGTGATGCGGGCCGAACTCGGTCAGCGGATTGCCGCTGCAGGCCTCGCCGAGAAGATCCTGATGCCGGGGGGCCAGGCGCCGGAGCAGGTTGCGCTCTGGATTAACGCTGCCGATCTCCTCACACTGCCCAGCTGGTCCGAAGGCTATCCGAATGTGGTAGTCGAAGCGATCGCCTGCGGCCGGCCGGTCGTTGCGACCGATGTTGGCGGAACCCGGGAAATCATCAATGCAAGTAACGGGATCCTGATCGCCCCGCGCCAGGTGGCACCCCTCGTCGCCGCGCTGGAGCGCACACTGGACGGTGTCTGGGATCACGCCGCGATCGCAGCGGCGATGCGGCGCACTTGGAATGATGTCGGGCGCGATACGCTAGAGGTCTGCGAGCGCGTGCTTTCTGCTCGGAACGGTGGGGCCGGTCAGGACGCTGGTTAGGCTGCTGGCCGAGTTTCGGCTAGGCCTTCGGGATGGCCCCCTCTGACGGGGCGCGCGCAGCCAGCGGACGCGCTGGTATGCCGACCACAGTGGCCCCCGCGGGGACGTCGTGCAGGACCACGGCGTTTGCGCCCACGCGTGCGCCCGAGCCGATGTGTACGCCGCCGATGATCTTGGCACCCGAACCGATGAACACGTCGTCACCGATCACCGGAGAGCGCCCCCGGTTGTCGCCAATGACGACGCTGCTCTCGACCCAGACGTTGCGCCCGCCCCGGGTCGCGGAATTGATGACGATACCCACCGGATGGATCAGCACGAAGCCGGCACCAAAGCTCGCCCGCACGCCGATGACGCAGCCATTGAGCCACTTGTTGACGAGATGAACGATGAGAGCCAGTGGTGCCAGCCGCCAACGCGCCAGAAATCCCTGCAGCCGATAGAGGGCATTGGCGATGGTGCCGTCGGCGATCGCTGCCTTGATGAACGAACACGGTGGCCCGTACTGCGAATACAAGGCCTGTTTGGCGCGCAGATCGGCCAGCAGCAGCTTCATTGCGCCGTCGGCTCGACCAGTTGCCCATGGAACTGCAGCAGCTGAAGGATGTTGTTGCGCCATTGGCGCTCCGCCGCGATATAGGCACGCGCCGCCGCACCGACACGCGCAAGCTCCTTGGGATCCCGGCTGCGCTCGAGGACGGTCGCCACGGCCGCATCGAGGTCATTCGCCTTGAACATCCAGCCGGTCTCGCCTTCCGCAAGGACCTCGCGGATGGGCTCGAAATCGGGTGCCACCGGAGGCACGCTGCAGGCCATGAATTCGAAGAGCTTGACCGGTGAGGTATAGTCGCCCGCGCTTGGGAGAACCGCCATGTCCATCGCGGCGAGAAGCCCTGGGACATCGTCATGCGCAACACGCCCGGTCAGGATCACCTGGCGCTCCAGATGATGCTCCTTGACGAAGGCCTCGACTGTCGGAAACGTCGCACCGTCACCGACCAAGAGCAGCTTCAGGTGCGGCGCTGCGGCGAGGTGGTCGGCGATCTGATACACGAACCGGTCGATTGCATGCCACGGCACGAAGGCGCCGAGGTACCCGCAGACCACGTGGCCATCCAGATCCCAGCGCGCACGCGCCATGGCGCGCTGCTCGGCAGTGAAACTGAATTTCGAGATGTTTGCGGCATTGGGCGTCACAATCGCCGGGGCCATGTCACCATGCACGCTGCCGACGCGATCGCGGAACACGCCCGAGACGAACACGAGGCCATTGGCCTTGCGGAACACCCAGCGCTCGATCGCCATCGCGAGCCAGCCCATGGAGAGCGCACGCACGCGAAACACCGTCGCCGAATCATTGACCTCGAGGATGATGGGGACCCCGCGCAGGCGTGCTATCCACACCGGCGCGAACATGAACAGGGAATAGCGCTCGTAGATGAAGCCCACGTCGGGATGTTGGCGCAGATACTGCCAGATGCGCCAGCCGGCGACCAGGTTATATCCCACCTCGGCCAGTTCGAAGAGCGGCTCAGGCAGGCTCGAGATGATCTTCATGAGCGGTGTGGCCTGCCGCGTCGGGGACATCGCCTTGGGCGTCGCATAGGGATCGGCTCCGGGCAGCGAGATGATGTCGACACTGACACCTTCTGCACGCAGGGCGTCCGTCACGCCACGGATGTGGACACCTTCTACGGCTTTTCCTTGGGTACGATGATGATAAAGAATGCGCCGCACGGTCTGCGACATGGTGGATGGAGATCAGTCGTCGGTTGAAATGGCGGCCCTGGATTCTTCGATCAGTACCGAGCTCTCGCGGCTTTTGTCAGACATCTTGCCGTCCGGGCTAGTGTATCATCGACTTCGCCTTGCCCCGCCTGCAGAATGCGCGTGCGCGTCGCTTCGATGCCACGCGCATTTGCGATTCACGGCAACGCCATTTCGCCACCCGAATTGTCAATCGTCATCGAGCGTGTCAACTGAGCGTGTCTGCTTTGGATCCCCGGCCACTTAGGATTCTTCATGTTGTCGACTCGCTCGAATTCGGCGGCCTCGAACGCGTCGTGACGGACCTTGCCATCGGCCAGAGGGCCGAGGGCCTGGGCGTCAGCGTATTTAGCATCAAGAACGCAGGCGAGCTCGGTGCCGAACTTGAAGCGGCAGGCGTGCCGGTCATCTGGGGCGGCAAGCAGCGCGGTGCCGACTGGAACACGTTGAAGAAGCTCCGCGCCGCGGCGCTCGGGGCTGGCGTCGATGTCGTGCATGCCCACAACTTCATGCCCTCGTATTAC
Source organism: Burkholderiales bacterium (assembly GCA_003136595.1). Lineage (GTDB taxonomy): Bacteria > Pseudomonadota > Gammaproteobacteria > Burkholderiales > Burkholderiaceae_D > BOG-994. Next base: position 37,619 of record PLEY01000042.1, read on the forward strand.
AGCGCCGCGGCCCTCTTTGCCTCGTTCCGGGCGCCGGCACTGGTCGCGACGTGCCACGACATGGGAACCCGCCTTGCCAACCGCAAGCTGCGCTGGATGTTCCGCTGGTCACTCTCGCGCTGTGCGCGCGTGGCGATGGTTGGTGCCCAGGTTTATGACCGCTACCTGCAGCTCAACATGATTCAGCCCGAACGCTCGGTGACCGTGTTGAACGGGATACCTGTCGAGCGCTTCGGAATCACCGCGCAGCGGCGGCGCACGGCGCGCGCGGGACTGGGATTACCAGAGGATGCGCTGGTGCTGGGCACGGTCGGCCGGCTCGTCGCGCTCAAGAACCAGGGACTGATTCTTGAGCTTCTCCCCGAGCTCGTCAGCCGTCATCCGAATCTGTACTTCGCCCTCGTCGGGCACGGCGTGCTTGCCGAGACGCTCAAGAGTCAGGCCGCGGCATTGGGCATCGCCGAGCGCGTGGTCTTTGCCGGAGAACGCAAAGACGTGTCCGATCTCCTGCCGGCCTTCGACGTCTTCGTGCTGCCCTCGCTGACCGAGGGTCTGTCGATCGCCCTTCTCGAGGCCGCTGCGACCGGACTGGCGATCGTCGCCTCGCGGGTCGGTGGCAATCCGGAGATCGTCCATGACCGCGAGACCGGCTTGCTGGTCGCCCCGGCAAACGGGGCCGAACTCGCCGGGGCGCTGTCGGGCCTCATCGGCGATCCGGGACTGCGCGAGCGTCTGGGGGCCGCTGCCCGGGAGTGGGTCAAGGCCCACGCCTCGCTGGCCGCGATGCGCGAAACCTATAACGATTTTTACAGGACGGCGCTGGTGAGCCGCGCCCCCTGAGTCCATTTAGCGGGAACTGGTGCGCCACGAGCCCTTGTAGCGGCCGGTCGAGTAGCGGAACGAAGCGACGACGAATGCCCAGTTCAGCGCGAAAAGAAATGCCGGAATGCGCAGCAGCGACGGCAGACTTTGACGTCGGCTGTCGGCGAAATAGAGCAGGCCCGAACCGGCATAGGCCAGAAGCTGCAGGCCGGTGAACGCGATCCAGAGTGGCTGCGGCTCGAGCGCCAAGACAAGTGACGCCACGAGGCCCACGGTCAACAGGTGCGGCGCGAGCCAGCGCAACACCTTGTGCGATACATATGCGAAGAGTGTGCCGGCCGAGGCCTTCCAGAGGTACTCGGGGTGACGCATGAGCGCCTGAAAATTGCCAATGCCGATGCGCACACGGCGCTGATACTCCTCGCCAATCGCCTCTGGCGTGTCCTCGCTCGCCCACGCTCCGGGCTCATAGACGAGGCGATGCCCTGCCACGGCGACATTCATGGCCACGCAGAAGTCATCGCAGATGGTGTCTGCGGCAAGAGGTTTCCAGAGCTCCCGGCGGATGGCATAGATTGCACCGTTCGCGCCGAGGAGCCCGCCGATGCGCGCCTCGAAGAACTTCAGGCACTGTTCAACACGCCAGTAGAGGCTGTCTTGATTGTTCCCGCCGCTGGCATTCAGGCGCAGTTCGCCCGAGACCCCGCCCACCTTCGGATCGGCAAAGTGGCTGACCAGCACCCGGATGGCGTCACGATCGAACAGCGTGTTGGCATCCGAGAAGACGAGAATCGGGGCCTGCGCCCGCCCGACCAGATCGTTGAGCACATTGGCCTTGCCACGATTCACCTCGAACGCGAGCGCCCGGATCCTTTCGTCTCCATAGCCGTCCAGGATGGCCGCCGTGGCATCGCTGCTGCCATCCGAGCCAATATAGGCAGTCAGGAGTTGCGCGGGATAGTTGAGTTCAAGGAGGTTCTCGATCCGCTGACGGATGTGGCGCTCCTCGTTGTAGGCCGAGATGATGACCGCGACCGCCGGGAGTTCGACCTCCCGGGGCGCACGGCGCGAGCGCTTGGTGAGCACGTAGTGCACATCCTGGAGCACCTGGGTGACACCGGCCAAGCCGGCGAGGACGAATGGGTAGAGCACGTAGGAGTAGCCCACGAGGCCGATTGACACCAGTGCGATGATTTCGAGAAGTAGGCGTGGCATCGGGCGGTCCTAGTCGCAGGCTATGGGCACCGGATGCCGCAGAGGGGCAAGCACGCGGCCCCATGCCGCTGGGCCGCGCCGGACCGAGCCGATGTGAGTGGACGTGCGTGCCATCTCGATCTATTCAATTTGTCCCCTGGATCGGATCCGGCCCCTTCGCCCCCTGTCGGCCCTGGCCGGGTTCCGGCGACATCGCCTAAGCGACTGCCTTGGCGGTCTTCGAGCGCACGACATACTCCGCGCGAGGGATGAGGAAGTCCCGGTAGCCGCCTGGGTTGCCGGTCATGCCCGCCTCGGCCGCCTTGGCGATATTGAACATCTCGCGCGCGCTGACATAGTGGAGCTTCCACTTCTGCCCGTCGTTGTAGGTCGATTCGAGGTGGGCAAATGCACGGTCCATGGCGGGTCCGAGCAGCGTGTCCATGTCGCGCTCCTGGGTGCCATGGGTATGCACTTTGACGAACACCCACTCGGGTCGGTCTTCGACATGGATGCCCGTTGCGACCCACGCGTCGATACGGTCCGGGCTGGGCGGGCAACTGGTGCGCACGTCGGAATTCTCAATACGCGGAATGACTCCGAACTTCCGGCTATTCCAGTTCAGCCCGAGCGGCCCCTGAATCAGCATCAGGTCGCCTACGGCCGGTGAGCCGACCCGCACGCGCACGCCATGGTCATGGGACTTGGGCCGCTTAGGATCGTCGGTTGCATAGTAGATCCGGTTGATGATGCGGGTCTGGCAGGGATCCGGCGCGGCGGGCAATGTGAAATCCGCATAGCAGCCCTCTTCACGCAGGACCTGGAGCTCATTGTTCACACCGCACCAGCGCCCATCCGGGCGTGCATTATCAAGGGCCCAGTTCCCATGGATGAAGGCCCACTGGGGCTGGCCGGTCTTCGCGTCGACCGGCAGTGCCCCATGCGCCTCGACCAGCAGGCGGGCGAAGCCGCGGAACTTCTGGCGCACAGTCTCATCGGTATCGTTGTCGTGGTGGAGATGGATCTCGATCTCGCCCAATCCCATCTTGCAGAGTTCGACCAGGGCATTGAGGTGTTCGGGCCGGTACTCCTCCTCGGGGTAGAAGAACGTATGGATCGGAGCGCGGCCATCCGAGTCGCGATGCTTCTCGCACAGTTTCGGATAGTCCGAGCGCCAGCGCGCGACGCGCGCGCATTCGGTGTCGTAGCCGGGCTTCTGCCAGCCGGGCTCGTAGTGATCGACGAAGCAGAACAATAGATGCTTGGTCGTGCCAGCCGGCACCGGCGCGCGCCAGTCCTGGCGCAGGTAGCTCGTCAGCCAGCCCATGACGTTACGCGCCTGCAGGGCGCGAATCAGGATCGTGCCAAGGAACAACAGAATGACGACAAGGGTAATTAAGACCAGGGTCATGGCGGGACTCACAAAACGCTGGACATCTCGGCGTGACCGAGATCCGCTGGTTGGACATCGGGAGCACCGCAACACAAAACCTGCGGGCCGGTTGAGACGGGAGGACAAGACAGACTCGCCGTCACGAAGAAGGTATGCATCGCAGAGTACTCCTCAGTGTCCTGTCACGCGCTGCATGATGATGGTTGCATAGGCGGCCATGATGGCGACCAGGCACACGACAACTGTGGGTTTGGCCCACGGCACCGTGACCTCGACCGGACCTTTTGGAGCCACCGGCAGCGCGGCGTGGTCGGGATACCTTACGGCGATGCACAGGGCGAGCAGGATGTAGAGCAGCGGCTGATAGGTGCGCGAGAGAAACCACGCGCAGGCCAGGAACCCGATCAGAGCCGCCCGCAGACTGGTGCCCCATATCTTCTGCGCAGTGTCGGCGGCAGCCGTGTTGGCGACGCTGTTGGTCGCCTGGTAGCCGAGCACGATGAGCGCCATCCAGACGAAGAACCCAAGGAGTCCCAGTTCGGTGAAGCACAGCACATAGGAGTTGTGCGCGGTCAGGACATTGAAGTTGGTGTAGTTTCCATAGCCGATCCCAAGCAGCGGATGGCTGGCCAGGAGATGGATGCCGATATTCCAAGACTCGATACGGTCGCCGGCCGAAGTCTCCTGCGTCGAAATCTCCCGCCCACCGCTGAAATTGCTGACCTGGACCCCGAGCACGAGCACGCCGGCGATCAGTGCGGTCTTGATATTGCCAAGCCGCTTTCTGATTCCGAAGACGAGCATCGCAAGAAGTCCGACCAGGGCACCTCGCGAGTGGGTCAGGAAGATCGCATAGCTGAACAGGAGCGTCGGTACCATGACCATGAAGAATGCGTGAAACGCATGGCGCCGCCTGTAGAAACCCCATAGCATGGGCAACGCGAGCACGATCGCCTGGGCAAAGTCGTTCGGGTCAGCGAGAAAGCCGATGCCCTTCAGACGAAGGAATGTGCCGGGACCCTCGTCCTCTTCATCAGCATCGGGGTCGATGGGCATCGATGCGGACTCTTCACCGCCGCTCTGGCGCAAGATGAACTGCTCCTGCATGAACCCGGTGTCGAAGGACAGGATACCGGCCACCGACAACACGAGGAGGCTGGTCACGACGACGCCCGAGGCGATCTTGAGCCTCCTGATGCTGGTGACGTTTAGCCACGTGAGGACCGCGATCGCGGCCGAGGGCAGGAAGTCGCTCACGGCCTGGACCGCCCCGCCCGCCCAGCCATTTACCACCTGGGATGCGGCGACAATCAGCACAAGTGCGGCGAGCAACAGGAAATGCCGCGGCTCAGCCGAGATCTTACGGTCCATCGTGAAACTCACCACCGACGTCACGAGGCAGATGACCATCAGCCAGAGCATCGGCCGGTTGGCGGCCATCTCAGGAAACAGGACGTCAATGCGCAGGAACGTCACGCATAGATAAACAAGATAGAGAAAGAAACTCATCTCGCCGCACCGACGAGCAGATCACAGGGAAGCGCGCGAACCAGGTCGCGTCCGGACGAGCCAACTGCCGACAAAATGTATCTCGCTATATCCATGAAATGAACGGGTCAGGGCTCCTGAGGATCTCTCACCCCGATGGGGAAATGTACTAAGTCACACGGCGCGCTGAGGGATTCGGCCAACTCGGCGCAGAATACCGCAGAACGTCGCGTCCGGTCAGAGCCACGGAGGATGGCAACTGTGAAAAGTTGTCGTTCATACAACGCCAAGGTGCTAGAGATATCTCGCGTTAATCGATGCTCTATGTGATGCTTATGTCTAGTGGAATTTCCCAGGTGATAACGCCCACGTGGTCGAAAACGATGTGGGCGATTATCCGACCCCGTCCGAAGGACAGCACCCTTGCTCGCGCGAAGGTCGGTTCCAGCTCCGATGTCTGAAGCCAGGCCATCGGGCGGAGCATGAGGGTTTCCGCGGGCGCCCTGGCGGGGAGCGGGTCACTGCAGAGCCGATCGCCGCCGAGCCCGACTTAAGTGTGTTACGCATATCAACAGGTTGGATTCTCGTCAAATGGATTGCTCGCACCAGGATCACAGCAACTGTCACGAAAATTCAGTAGAGTGTCGCTCGCCAGCCGGGCACCGCAGCAGAACGCAGAAACGGCTTGCGCCCTATATCGGAGTCCATGAGCAATGAACAGACCCTCCCCTTCCCGCTTGAGTATCGTGAGTGCTCTTATCACCTTGATCGCGGCCTGCGCGCTGCTCCTGGCCGGGTGCGGCGGCGGCGGTGGGGGCGGAAGTAGTTCGACGGCAGCGTCCTCAGGTGGAGGAAGTGGCAGTGGTGGTGGTACAGGCGGTACCGGCGGCGGCATCACCTACGGCACGACGTGCTTTAGCGGTTCGGGTACGGTCACGCCCGGTCAGCAGACCCCTGATGCGGATCTGTCGAGCCCGTGGCCGCCCGCGCCCTGTGCTCCCCCGGTCGCCTGCTCCGAAGCCCTGACCGGCACGCATGCCACGTACAACGTCGGAGCGAGCATTCCCGCAGGCGCGCCCGCGGGCACGAATTACCCCGATATGACATCGATGCCCTGGCTGTCACTGCAGGCAGGCGATGTGGTCAACATTTATCCCGGCACCTACAAGACCAAGGTCGCGTTGAGCGCCCAGGGAACAGCCTCCGCTCCGGTCATCATCAACGGTGTGACCGATGCAAGTTGCAATCGCCCGATCGTCGAGGCAGCGGGCGCGGTCACGGCCGACGATGCGAAGGCCAAGGGTTTCTTCACCGGCTCTGGCGGCTCGATCATCGAGGGGGAAGGTGCGTTCGTGCTCTGGTGGAATGACTCGCTCACACCGGATAATTTCGGCTTCAAGCCGTCGTTCATCGCCATCCAGAATCTCCAGATCCAGGATGCCAATTCTGGTCAGACCTATGTGAATTCCGCTGGGTCGACGGTTAACTGGGCAACCGATGCGTCGGGAGTCTACGCAGTCGTGTCATCGGTGCTCACCGTCCAGAACTGCCTCATCATCAATAACGGTGAAGGCGTCTTCGTCAACAGCAAGAACAACGATGGGCTTCCCTACCCGAATGCGGAGACCAGCTTCTACGTGACCCTGCGCGGCAACTCCATCTACAACAATGGCGTCGTCAACAGCTATACCGAGCACAACGTGTACGTCCAGGGAGTCCGCTCGCTTTATGAAGGCAATTATATCGGTCAGCTGATCCCCAATGCCCAGGGAGGCTCTCTGAAGGATCGCAGCAGCGGGCCGGTCGTCCGGTTTAACAGCATCCTCGCCGCGGCGCGCGCCATCGATCTGGTCGACAATGAAGGTGGCAGCCCCGGTGTGGCCGCGGACCCGGTCTACAAGTACGGCTGGATCTACGGCAACCTCATCGTCAACGGGCAGAACGGTTCGGGCGACCTGATCCACTGGGGCGGCGACAGCACGGAATACAACCTTTACCACCAGGGGCCGCTCTCGGTGTACTTCAACACCATCGTCAACACGATTCCGACGGCGATCTTCGACATGTCGATGTCGACCCAAAGTGTCAATTCATACTCGAACATCATCTCGAGCACTCAGAGCCTTGCCATGTGCACCGCCTCGGCCCAGGACGGCAGCCAGGTCGGTGCCGTGAATCTCTATGACAAGAACTGGATCCAGGCCGGCTTCGACCCCACCGGCGCGACGCAGAACAACGGTGTTGCCCAATGCACTTTCAGCAACCACGGCGCACTCCTTGCTGGCAGCCCGGTTCTGACCGCAACCTATGGCCTTGATCCCGGATCACCAGCCATCGGTGCCGGGATCTCTTACCCGGTGACTTCACCTGTTGCACCCGTCTCGGTCGCGAATCTGATTCCCACCTATCAGCCCGCAACCACCGCTTCGGGAACACCGACCTACGTTGCACGCTCGACGGTCAAAGACGTGGGTGCCTTCGCCGGTCCCTGATCGGATCGCTTCAAGTGCGGACCGGTCAGAGCGGGGTGCGATTGGGTCAGATCGGTCCGCGATTCCTTCCTCCAGGCGAGTCCGCGCGNNCCTCGCATCGTGGCCTCGCGTCGCGTGGGTCGTTCGCGTCCGCAGCGTGCCCGCCTTCAAGTACAAACGGCATAACCGTGCGCGTCTCGCAGCTTGTTTCAATAGCGGGCTGATGCTCGGGCGCTAGCGGCTCACAGCGCATGACCTACCCATGATTAGGTGTTAGGACTAGCTCGCCCGCCAGGCTCTCCACTAGATAACACCGAACCAAGAAGACTTACCGTGTGGCTTTCACATTCTTCGATGCTTTGTCGAGATAAGCTTCACATCCAAGGAACTTCCGATTGATTGCCATTGTCAATCTTGTTCTTTCGATGTGAACGCGCCTTGTCTCGCAGTTAGAGCTTGCGTGCATACAAACCTTGGACACCTTGCCCACATGACTACTCTTCCCTTTCAGCGTATCAAGGCCATGAACCGGGCGACACTATCCGTCTCGCTCTGTGCGATTGTGCTGCTTGCCTCATGCGGTGGCGGGACACAGGGCGGCTCGAGCACCAGTGCGGGCCCATCGTCGGCGGCGAGCACATCGCCCGCCGCAACTTCATCGGAGACTGGCGGTGGCACCTCGACGGTCGCGACTGGCACCAGCACCAGCACGAATTCCGGCGCTGCGAGCACGACAACCAGCACGGGCAGCGGCGCCAAATCCGGGGCGGGAACAGGCACGGGGACTGGCGCGACGAGCGGTGGCGGCACGACCACAGGTACGACATCGGGCGGCACCTCAACCGCCGTGAGCGTTGCGGTCGGCACGACGTGCTTTAGCGGAACGGGCGCGGCCAGCAGCGGCGGTGTCACGCCCATTCCCGACCTGACCCAGCCGTGGCCGCCCGCACCCTGCGCACCGCCTGTGGCCTGTGCCGGGCCGCTCACTGGGACTCATGCAACCTACAATATCGGTGCCGGGCAAACGTATACTGACATGACACACTTTCCGTGGCTGTCGCTGGTCGCAGGTGACGTCGTCAACATCTATCCGGGCACCTATGCCACCAAGGTGGCGCTGCGCGCTCAGGGCACCGCAAGCCAGCCGGTGATCATCAACGGTGTAACGGATGCCAACTGCAACCGGCCCGTCGTGACAGGTGTGAATGCCGTCACCACGGCCGATGCCATCACGAGCGGCTTCTACGGCAGCAGTGGCGGAAAATTGATCCAGGGCAATGGGCTATTCATTCTCTTTCGCGGGGCCAAGGATCCGTACGGTTACAAGCCGATGTTCCTCGCGATCCAGAACCTGACCATTGAAGGCGCGAGCGCGAGCAATACCTACACGTCCGCGGCGGGGGTCGCGACCCACTGGGGCACCGAGGCTGCAGGCATCTACGATGTCGAGTCGTCAGTGTTCACGATCCAGAACTGTGTCATCACCGGTAACGGCGATGGCGTGTTCGTCAACAGCCAGGGCAATGCATCAAACGGCAGTGCTCCGACGGCCAGCTACTACACCACGCTGCGGGGCAACATGATCTACAACAACGGGGTTGCCGGCAGCTACCTCGAACACAACGTCTACGTGCAGGGTGTTCGCTCCCTGTATGAGGGCAACTATATCGGCCAGCTCATCCCGAACGCGCTCGGCGGATCGCTCAAGGACCGCAGCAGCGGTCCAGTCGTACGCTACAACACCATTGTCGCCGCGGCACGGGCAATCGATCTGGTCGACGCCGAGGACGGTGGCAATGCCACCACCGGCGATCCGGTCTACAACTATGGCTGGATCTACGGCAATCTCATCATCAACGGCACCAACGGATCCGGGGATCTGATCCACTGGGGTGGCGACAGCACGGAATACAACCT
>PLEY01000155.1:0-9330 GCA_003136595.1 Burkholderiales bacterium
TCCGCGGCCGCGTCAAGCAGCAGATGGAAAAGAGTCAGCGCGAGTACTACCTGAACGAGCAGGTCAAGGCCATTCAGAAGGAGCTCGGTGAGGGCGAGGACGGCGCCGACATCGAGGAGCTCGAAAAGAAGATCCAGGCCGCACGCATGCCCAAGGAAGCGCGCCTGAAGGCCGAGGCTGAACTGAAGAAGCTCAAGCTCATGTCGCCCATGTCGGCCGAGGCGACGGTGGTGCGCAACTATCTCGACGTGGTCGTGAACCTGCCCTGGAAGAAAAAGAGCAAGGTGACCCACGACCTGAAGTTTGCCGAGCGGGTCCTCGAGGAGGATCACTACGGACTGGAGAAGGTCAAGGATCGGATCGTGGAATATCTCGCTGTCCAGCAGCGCGTCGAGAAGGTCAAGGCGCCGATCCTGTGCCTGGTCGGGCCGCCGGGCGTCGGCAAGACCTCGCTCGGCCAATCGATCGCGCGCGCGACGAACCGCAAGTTCGTGCGCATGGCATTGGGCGGCGTGCGCGACGAGGCTGAGATCCGCGGCCATCGTCGTACCTACATCGGCTCGATGCCGGGCAAGATACTGCAGAGCCTCTCGAAGATCGGCGTGCGCAATCCCCTGTTCCTGCTCGACGAAGTCGACAAGATGGGCATGGACTTCCGCGGCGATCCGGCCTCCGCCCTGCTCGAAGTGCTCGATCCGGAGCAGAACCACACATTCCAGGACCACTACGTCGAGGTCGATTTCGATCTGTCCGACGTGATGTTCGTCGCCACCTCGAACTCATTTAACATCCCGCCGGCGCTCCTCGACCGCATGGAGATCATCCGCCTGTCGGGCTATACCGAGGACGAGAAGCTGTCGATCGCCCTGCGCTATCTGCTGCCCAAGCAGATGAAGAACAACGGCGTCAAGGGTGAGGAACTCGTGATCGGTGAGAGCGCGATCCGCGACATCATCCGCTACTACACGCGCGAGGCGGGTGTGCGTGCCCTCGAGCGCGAGATCTCCAAGATCTGCCGCAAGGTCGTGAAGATGCTCCTGTTGAAGAAGCACGAGGGCAAGGTCCAGGTCGCCGCGCGCAATCTCGACAAGTTCCTCGGCGTGCGTCGCTACAACTTTGGCATGGCGGAGAAGGAGAATCAGGTCGGGCAGGTGAGCGGCCTCGCCTGGACCGAGGTGGGGGGCGACCTCTTGACGATCGAAGTGGTGACCATGCCGGGCAAGGGCACGATCCAGCGTACGGGCTCGCTTGGCGACGTCATGAAGGAGTCGGTCGAGGCAGCGCGCTCGGTGGTGCGTTCGCGTTCGCGGCGTCTTGGCATCGCCGATGACGCCTGGGAAAAGCGCGACATCCACGTGCACGCGCCGGAAGGGGCGACGCCGAAGGACGGGCCGTCGGCAGGCATCGCCATCACGACCGCGATCGTCTCGGCGCTCACGCGCATTCCGGTGCGCGCCGATGTCGCCATGACCGGCGAGATCACCCTGCGCGGCGAGGTGCTGCCGATCGGTGGGCTCAAGGAGAAGCTCTTGGCCGCGCACCGTGGGGGCATCAAGACGGTCCTCATTCCCGAGGAGAACGTCAAGGACCTGCCGGAGATCCCTGATAACGTGAAGAACAAGCTCGAGATCATTCCGGTGAAGTGGATCGACCGGGTCCTGGAAATTGCACTCGAGCGCCATCCCTCGCCTCTGCCCGAGGAAGAACCCGTGGTCGCGGCGCCGGCGGCGCCCGCTATCGTGCCGGCCGAAGGCAAGGTCGAAGGCGAAGTGGTCAAGCACTGAAGCCTAAGGCATCCCGCCGCTCCGAAGCCCATGCGCCAAAGCGCATGGGCTTTTTTCATGGCGGCGTGACAATGTTCCTTGTGCGTCAAGTGCGCCTTCAATATGCGCTTGGTCGTGTCGTGCCAACGCGTGATGCATGCGTCATCGCCGCATTAGAAATCACGCGCTTTGCATGGACGATCTCGCCCGAAAAGCGCTTGACACAAGGGTTTGCGGATTGCTCTAATAACCCCCTCTGCGCACACCCTGCGCGCTGCGCCCACCAAGCGCACACCATTCGAGCGCTCAGCCTCGAACCACCAAATCTACCGAGGGGGATCCAAGTGAACAAAACAGAACTGATCGATCACATCGCAAAGTCCGCTGACATTTCCAAGGCGGCTGCGGGTCGTGCTCTCGAATCGGTCGTCGGTGCCGTCAAGTCCACTCTGAAGAAGGGTGGCACTGTCACGCTTGTGGGCTTCGGTACATTCTCCGTGGGTAAGCGCGCAGCGCGTACCGGGCGCAATCCCCGCACAGGTGCGAGCATCAAGATCAAGTCCGCGAAGGTCCCGAAGTTCAAGGCTGGCAAAGCGCTAAAGGATGCTGTAAACTAGCAGGCTTCGCTGCGCGCCTATGAGCGTTCAAGGTTATGTGCAGCGGGCTGCATCCATCTAGCACGCACAAAACATCGGGGGTGCTTAGCTCAGTTGGTAGAGCGGCGCCCTTACAAGGCGTAGGTCGGGAGTTCGAGCCTCTCAGCACCCACCANNGGAGTGGTAGTTCAGTTGGTTAGAATACCGGCCTGTCACGCCGGGGGTCGCGGGTTCGAGTCCCGTCCACTCCGCCAATGTTTAAGGAAAACGGGCCCGCGCGGCCCGTTTTTTCTTTCTACCCCCCTTTGCACCCCCGTCGCTCTGCCGCCGCGTCAGGCTGCGACAAGCACGGTCAGGCTCACCCGTTCACGCGGCGCTCGACCTCTTCTACGCTCGCCAGGATGGCATCGAGCGAAGGCGCATCGCCAAAGATCATGCCCGTCATGGCAGCGTAGTCGGCGCGCAGCGCGTCGCGCATCGGCTGCGCGGGCATGAGCGTGAAGGTCCCGCGCGCTGCCGTTTCGAGGCCGAGGTCGTTGCTGCCGAAGAAGAGCCGGGCATGCGTCGCGCAATCCGCTGCAAGTGCGCGGTTCTCAAGCCGTGCCGGTGACCGTTCGTTCTTCAGGAGCTGATAAACGTCGTAGTAATGGCGCGCGACGCGCTGCCCGCCGTGGCGAAGCACGCCGCGCCGATCAAACCATTGCCGCAGACCGTGCAGGATGATGACCTTGTCCCAGAAGGTCTGCTCGGCTTCGACCGTGACGACGCCCGGCACGCGCAGATCAAGGTCGAGATCGGCGGCAACGTAGGGGACGACCGAAGCGACCGTGTGCGGGTCGAGCGCTGACTTCGCGCCTGCCTCGATCTTCACTGCAGAGCGATGTCTTCGCGGAACACCGTGATGTCGATGTCTTCGGAGAACCTCGGGATGAGGCCGAAAGCCTTTGAGAGCGACGTGCCGCCCTTGAAGAGCAGGCGCGGGCTTCCGGCATCCATGCCGTTGAACAGGGCATCGAGCGTCCAGCAGACCCAGAAGTCTTTCTCGACGTTCTGGACTGCCGTGCCAAGCCGTGCAGCGGCCTCGGCGAAGAGCGCGTTGCGGTCCCGGTCGCTGGCCGCGATGACCTCGTTATAGGCTTCGTTCATCGCGCACTCTCGGGCTGTTTCTGCTTTTGCTTCTACGGGGGTGTCTTCCGCCGTGTTGCTTTGGGCGGTGCAGGCGAGGGGGGGCTGCGGGGTCAAAGCCCGGCACCGTTCGCAGGAAGGTTTGCATCCAGCCGGTCAGCACGCTGAAGCCCTGCGCCAGATCGCTGCTGATCGCATCGCCGTGCTTGGGATCGCGCAGGAGACGGGCCAGCGTCTTTCTGGCCTTGTCGCCGTCTGTGGGCAGCATGTCCTTGAGCCAGTGCAGAGCCTGAACGACCCGCATGGCCGGGCGGCCCGCCCAGTAGAGGCGGCTCGGGGCCGCGAGCTTGAATTCGATCAGCTGCTTGTCGAGCCTGATGGAGCGGCGACGGGTGTCGGAGTAGATCGTGACGCGGGCCGGTACGGCATCGGTCAGGCCNNGGCGTCGAAGGGCGCTTGGTCAGGCGGTTGATCGCGGGCCGGTCATGAAGGCCCCGGTCGATCCGGCGCAGCTCGCCGCGCGCGACCATGCGCTGCAAGGTCTTGTCGATCACGGCGCGGCTGCCCAGCGACGCGAAATCCGCTGGCACCCAGACCCGCCCTAGCCCTGCATCGATCAACGCTGAAATCTGGTCGTTTGTGTCTGACATCGCTCTGCACCTGTCCGAAATTTATATACAAATTTCGGACAAAAGGGCAAGCGACAACGCGAGGAGCGTCCGAAGTCTGTAGTTCCAGACGCCTGCCGCACTGTCTGAATCTCCCCATGCCTAAAGGCAGGGGGTTCTAAGACCGTCTTCCAGAACTTTCACGGGCCTTCGCCCTGCGGCTACACCGTCCCGAGTGTCGGCCTGGACTAGGTGCCGCGCTGATTGCGCAGGGCGGGCCAGTCGGACAGGGCGAACACCCACAGCATGACCAGGTTCACCAGCGGGATGAACCCCAACAGGATCCACCAGCCGGAATAGCCCGCCTTCTGGAGGATGCGTATATAGGGATAGATCGCGAGGAACAGAATGACGAGCGAGAAGAGCAACCAGCCGCCGCCGTGGTGGCCCATGGTTTTCCCCCTAAGTGGTCAGGTGTCTTGGGTCAGTATAAGGTCGAGTCTTGCCGTGTGCCAGCCCTTCGCCTTTGGCTGGAAGCGGCCAGCTAGCGCCTGCCTGCTGCCGGTGCTTCAAATCGGCACGCGCCTCTCCGCCGCCAGGGGCCACGCGAGGAATCCTGCAAATTGCCCGAGGGGGCAAACCATGGTTTAATTCGACCCTCATCGCCGGGCCTGCCATGTCAGCGGCCGAAGGCGGGTCTCTTCCCGAAGAGCTGCACCGAAGCTCGTGGGGAATCCAGAAGCCAGGCGGGGCCGCGCGGGCGCGGACCGGGGATGCGTCTTCTCCCGCGTGACGGTGCGCCGCGCTGCAACGGCCGGACACGGGCCGGAAACGTCCGGAAACGTCCGGAAACGGGCCTTGCAGTGACTTCTGTGCCGTATTCGAAAAGGTCGTTCCATGTTCGATTTCATCCGAAACCATCAGCGCCTCATGCAGCTGCTGCTGTTGATCCTGATCCTGCCCTCGTTTGCCTTGTGGGGGGTGCAAAGCTACATGCACGATCGGGACACGGGTGCGGGCCTCGCACAGGTCGACGGCCAGCCCATCACTGACACCGACTTCGAGGGCCAGCAGCGCAAGGAACTCGAGCGCATGCAACGCATCATGGGCTCCTCGGTCGACCCGAAGATGCTCGACACCCCCGAGGCCCGCGCCCAGACCCTGCAGACCTTGATCTCGGACCGCGTTCTGGCCAGCGAGATCGTGCGCGACAAGCTGACCGTGAGCGACGCCCAGGTGCGCGACGAAGTCGCTGCCATGCCTGAGATCCGCCGCCTCTACGGTGCCGATGGCAAACTCGATGTGGCCGCCTACGACCGCCTGCTGGCGGCATCGGGCTACACGCGCGACCAGCTGTTGGCCGAGGTGAGGCGCGGCATCCTGATGCGCGAGATTGCATCGACGATCCCCTCCTCGAGTCTCGTACCCAAGTCGCTCGTGGTGTATCTGGGTGCTGCGCTCGGTCAGACGCGCGAGGTGCAGCAGCAGGACTTCAAGACCGCAGACTATGTCGCGCAGGTCAAGGTGAGCGATGACGAGGTCAAGAAATACTACGACACCCACCTCGCCGAGTTCCAGGTCCCCGAGCAGGTCAAAGTCCAGTACGTGGTGCTCGACCAGGCCGCCCTGGCCGCCGGTCTCACCGTGACCGAGGACGAGATCAAGACCTACTACAACGAAAACCAGAACAAGTTCGTCGTGCCCGAGCAGCGCCGGGCGAGTCACATCCTGATCAAGGTCGCCAAGGACGCGAGCGATGCCGACAAGGAAAAGGCCCGCGCGCGCGCGCAGGAGATCCTGGCGAAGCTGCGGGCCAATCCGGCCGACTTCCCAAAGCTCGCCAAGCAGTATTCGGAGGATGAAGGGTCGGCAGAGAAGGGCGGGGACCTCGACTGGGCGGCGGCGAACGCCTACGTCACGCCGTTTTCGGACGCGCTTTTCAAGCTCAAGCAAAACGAGATCAGCGAGCCGGTCCAGACCGAGTTCGGATACCACATCATTGAAGCCACAGGGATCCGCCCGGGTTCGGTGCGGGCGCTCGACCAGGTGCGCCCGCAGATCGAGTCGGATCTGCGCAAGCGCCTGGCTGCGACCCGCTACGCGAACGGGGCTGAGGATTTTCGCAACATGGTCTACAACCAGGCCGACAGCCTTGCGCCCACCGCGGAGAAGTTCGGCCTGAAGGTCCAGACGCAAGACGGCGTGACGCGGCTTGCCAACCCGGCGCTCGGCCCGAAGAATCCCCTGAACAACGATAAGCTGCGGGCCGCCCTCTTCACTGACGATGTCTTGAAGAAGCAGCACAACACCGAGGCCGTGGACGTGGCGCCGGGCACCGTCGCGGCCGCGCGCGTGGAGTCCTACACGGCGGGCTACACCAAGGCGCTCGCCGATGTCAGCGAGGCGGTCCGCAAGACGCTTGTCACCGAGCGCGCGCGCGCCCTCGCCGAGGAGGCCGGCCGGGCGCGCCTTGCAGCGCTCGAGAAGGAGCCGGGCGACAGTGGTTTCGGAGCCGTGGTCGCGGTGACGCGTTCCAAGCCGGGCCCGATCCCGGTCGCAGCCGTCAAGGAGATCTTCAAGGCCGATGTGACGAAGCTGCCGGCCTACTGCGGTGTCTCCCTGCCTGGCACTGGTTACGCGGTGTTTCGCATCGCCAAGGTGGACACTCCCGCGGCGGCCGATCCGGCGCGCGATGCGAACCTCAAAGAGCAGCTTGCGCGGGCCTCCGGGGAGCTGGAGTTCTCGTCCTATCTCGAGGGCATCAAAAAGCGCATGAAGGTCCAGATCAACGAGAAGGCGGTCGAGCTGCCGAAGACGGCCGACGCGAGCCAACCCTAGGCCACGCGGCGGCCGGGGGCGGGTGGCCCGGTTTGTGCAAGGGCGTCGTGTACCGCGCCCGAGGATCGTCAATCCCCGAGGAAGGCGAGATAACCCGGATTGCACAAAAGCCGGGACTGGCGGAATGTTCTGATCTTGTTCCCAAGCTTGGAGGTGCGCCATGTACAAACGAATCCTGCTTGCCTTTGACGGGTCCAATTCGGGCGGACAGGCTCTGCTCGAGTGCGGCGATGTGGCCAACCTGATGCAGGCAGAAATCAAGCTGCTCGCCGTCACACCCGCCATGCCCCCGGTCTACGTCGGGGAGGGCTTCATTCCGACCGACACGCTCGAGACGGAGAAAGAGCGCTTTCGCAAGATCCTCGAGGAAGGCATCCACACCCTGCGCGAGCGCGGCTTCGCCTGCCAGGGCCAGCTCAGTTTCGGCGAGCCGGTCGACGAGATCGCGCGCGTGGCCAAGGAATGGGGTGCGGATCTGATCGTCATCGGCCACCGCAAGGCCGGCTCCTGGGCGGAGCGCTGGTGGCGCGGATCGGTCACCCGGACTTTGATCGAGATCGCGCCCTGCAGCCTGCTTGTGGCCATCATCGACTCGAAATAGGGCCGCGCCCGCCCTACTTTGGTTCGGTGCGGATCCCAAGGCGCTCCAGAACCGCCTCCTGATCGGCGCCCGCAGGCTTGGCCCGGTTCCTGACCTCGAAGAAAGGCTCTGAGAAATGGATGGGCGGGGCCGCCGTACGCAGCCGGCCTTCGATCGGATCCTCTGACTCGACCACCATGCCACGTTCCTGGAAAAGCGGATGCGCGAGCGCCTCCTCGGTGCGCAGGATCGGGGTGACGCAGCAGTCGTGCTCCGCGAAAAGCGCGCTCCATTCGGCGAGCGGACGTGTGCGAAAGAGGCTCTGGAGTTCCTGCTGCACCGCGCGCGCCTCGGCACCTCCCACGACCTGGCCCCGTGTCCAATGCGCGGGCTTTAGATCCGGGCGCGCGAGGAGCTCGCACAGCGCATCCCAGAACTTGGCCTCAAGCGCGCCGACCGCGAGGTGCCGGCCGTCGGCGGTCGCATACACGTTGTAGCACGGCACACCCCCCGTCAGCAGGTCGCTCCCGGGCGGCACGCTGTGTCCGAGCGCATTCACGGCCGCGATGCCCATCACGTTGTGTGCGAACACGGCATCGGTCATGGAGACGTCGACCATCCGGCCGCGCCCGCTCGCACGGGCGTCGATCAGGCCCGCGAGCATGCCGATCACTGCACTCTGCGCGCCACCGAGGAGGTCGGCGATCTGCAGGCCCCACAGCGCCGGTGTCCCATCCGGACCCACCGTCTGCTCCAGCACGCCCGTGTAGCCGGCATAGTTGATGTCGTGTCCGGCCTTCTTAGCGAGCGGTCCGCTCTGGCCGTAACCCGTGATCGAGCAGTACACGAGAGCCGGGTTCAAAAGCGCAAGCGTCGCGTAGTCGAGCCCGAGCCTCGCCATGACACCGGGGCGAAAGCCCTCGATCAGGCCGTCGGCTGCGCGCACCATCGCAAGGAACGTGGCGTGGTCCGCCGCATCCTTCAGGTTCAGGGTCACAAACGACTTGTTGCGGTTGATCGCGAGAAAGTACGCGCTCGTCTCATGGCGCATCAAGCCCATGGTACGTGCATAGTCGCCCGCGCCCTCATCCTCGATCTTGATGACCTCGGCGCCCAGGTCGGCTAGCAGCTGGGTGCACCAGGGACCGGCCAGGACGCGGGTCAGATCCAGTACTCGCACGCCGTCCAGAGCACCCATAACCACCCCTTTGTTGGAGGGGATGCACATCGGGACGGTCGTGGTTGTCAATGTGGAGGAAGGAAGGACTTCTTTCTCGGAAGAAAGAAGCAAAGAACTTTTGTTCGTTAGCCCACGGAGCCTTCCAGGCTCACCGCCAGCAGCTTTTGCGCTTCCACGGCGAATTCCATGGGCAGTTCTTTCAGCACTTCGCGGCAGAAGCCGTTGACGATCATGCCGACCGCCTCCTCCTCCGAAAGGCCCCGCTGGCGGCAGTAGAAGAGCTGATCCTCGGCGATCTTCGATGTTGTGGCTTCGTGCTCCACCTTCGCACCGGGATTGCGGCATTCGATATAGGGCACGGTGTGAGCGCCACAAAGGTCGCCGATCAGCAGGGAATCACACTGGGTGTGGTTCCGCGCGCCGGAAGCGCGGGGCAGGATGCGAACCAGGCCGCGATAGGTATTGTTCGAATGCCCGGCGGAAATGCCCTTGGAGACGATCGTGCTGGTGGTGTTGCGGCCGATATGGATCATCTTGGTGCCGGTGTCGGCCTGCTGGTAATTGTTGGTGACGGCCACGGAATAAAACTCGCCCACGGAATGGTCGCCCAGCAGGATGCAACTCGGATATTTCCAGGTGA
>PLEY01000155.1:9414-10898 GCA_003136595.1 Burkholderiales bacterium
GATGAGCGTGCGCTCGAACTGCCCGGTGCTGGCCGCATTGATGCGGAAATAGGTGGACAGTTCCATCGGACAGCGCACGCCCTTGGGGATGTAGCAGAACGAACCGTCGGTGAAGACGGCCGAATTGAGGGCGGCGAAAAAATTGTCCGTGTAGGGCACGACCGAGCCCAGGTATTTTTTCACCAGCTCGGGGTGGTCATGCACCGCCTCGTTGAAGGAGCAGAAGAGCACGCCCTTTTCGGCGAGTTGCTTGCGGAACGTGGTGCCCACCGAGACGCTGTCAAAAATCGCATCCACGGCCACGCCGGCCAGGCGTTCGCGCTCCCGCAGGGGGATGCCCAGTTTCTCGTAGGTCTCGAGCAGCTTCGGATCCACCTCGTCCAGGCTTTTGGGCGCGTCTTTTTTTTGCTTGGGGGCCGAGTAATAGACGATGTCCTGGTAATTGATTTTTTCGTGATGCACCTTCGGCCAGTCCGGTTCCGTGAGGGTGAGCCAGTGGCGGTAGGCTTTCAGGCGCCATTCGGTGAGCCATTCGGGCTCGTTTTTCTTCCGCGAAATCAGGCGGATGGTGTCCTCGCTCAGCCCGGGCGGGGCGGACTCCGTCTCGACGTCGGTGAAGAAACCGTATTTATACTCGGTTTTGACCAGCTCCTCAATTGTCTCAGTGGCGGTGCTCATGGAAATTATTTCTTGGGTTTGCCGGCGCAGGCCGCGCACCGGCCGTGAACGGCGATGTCATAGTGATCCACCTTGAACCCCCGGGGATGGGGGAGGGCGGAGGTGTCGGCGGGCAGGGGCACGTCAAACACCTCGCCGCAGGCGTCGCAATAATAATGGCAGTGCTCCTCCATGTTCGGACAGAACCGGGTCGCCCCGCGCTCCAGCGTCACCTGGCGTGCCAGCCCGCTTTTCACCAGGGCATCCAGGCAGTTATATACCGTGGCCATGGAAATGTCGGGCATGCCGTGTTTGGCGCGGATGAAAACTTCCTCGGCGGTCGGATGATCACGCTTGTGGCGCAGCACGTCATAGACTTGCTGGCGCTGCGGCGTGAGGCGCAGGCCGGTCGCGCCCAACTGTTCGGTCAGGTGCTGTTCGTCTTCGTGGTGGCTGCGCGCCTTCATCGCGGGGAAATTTAGCGCAGGGAGACGGCAAGTCAAGATTTAGAACAATTCTAAATTGCGGGACGGACGGCGTGCCGCCGTCCCTAAAATTGAAACTGATTTAGGTTCGCCGACACGGCGACCCTCCCAATTATTTCTGAAAAACGTGGACGCGCGCGGGCGGCAGGTTCCACCAAACGATTTTGGAGGCAAGCAGCCGGAAGTCGTCCGCGCCCCGGCTGCGATCTTTCACGAGATGGTAACTGTATTGGACGAGGCGGCCGCGCGGTTCAAGGACGGCGCGAATTTTTTGCGCAAGCGCGTCCGCCTTTGCCTTGGGAAAATTCAGCAGCGGCAAACTGGAGATGACCGCGCCGACGG
>PLEY01000032.1 GCA_003136595.1 Burkholderiales bacterium
GCCTCGAAGGCGTAGAAGAACTCCTCCTGGGTGCGGTTCTTGCCGGAGAAGAACTGGATATCGTCGATCAGCAGCAGGTCCAGCGAGTGGTAATAGTGTTTGAAGGTCTCGAACGCCTTGCGCTGGTAGGCCTTCACCACATCACCCACGAACTGCTCGGCATGGATATAGCGGATATTCGCCTGCGGATCGCGCGCCAGAAGCTGGTTGCCGATCGCCTGGATCAGGTGAGTCTTGCCGAGTCCCACCCCTCCGTAGAGAAACAGCGGGTTGTAGGATGTACCGGGGTTGTCGGCGACCTGAAGCGCGGCCGCCCGGGCCAGCTGATTGGCCTTGCCGGTGACGAAGTTATCGAACGTGAGGTCCACATTCAGCCGCGAGCGGTCCGGCGCCAGCGCAACCTCGCTGACCGCAACCGCATGCGGTGTTGCCCCGTTTTGCCGCGCCGGCTCAGCCGAACCGTTGCCCACGCTTGCCGCCGCAGGGGACACCTCGCGCTCGAGCGCTTTGGCGTCAAGGAAGAATTCGAGCTGAACGGGACCTTCGAAGAAGTTTGCCGCCATGGTGCCAATCCGGTCCGCGAACTGGCTCTTGACCCAATCCAGCTTGAACCGGTTCGGGGCACCGATGCGCAGCACCCGGTCGGCATCGCGAAACTCCCCGGCCGTCAGGGGCTTGATCCAAGCGTTGTATTGCTGTGGCGTCAGTTCGTCACGCAGTTGCTGGGTGCAGGAACGCCAAAAATCGCTCATGGGTGCTTCGGGGTTCCGGTGGTGTTAATGTTCGTGTGGCTTTCGCACCATCCCATTGGCGAGGACAGTGAGGAAATCGATTTTTGCCTGGCCCGCGGCTGTGCCGATGCCGGGTGGCAATCTTCATCTTGCCCTGTTCATGTTCGTTTGACCCGCTGTCTGCCAAGCCCGCGAGGCAGGCCGTTTTTGGAGTCGCAGCTGTTTTCGGGTTTCCCCGGCAATGACGAGGCCAAGCAGTAATTTTACCGCGAACGGGCCCTCGAAAGCAAAGTTATCCACAGCCTCCTTGCCGAGCATTGCGCCGCCGACCCGGCTGCTTCAGGCGCCGGTCGAATTGACAAGTGACCAAGAAATTGTGTTTAATTTCAGGTTTTTAGCTGAAATTTTCTCAGGGTGAATTATGAAACGCACTTATCAACCATCCGTCGTGCGGAGGAAGCGCACCCACGGTTTTCTGGTTCGCATGAAAACCAAGGGCGGTCGCAGCGTGATCCGCGCCCGGCGCGCCAAGGGCCGCCATCGTCTCGCCGTCTAGCCGGGACCACGACAGTCTGCCCCCTTCGCCCGCTGCGCTGCGACCTGGCGCGGGATTCGGACGGGAGCGGCGCCTAACGAGGCCCCATCAGTTCGAGGCGACGCTGTGCAATCGCCCCATGGTCCGCAGTGGCCTCTTTGCCTTGCACGTGCTCCCAAACGATCGTGGCTGGAGGCTCGGATTGGTCATTCCCAAGCGGTTTGAAGGCCATGCAGTGCGACGCAACGCCATTCGGCGGATCTGGCGGGAAACGTTCCGCACCGCGCGTCTGGCTCCTCTCGCCGACGAGTCGGGTTGGGACCTCGTGGTGCGCCTGACCAGCAGACCCAAAGCGGTCGGGCTTGCTGAACTGAAGCAAAACTGCCGGCATGATGCCACCGTTCTCCTGGGAGAACTATTCCAAAGGCTTGTGCGGCAGCGCCCGGGGTCGCGATGCGAAAACTCCTGATCTTTCTCATTCGCCTCTATCAGCTCGTGCTCAGTCCGTGGCTCGGACGACGCTGCCGATTCGAGCCGTCCTGTTCAAATTTCGCGAGCGAGGCGATCAGACGCCACGGCATCGTGCGCGGGGGTGTATTGACACTGCGTCGCGTCGGCCGCTGCCATCCCTGGCACAGGGGAGGGTATGATCCGGTTCCGCCACCGCCTTGCGACGGCCACTCACACTTCTGACCCGCAGGACCACTCTCCCCGATCCCTATGACAGACTCTCGACGCATGATCCTCTGGGTCATCTTATCCATTTCGCTGTTTGGTCTGTGGGACAGCTGGCAGCATTACACCGGGCACGCATCCATGTTCTTCGGGCCGGCCCCTGCCACCCTGTCGGGTCGGGCCGGGCTGAGCAACGATATCCCCGCGGCGATAGCGCCAGCGGCCACAGCGCCAACGGGGGCGATTCCCGGTGCGCCCGACACCAGCCAAGCCACCCCGGGTAGCGTTGCGAAACCCAGCGCACCAATCCAGACGGTCGCGATACGGACTGATCTGCTGGGCGTGGATGTGAGCAGTCTGGGCGCCGAGATCGACCGTGTCGAGCTCCTGAAACATCGTGACACGCTTGATCCTGAGAAGAACATGGTGCTTCTGGAGAAATCAGCCGGCCGTACCTATGTGGCGCAGAGCGGACTGGTCGGTGAGGCGGGTCTGCCGTCCCACCATACGGAGTTCACCGTGCTGCCGGGACCTACCGCGCTTTCGGACGGGCAGGACCACCTTGAGGTCTCTTTCTCGGCTGAAGGGGGCGGCGCGCGGCTCGTGAAGACGTTCATTTTCACTCGCGGCAGCTACGAGATCGGGGTTCGTCACCAGGTCACCAATCTCACCGATCATCCGCTCGATCCCAAGCTGTACCTGCAACTCGTCCGGGATGCGAGCAAGCCCGAAGGCACGATGCGTTTCTATAGCCCCTACTACGGACCCGCGGAGTACAGCTCGTCCGAGAAATTCCAGAAAATCTCGTTCGAGGACATCGAGAAGGGCAAGGACAAGGCGACCCTGCCGCGCTCCTCCGAGGACGGATGGGTGGCGATCCTTCAGCACTATTTCGCCGTGGTCTGGATCCCGAAGGAGGGCGAGAAGAGAAGCTACCTCACTGAACAGATTCCCGGTACCCCTCCGACCTTTCGGGCCGCGGCTTTGATGGACCTCGGTGTCCTCGCGCCCAACGCCTCGGTGACCAACGAGGCCCAACTGTTCGTCGGGCCGGAAGAGCAGCGCCTTCTGGAGAAGGTGGCACCGGGTCTTGACCTGGTGCGTGACTACGGCTGGACGACCATCCTCGCCCGTCCCGTGTTCTGGCTGCTCGAAAACCTCCAGCATGTGCTCGGTAACTGGGGTGCGGCGATCATCATGCTCACCATCCTTATCAAGCTCGCCTTCTATCCGCTCTCGGCTGCGAGCTACCGGTCCATGGCCCGCATGAAAAACGTCGCGCCGCGGCTGAAGGTCATCCAGGAACGCTTCAAGGACGACCGTGCCAAGATGAACCAGGCGATGATGGAACTCTACAAGACCGAGAAGATCAATCCCGCCGGCGGCTGTCTGCCCGTGCTGGTCCAGATTCCGGTTTTCATTTCGCTCTATTCGGTCCTCTCGGCGAGCGTCGAGATGCGCGGCGCACCATGGATCGGCTGGATTCACGATCTGGCGGCTCCGGATCCGTTCTATATCCTGCCCGCGGTGATGATGGCGTCGATGTTTGTGCAGTACAAGCTGAATCCGGCGCCGCCCGATCCGGTACAGGCGAAGATGATGATGGTCATGCCGCTCGTGTTTGGCGTGACGTTCTTCTTCTTCCCGGCAGGCCTCGTGCTTTACTGGGTGGTGAACAACCTGCTGTCAATCGCGCAGCAGTGGCAGATCACCCGCATGCTGGGTGGTGGCACCGCTAAAACCTGAGAGGACCCCGCGCCCGGCTTCTCGCACGTTCTGCGAGCGGGTGCGCGTCTCCTGCAAATGGGGTGACTGCGCGTAACGATGGCGACGATATCCTCTGATCTCGATCCGATCGTGGCGATCGCTACCCCGCCAGGGCGGGGCGGGATCGGGATCGTGCGGCTTTCAGGTCGGGCCGCAGCGCCCGTCATGTGGGCCGTATGTTCCGTGGGTCTCAAGCCGCGCCTCGCGCACTTCGGGCCCTTTGTGGGGGACGATGGAACCGCGATCGATCACGGCATTGCGCTGTTCTTTCCCGGACCGAATTCCTACACCGGTGAGGACGTCCTGGAACTCCAGGCACACGGTGGCCCCACTGTGTTGCAGATGTTACTTGAGCGCTGTCTTGCGGCCGGCGAGCCGGCGGGGTTGCGCCTCGCGGAGCCCGGCGAATTCACGCGCCGCGCCTTTTTGAACGGCAAGCTCGATCTGCTGCAGGCCGAGGCGGTCGCAGACCTGATCGAAGCGAGCACCGAAGCTGCCGTGCGTAGCGCCCAGGCCGCGCTCGGCGGTCAGTTCTCCGCCAAGGTCCATGCATTGGTGGCTGCGCTGATCGGACTGCGCACCGAGATTGAGGCGACCCTGGACTTTCCCGAGGAGGAGATTGAGTTCCTGCAGAACTCCGATGCTCTTGAAAAACTCGCTCGGATACAGGCGAGTCTCGCGGATCTGCTGGATCGCACGCAGCAGGGTGCCTTGTTGCGCGAGGGACTGAAGATCGTGCTGGCCGGTCGCCCCAACGTAGGCAAATCGAGTCTTTTGAATGCACTGGCCGAGGCCGAGGTGGCGATTGTCACGCCCATCGCTGGCACGACACGGGACCGGGTCGTCGAGGCCATCCAGATCGAGGGTGTGGCATTGCAGATTGTCGACACTGCAGGACTGCGCGCCACGGAAGATCCGATTGAGCGCTTGGGAATCGAGCGCTCCTGGCGCGAAATCGCCGAGGCCGACATCATCTTGCAATTGCGCGATGCCTCTACAGGCGATCGTGCAGAAGATCTGGAGATTGCAGCCTCGCTGCCGGACCGGCCACCCCGCCGCATCGTCATGAACAAGGTGGACTTGACGGATGGCGCGTCACGCGTTGAAGGCGAGCGCATTTATCTTTCCGCACGCACTGGCGCGGGGGTTGAGTTGCTGCGCCGCGAGATTCTGGCACTGGCCGGCTGGCATCCGGGCGGCGAGACGGTGTTCCTGGGGCGCGCCCGCCACCTGGAGGGGCTGCGCGACGCCCGCGCCCACGTCGACTGCGCCGTATCCCACGCCGGCGACTCGGACAGCGCCTTGGAACTGCTGGCCGAGGAGCTCAGGCTCGCGCAGGAGGATCTGGCCCGGATCACTGGCGAATTCACCTCGGATGACCTGCTAGGCGAGATATTTGGCCACTTTTGTATCGGAAAATAGCGAGACGTCCGGGGACGTCCGGAGTCATCCGCGAAGGTTTCACGAAGTGCCTATTTTTCAGGCATTTCACCTCACTTTCGTCCATTGCCATCCAGGGGAAGCCTTGTTACTGTGCCCCCATGGGTGCCCCGCGCTTTTTTCCATGGGGGCACGCATGGCACTCACTGACACGAAACTCCAGCGTTTGCAGGCGAAAGAGCGCGCCTATCAGCTCGCGGACGGAGGCGGGCTCTACGTTGAAGTGCAGCCGACCGGCAAGACGGTCTGGCGGATGCAGTACCGGCTGGGCGGCCGGGGCTCGAAGAAGGAGCGGGTGACACTCGGCGAATACCCCGCGCACACGCTTAGCCAAGCCCGCCTGTGGCGCGAGCAGTGCCGGGCGCTGATCGCCCACGGCCAGTCGCCGGCGGCCGCCAAACAGGCGGAGAGGGTCGCGCAGGCGGGACGCGCCACCGACACCGTCGCGGCATTTGCGAACCTCTGGTACGCGGACGTCGTGACCCGGACGAACAGCGAGCCGCGCAACATCCGTCGCGTCCTCGACAAGGACGTCCTACCCGCCATCGGCGACAAGCCGGT
>PLEY01000158.1 GCA_003136595.1 Burkholderiales bacterium
TAGGCATGGGGAGATTCAGAGAAAAGCTCCGTTCTTCCAGCATTCGGCTTCGACGCAACGGTTCCCAGAGTCGGACTCTATACGGGTTGCGCACCGAAAACTGCGCTCGGCGTTGCAGCCGGTTCGCAAGGACCCGGACGGCGCGCTGCGCATCGCAGGAGCTTGGGCCTTCAAGCACCGCGTGATGGGGTACGATAGGAATCCAGGCAAGCCTGACGGAGACAGTTCATGACGCAGCCCAAAGCCCTCTCGCGGCCGCACCGCGGCAGTCCCGTGCTCGCCGCGCCCATTCTGACGACCACGTCGACCCCCACGTAGGATGCAGACATCATGACCAAACAATTCGCCTCAGTCGCAGACCTCGAAGTCAAATCGACCCGCTTTGAACGCCTCTCAGAGCACTGCTGGGCCTACACGGCCGAGGGTGACCCGAACACTGGCGTCATCATCGGCGGGGATTCGGTGCTGATCTGCGATACCCTCGCGACCCCGGTGATGGCGCAAAGCCTGATCGCCGAAATCCGCAAGGTGACCGACAAGCCGATCAAGTACGTGGTGCTCTCGCATTACCATGCGGTGCGCGTGCTGGGTGCGAGTGCCTACCGGGCCGAGGGCATGCAGGAGATCATCGCGAGCCAGGGAACCTACGAAATGATCGTCGAGCGGGGCGCCCAGGACATGCAGTCCGAGTACGAACGCTTTCCGCGGTTGTTCAACAATTTCGATTCCATACCCGGACTGACCTGGCCCACGCTCGTCTTCCAGGGACCGATCACGCTCCAGCTGGGGGGCGTCGAGGCACGCATCATGCACCCGGGTGCGGGCCATACGCGTGGCGACACGATCGTCTGGATACCCTCGGAGAAGGTGCTGTTCTCCGGGGACCTGGTCGAAGCTGATGCAGCCTGCTACACCGGCGACGCCCAGCTCGAGGATTGGCCCACGACGCTCGATGTGCTCGCGGCCCTCGGGGCCGAGAAGCTGGTGCCCGGTCGCGGACCGGCCCTGACCTCGCCCGAACGCGTCGCAAGCGGCCTCGCCTACACGCGCAGTTTCGTCACCACGCTCCTCGCCTGCGCGAAAGAGGCGGTCGCACAGGGCCTGTCGTTGAACGAGACGATGTCGCATACGCGCCGCGTCATGGATCCGCAGTTCGGCCAGGTGTTCATCTACGAGCATTGTCTGCCCTTCGACGTGACGCGGGCCTACGACGAAGCCAAGGGCATCAAGCATCCCCGCATCTGGACGGCCGAGCGCGACAAGGAGATGTGGCACGCACTGCAGCAGGCGCCAGCCTGAGGGTCAAGGCGCAGGCGACGCCCCAAGGCAGCTGGAGAGGCCGATGCTGAGGACCTATCAGTCCCCGAAGTTCGAGTACGTCAAACCCCCGGAGCTCTCGGGGGCGCCGGTGCGCCGCCACCCGGTGCTGGTGGTCGGGGCTGGGCCGGTGGGCCTGGCCGCGGCGATCGAGCTTGCACAGTCGGGACTGGCCGTCGTCGTCCTGGACGAGGACGACACCGTGGCCCAGGGCTCGCGCGGCGTGTGCTATGCCAAAAGGTCCCTCGAGGTGCTCGACCGGATCGGCGTGGGCGAAGCCTGCTGCCAGACCGGGGTCAGCTGGAACGTCGGTCGAACCTTCTTCCAGGATCAGGAGGTCTACAGCTTCAACCTGCGGCCCCAGCCCGACCACAAGCGTCCGGGCATGATCAATCTGCAACAGTACTATCTCGAGGAGTACGAGATCAGGCGCGCACGCGAGCTGCCCAATCTCGAGATCCGGTTTCGCAACAAGGTGGTGGCCGTCCTGCACGATGCGAACGGGGTACGGCTCGACATCGAGACGCCTGACGGCAGCTATCAGCTCGAGGCCGACTGGGTCATCGTCGGCGATGGGGCGCGCAGTGCCATTCGGCGCATGCTGAACCTGGAGGTCGAAGGCCAGGTCTTCAAGGACCGCTTTCTGATCGCCGATGTGGTGATGAAGGCCGAGTTCCCGACCGAGCGCTGGTTCTGGTTCGACCCGCCGTTT
Source organism: Burkholderiales bacterium (assembly GCA_003136595.1). Classification (GTDB taxonomy): domain Bacteria; phylum Pseudomonadota; class Gammaproteobacteria; order Burkholderiales; family Burkholderiaceae_D; genus BOG-994. The sequence goes on from PLEY01000158.1 coordinate 2,030, forward strand.
CATCCCGGTCAGTCGGTACTCCTGCACCGCCAGGCCCACAACGTCTGGCGCATCGATTTCCAGCTCGGCTGGGACGCGGATCCTGAAGAGGAAAAGAAGCCGGAACGCGTCATCCCGAGGATTCAGGCCATGCTGGGCGACGAGCGCCCATTTGAGCTCGAGTGGGTGAGCGTCTACACCTTCCAGTGCCGCCGCATGAGCCGCTTCCGTCATGATCGGCTTCTTTTCGTGGGCGATGCGGCGCACCAGGTGTCCCCATTCGGTGCACGCGGGGCCAATTCGGGGATCCAGGACACCGACAACCTGTGCTGGAAGCTCAAGCTCGTCATCGAGGGCCTCGCTCCCGAGAGGCTGCTGGATTCCTATTCGGAGGAACGTACTTTTGCGGCCGACGAGAACCTCATGAATTCGACCCGTTCCACCGACTTCATCACGCCCAAGAGCAAGACCTCGCTGACCTTTCGCAATGCGGTGCTGGCGCTGGCGCGCGAGCATGAGTTTGCCCGGGGACTTGTGAACTCCGGGCGCCTGTCAGTGCCGACGTTTCTGACCGAGTCGCCCTTGAATACGCCGGATGAGGACACCTTCACAGGCGAGATGGTGCCCGGTGCGCCCATGGACGACGCGCCCATGCTTGAAAATGCGGAAGAATTCTGGCTGCTGGAACGCGTGGGCAACCGCTTCATGGCACTGGTCTATGTCGAGGATGCGAAAGCACCAGAGTGCCCCGACGCCGAGCTGGTGCAGGCGCTCGCCGCCCTGCCGGTACCGGTCGAGGTCGTCCTGGTCGGTGCACGGGCGGCGAGTTCTGGCCACGGTCTGCGCGTCTTCGTCGATCGCTCGAGGCGCTTTGCCGAGCGCTACGATGCCCGGCCCGGCACCACCTATCTGATCCGCCCGGACCAGCATGTCGCGGCCCGCTGGCGCCGCGCCGAGCGGGGACCGATCGAAGCGGCGCTGGCGCGTGCCACCGGCCATGGCCAATGAGGAACCGAGCATGCCCCTGAACCTGAAGACCAATTTCCACGAACCGGGTAAGCGCTACTTTCGAGCATTCTCGGCGGGCGATGACTTCTACGAGAGTCTGATCGAGGCGCATCGCGACCTCTCCGACGAGGAGAGCGCCCTCTTGAACGCCAAGCTGATCCTGCTTCTGGCCAACCAGATCGGCGACATCGCCGTACTGCGGGAGGCGCTGCAACTGGCGCGCGAGGGCGTCGTGCCGCTCTCGCCGAAGAGCGGCCCGGCAGACGCGAAGGGCCTGGCTCTTCAGACAGGTGCGCCGGAGGGGACCTAGACGAAGCGCAATGCAATCGAGCCCAGCGGGCCATAGTCGACGTGAAAGCTGTCGCCCGCGGCCGCAGGGCTTGGACGTGTGAACGAGCCGGCCAGTACGACATCACCCGCCCTGAGTTCCTCATCGTAGCCAGCGAGCTTGTTGGCGAGCCACGCCACGCCGTTGGCCGGATGATTCAGCACCGCCGCGGCCAGTCCCGACTCCTCGATGACGCCGTTCTTGTAGAGCAGCGCCCCCACCCAGCGCAAATCGACATCGAGCGGCCGGACCGGACGGCTACCGAGAACGATGCCCGCGTTCGCCGCGAAATCGCTGATGGTGTCGAACACCTTGCGCGGGGCACGCGACTCGCGATCAAACTGCTCGATGCGCGCATCGATGATCTCCACGGCGGCGACCACATAGGCGCTCGCGGAGAGGACGTCAAACAGTGTCACGCCCGGCCCGCGCAGCGGTGCTGCGAGGATGAAGGCGAGTTCGACCTCCACCCGCGGCGCGATGAAGCGGTCCATGGGGATGTCGCTGCCTGCGGCAAAAAACATGTCATCCATGAGCGGCGCGAAATCGGGCTCGGTGATCTGGCTTGCCTGCTGCATCGCCCGCGAGGTCAGGCCGATCTTGCGGCCCTTGATGCTGCGCCCGTCGGCGATCTCAAGACCCACCCAGGCGCGCTGGATGGCATAACCATCCTCGACGGTCATCTCNNCGATGGTTTCGGCGGGCAGCATGGTCTAGGGCCTGCGAAACAGCGGATGTAGCGAACTGTTCTTGGCATCAAACACCTCGCTGCCCTCGTCGATCTGAAGCGTGATGCCGATGTGGCGGGTGGCGAGCAGCGCCGCGAAGTGGCTTTTCACGCAGGCTTCGAGGGCGAGCCCGAGCGCCTCGTGCACAGCCCTCGTGCGCCCGCGTGCCATGCGCAGGTTCAGATAGACGAACGCATACTCGCCAGTGCCGCCGGCCGCACGCCCGGCGTGACCGCCATCGGCAAGCGCAAAATGGGTTGCAGGGTAGGCCAGAACGCGTACCCCGCCGACCGGAAAGACGGGCGAGCCTGACTCGTCCTGCTGCGCGACCATGGTGTCGGCCAGAGCCCGGCAAAGGGCGCTCATGTTGGCGCCACCGGCGTCGGTGGGGGCATCGAGGTCCGGCGTGTAGAGGATGACAAGATGGGGCATGGCGTGGCGGGCGAACCGGCTAGAGGCGTGGGAAGGCGCGATACTGCTGGGCCCGCGAGGCCTGGGGCTCGGGAACCGCGGACCCCTTCTGGGGTGTGACCGGAAAGACCGCGTTGATCTGGCCGGTCCCGGACGCGCCGAAGTACGGGGTGAGCACCTCCGCGTGCCCCTCGTAGTCAGACCAGCCGAGCGCGCCGAGGAGCATCGCCGTGTCGTGCATGAAACCCTCACCATGGCCCTTCGAGGCATATTCGGGCAGCATCTCGCAAAACGGCCCCCACTGCCCCTTCTGCCACATCGACACGACCTCGCGATCGAGCGTTTCGAGAAAGGGGCTCCAGATCCGAAACCCGTACTCGGGCGCAAGCCCGTTCTGGGCAAAGCGGTGGCTAAGCGATCCGCTTGCGAGGAACGCGACACAGCCATCGTAGTGGTCTTCGACCGCCCGCCGCATCGCCCAGCCGAGCCGTGCGCTGTCGTTCAGATAGTGCACCGTGCACAGGGCCGACACCGAGATGACCTTGAAGTGCTGGTCGGAGTTCATGTAGCGCAGGGGCACGAGCGTGCCGTACTCGGGATTCAGTGTCGTGGCGTCATGGGCGAGCGTCTCGACGCCATGCTCGTTGCACACCCGCGCAAGCAGCTGACCCAGGCGTGGATTGCCGGGCGACTCGAAGGGCATGTTGCTGATGAAGTGCGGCAGCTCGTTGCTCGTATAGGTGCCCTTGAAGTGGGGCGCGCAGTTGATGTGATAGTTGGCATTCACAAGCCAATGGGTGTCGAAGACCACCAGCGTGTCGACTCCGGCGGCACGCGCGCGCCGGGCGATCTCGACGTGTCCGTCGATCGCGTCCTGGCGTGATCCGTTACGCGGTCCGGCCAGTTCGCTCAGGTACATCGAGGGGACGTGCGTGATCTTGGCCGCCAGTGCGAGTTGTCCCATGCTTCTGTCTCCTTCATCTTGATCCGCCCCGCCCCACATCCGGGCGGCCACCGGGCGTCCCGGAGCCTGCACCGTCGCCCGTCTAGAGACCCCAGCGCGGGATCGGATGGGTACCCAGGGAGACCGCGACGTTCTTCGGCTCGAGGAACACCTCGTAGCTCCAGGTGCCCCCTTCACGGCCCGTGCCGCTCGCCTTGGTCCCGCCGAACGGCTGCCGCAGGTCGCGCACGTTCTGACTGTTGACGAAACACATGCCAGCCTCGATTGCCGCGGCGACCCGGTGCGCCCGGGACAGGTTCTCGGTCCAGACATAGCTGGACAGACCATAAGCCGAGGCGTTCGCGAGCGCNNGTGGCCTGGACGAAATTGCCGCGCCGCACGCCAGCCGGCAGATCCGGGGCCTCTACTCCACCGGCAAGCAGGGTCGCCCCTTCCTTCGGCCCGAGCTCGATGTAGCTCCTCACCTTGGCCAGATGGGCCGGACTGATCATAGGCCCGATGACGGTCTTCTCGTCAAGGGGGTCACCGACCGGAATGCGGCGCGCCCGCTCAGCAAAGCGTGCGGCGAAATCAGCATAGATCGACTTCTGCACCAGGATGCGCGACCCCGCAGTGCAGCGCTCGCCGTTGTTCGAGAAGATCATGAAGAGCGCAGCGTCCAGGGCGCGCTCCTGATCCGCGTCGGCGAACACCACGAAAGGACTCTTGCCGCCCAGTTCCATGCTGAACTTCTTCAGGCCCGCCATCTGGACGATGCGGTTGCCGGTCACGGTGGATCCGGTGAAGGAGATCGCCCGGACCAGGGGATGCGAGCACAGCGGCTCACCCACCTCGCGCCCGAAGCCGTGCACGATGTTCAAGACGCCCGCCGGCACGCCCGCCTCGAGCGCCAGTTCGCCAAGGCGCGCTGCGGTAAGCGGGGAGAGCTCGCTCATCTTGAGCACCGCCGTGTTGCCAAATGCGAGACAGGGCGCGACCTTCCAGGTGGCCGTCATGAACGGCACGTTCCAGGGACTCACCAGGGCACATACGCCCACCGGGTGGTACAGGGTGTAGTTCAGATGCGTGGGCGTCGGATAGGTGTGTCCATCGACGCGCGTGCACATCTCGGCGAAGTAGTGGAAATTATCCGCCGCGCGCGGAACCAGTTGCTTGCCAGTCTGGGCGATCGACTGGCCGGTGTCCTCGGTCTCGGTGCGGGCCAGATCGGGGACATGCCTGGCAATGAGATCTCCGAGTCTGCGCATGACGAGCGCGCGCTCGGTGGCCGGGCGGCCCGACCATGCCGGAAAGGCCGCGCGCGCCGCGGCGACCGCCAACTCGACTTCGGCTGCAGCACCTCTTGCGACCTCGGCCAGCGTCGCTTGCGTGGCCGGATTCACGGTCTCGAAATAGGCGCTGCTTGTGACGGACCTGCCGTCGATCAGGTGTTCGATACGCACGGAATCCCTCCTCCTCTCTGGGCGCCTCCTGGGCTCGGGCAGGTCTTTCGACGGGACTCAGCCCGGCGGGCCGGTGCACGCTGTCCGCGCTGCCCGGGCCTCGAGCCGTCAAGCATAGCGCACAGACCGCCGACGGACACGTAGAATGCGACACAGACGGCGCAGGCGCCCGATTCACTAATAGGTTAGTAATATAGTCACTAAGATGTGAACGTGTCAATCTCGAAACAGGACCCCGCCCGGATCGACCCGGGTGATTTTCGGCACCGCAACCTGCCTCTCTTGCTGCTGCACGCGCGCGAGAGCGTGATCGCATGCTTCCGACCGGTCCTCAACGAGCATGGCCTGACCGAGCAGCAGTGGCGGATTGTGCGGGCGCTGGTCGAGAAGGGTCCGCTCGAGCCGCGCCAGATCGGCGAGTTCTGTCGCATCTCGAGCCCGAGCCTTGCTGGCGTGCTTGCGCGCATGGATGACCTCGGTCTCGTGCGGCGCGAGCGGCTCGCCCGCGACCAGCGCCGCGTCAGGGTCAGCCTGACCCCGAAGGCCCGGGCGCTCGCAGCGCGTCTCGCCCCGCAGATCGAGGCCATCTATCGGGCCATCGAAGATCACATCGGCCGCGAATTCATCGAGCGCTTCTATGCGACGCTCGATGAACTGATCGGCATGCTCGGAGAACTTCAGCCTGTCGCGCGCGGTGCCGACTAAGTGCGCGAGAGAAACCCGTTCCCACCGTCCAAGGGCCCTCGCCGCCCTCCCCAAGAACCATGAACCTCACCCTGATAGGCTGCCCGTTTCGCAACTTCTACAGTGGCATGTACATCGATGCCCTGCGCCAGGCCCTCGTGCGCTCGGGCGTCGGTCCGACCCAGTGGGTGGCCGCGCACTGCGGCTGCGAAGACCCGGTCGGGCTCGGCCGGATCTTCCAGACCGAGGACTGCAGCTACTTCGAGCTGCGCCAGATCAAGCTGTACCGCTCCTCGAATGCGTTCAAGAGAAACCTGCGCCTGTCCCTGCGCGAACTGTTCTACCGGCGGCACGCGGCCCGCTACGCGGCCCTTTCAGCCGGAGCCGATGTGGTCCACTTCCATCAGATCGCCAACGCATTCGGGTCGGACGTGGTCTTTAGCTGGTTGCGGCAGAAGAGCGCACCCAAGCGCGTGGTCACGGTCCATGAACTCGATGATGAACAGCTCGAGTTCACCCGGCGCAACGCGGTCTACAACCGGGCCGACGCACTCATCGTCCACTGCGAGGACATGAAGCGCCAGCTGGTCGGGCTGGGCGTGCGCGCCGATCTCATCTCGATCATTCCGCATGGCACGCCAATCGGCGCACTCGAGGACGTCGGACCGCGCGAGGGCATCGTCTACTACGGCGGCCATCGCCTCATGCAGGGCAAGAACATCGCCGCCATGTTCGAGGCCTACGCGCTCCTCTGGGGCCGCCTCGGTCCGCGCACGCCGCGCCTGCGCATTCACGGCCAGTGGGGCCCCGAGACGCCCTCCGAGGGGATTGTGCTCGCCGAACGCGCCGGGATCAGCGCGCAGATCGATTGGCTCAACACCCTGGAGGCCGACGCGGTCAGCCAGCTCTACCAGCGCTCGCTCATGGCCGTGCTGCCCTATTCGACAAGCTTTGCCGGCTGGCCAATCGGCTTCGTCGCGGCCAACGGGCTGCCCGTGATCGCCACACGGGCCGGTGGGATCCCCGATCACATCGGCGATCTCGGGGTCTGGGTCAAGGGCGACGATGCCAGCGAGCTCGCCCAGAGCATGGAGGATCTCTTCCTTGATCCGGCGCGGCGTGCCACGCTCGGGGCCGGACTGCGGGCGCGCGCCCTCGAGGTCCTCGACTGGGAACGCGTCGCCCGTGCCACGTCTGCGGTGTATCAACGGGTGCTGCAGGGCGCGGCGGCGGGCTGAGCGGCACGCGAGCACGCGATCCTGGAACAGCGCACCCGGCGCGCGCAGCACCGGACACCGGTGGGTGCGCCTCCGTACATACCCAACTGATCGAATCTGTTCAGATGGCTTGCACTGGGCCATGGGGATCGACTCCCTCGTCGCCCCCGCCCGGCAGGCCCGCGCGGCGCGCCGGCCCCGCTGTAATCCAGGAGAACCGAACATGAAAACCAACCCGGCACGCGGCACAACGCGGCGCACTGCTGTCTACGGCTGCCTCGTGGTGTCGCTCGCAGCGGGTGCCCCGGCAGGGCTTCTCGCCGCACCCGCCGCAGAACCCACGGTGCCGGCCGCCCCCGGAAAAGCGGCCCCGGATTGCCTCGCAGAGCTGCGCACGTTCGACAGCCTCATGCGCAAGGACGGCTACTGGTATCACGATGCGGGCAATGGCTACGGCTTTCCGGTCTATGGCTATGGCTATAGCTACGGCTACGCCGATGCCGGCACGCCCCCGGATGCGGCCATCGGCAACCCGCCTGCGAGCGAGTACTGGCGCGCCCGGCCCGGCTACGAGGTACGCACCCTCCTCACCTCGGCCAACATCCTTGCCCACAGCAATCAGCAGCCGGCCTGTCACGCCCTGCTCGTCGCCACACGCGCGATCTACGCGGGCTACGTGGCCGATCTGCGCCGCGGCGCGCTGCCACGGCCGGACGTCGCCACTCGCCGCAAGGAGGAAATCAGCGCCGCCCAGCCAGTCGATGCCGAGAGCCGTACCTTCCGCTCGGACCAGCTGATCGGCACGGATGTCGTCAACCCCCAGAACCAGGACCTGGGCAGCGTCGAAGACCTCGTGCTGGCACCGGCGACCGGCAAGATCACCTACCTGGTGCTGCGCCGGGGCGGCCTGTTCGGCATCGACTCGAAGTATGTACCCGTCCCCTGGCAGGATTTCAAGGCGACCCCAGGAACCAACCTCCTGGTTCTCGATTCGGGGCTCAAGCACATGGACGCTGCGCCCCAGGTGAAGGAGGATCAGTTCTCAAAGCAGGGTGAGTTCACCAGCGAGAGCCAGAAGATCGACGAGTACTGGAAGCCTGCCGTCACGAAGTGAGTGCCGTGCCCGGGTGCCCAGAACGCGGGCACACTCCTTTCTGGAGCGAAAATCATGCTGCGCAGCCTCAATGAACTGGATGGCTTTGTCGTGGAGGCGACGGACGGGGCCATTGGCGAGGTGGTCGACTGCTACTTCGACGACACGCTGTGGGTCGTGCGCTACCTGATCGTCGAGACTGGCACCTGGCTTGCACGCCGCCAGGTCCTGATCTCACCGGTCGCACTCGGTCATCCGGACTGGTTGACGCATCTCTTGCCGGTTGCACTCACGCGCAGCGAGGTGAAGGACAGTCCGCCCATCGACACCCAAAAGCCGGTCTCGCGGCAGGTCGAGACCCAGTATCTCGCCTACTACGGCTACCCGGCCTACTGGGGCGGTTCCGGATTATGGGGCGGCGCACTCTACCCGAACGGCCCCAACCCGATCGCCGCCGGGGGCTCGTCCCACACACGCTTTGGCTCCTCCCCGGCCGAAGCGGCGGCGGCGCTGATCGAGGCGGAACGCACCCGCATCGAAGACCCGCACCTGCGCGCCGCGCGCGAGGTGACCCACTATCACGTCGAGGCCAGCGACGGCGAGATGGGCCGGGTGCAGGGCTTTCTGGTCGAGGACGAGACCTGGGCGTTGCGCTACCTCATCGTCGAGACCGGGCATTGGTGGCACGGTCATCAGGTGCTGATCGCACCGCAGTGGATCGAGCGGGTCAGCTGGGCGCACTCGACGTTGTATCTCGCGCTCACCCAGGCCGCGGTGCGAGGCGCCCACACCTATGATCCGGCGCAGCCCCTCGAGCGGGAGAGCGAGGCGAGTCTGCACCGCCACTATGGCCGGACCGGCTACTGGGAGGCCGAGGCCCAGGCCGAACTGCTGGGCACCGAGCACAGCTAGCCTTGGTCGCAGATCCAGCCGCGCCGCACCTTCACGTGCAACACGCGCGCGCCGCGCTGCAGCGTGAGATTCACCGCCTCACCTTCCGCGACGCGCTCGAAATTGTCGAGAAGCCTGTCTCCAGATTGAACCCCGGCCGCGGCTGCAGGAGATCGGCGCGGCACGGCGAGAACGACGTGCGTCGCCCATGCGGTTGTGAGCCCCATGCCGAAGTAGCGATGTCCACACGGGCTCGTGCCAGAGGGTTCCAGCGTCGCGGGGGTGTACGGGCTTAGCTGGACCCGGATCTCGCTCGTCCGCGGTGCGGCCACGCCACCCGGGGTCTGCCGAGGAGGAGAAGGGATCGTCGCTGCGGCGAGCGGCCAGATCAGCACCGCGTGCAGCACTGTGGAGAGGACAAGAAAGCGGTATAGCACGTCAGTCCCTCCTTGAGACCGCCTCGCCCTAAGAGGGCACGGGCTGCCTGCCCGGGGTCCACGCGCGCGCCTTGACGCCACCCCCGCACCATCGCCGGCGGCCGATCCCAGAAACACCGCCCGACCGGTGCCACATGTGCCCGAGGGTTTTAGGGAGCCGCTGCAGCAGGGATCATGATGGTTGTATGAAATCGCGGCGCAGTCCTGAGCGACAGACGCGCCGGCCTGCATGGCATGGCGTCCAGGCTAAAGTGTGTCGTCTTGGAATACGTCTGGGTTGTGGTGTCCTGCCACTGGTTGTCGAGCACCTCCACAGGCACGCTCTGGATGCCGCTGCGACCCACTGAGCAGGTGCCCCAACGCAGTGTGAAAGCGTGATTGGGGTTGCTGCCGTCATAGCTCATCGTGATGACAAGTTCATTCTGGGCGGCGTCGTAGGAGACCGCAGAGAAAGTGTCGGCAAGGGCCGGCCGGCCCAGAAGGCCCGCCAGCAGGGTGCAGGCGCAGAGGCATCCTCGCAGGTAGCCCCGCGCACGAGCCTCTGAACTGGCGGGGCTCCGGTACGCGGGTTGCGCTCGCTGCCCGGCGGCGAGCGCCGGAACGTGATCCTTCGTGCAATCGTCCATCGTCATCCTCCCAGGCCTATCGCCCATCGGCTCGCGCGGATGGCGCTGAAACACACGGCCCGTGCCCACTTGCGGCACTTCGCACGGGCCTCGCGCCACCCGATCCCATGGAACGCTAACCCGCGCCACAGCACCTGTCGGTACGCCGGCGCACCGGCCGAAAGGCGGCGCAAACCGGGCGCCGGCCCGATGGACGGCCCGATGCACGCCCCGAAAGCAATCCAAGGACGACCCAAGGCCTTGCCGCGACCGGGAATTGCAGATAGCTTCCGGGGCCAGGCGTCTCGACCCCCCGCGGCGGGCGCAAGCGGCTTGGGAATGGGATAATGCGCCCCGGCCTTGGGGAGCCGTGACGGGGACGGCGCCGAGGCCCGTGACAGAGGCCCGCACCAGGGACCTGCACCACGCCCCGCCAGGAACCTGGCACCGACCTATGGAACGGGCCATGCCCCAACAAGCATAAATCGACGGAGACTCAGAATGGACAAAGAGCCGAAGGCCGGCCCCCTCTACAAGTCGCTCTATTTCCAGGTGATCACCGCCATCATCATCGGCGTTCTGGTCGGCCACTTCTTCCCCGCGACGGGCGTCGCGATGAAGCCGCTTGGCGACGGTTTCATCAAGCTCATCAAGATGATCATCGCCCCGATCATCTTCTGCACGGTGGTCGTCGGCATCGCGGGCATGGAGGACATGAAGAAGGTGGGCAAGACCGGGGGGCTCGCGCTCATCTACTTCGAGGTCGTGAGCAGCATCTCGCTGGTCGTCGGCCTTGTCATCATCAACCTGGTGCAGCCGGGCGCGGGCATGAACGTCGATGCCGCCACGCTCGATACCAAGAGCGTGGCGAGCTACACCGAGCCGGGCAAGATGCAAGGCACGGTCGACTTCCTCATGAACATCATCCCGAACACCGTCGTGGATGCCTTCGCGAAGGGAGAGATCCTTCAGGTGCTGCTCTTCTCGGTCCTGTTCGGTTTCGCCCTGCATCGCTTCGGTGGCCGCGGCACGCTCGTCTTCGACATCGTCGACAAAGGCTCGCAGGTTCTGTTTGCGATCGTCGGCCTCATCATGAAGGTCGCCCCCATCGGGGCGTTCGGCGCGATGGCATTCACCATCGGCAAGTACGGCCTCGGCTCGCTGCTGTCGCTGGGCAAGCTGATGGCGACCTTCTATGTGACGTGCCTGCTGTTCGTGTTCGTGGTCCTGGGCATCATTGCGCGCCTGCACGGATTCTCGATCTGGAAGTTTGTCCGCTACATCCGCGAGGAGCTCCTCGTGGTGCTCGGCACCAGTTCTTCGGAAGCGGCCCTGCCGCGCATGATCTCGAAGATGGAGACCCTGGGCGCGCGCAAGTCCGTGGTCGGCCTCGTCATCCCGACCGGCTATTCGTTCAACCTCGACGGGACCTCGATCTATCTCACCATGGCCGCCGTGTTCATCGCACAGGCGACCAACACACCGATGACCCTGATCCAGCAGTTCACGCTGCTGGGCGTGCTCCTCCTGACCTCCAAGGGAGCGGCGGGCGTGACGGGCAGCGGCTTCATCGTTCTGGCCGCAACGCTCTCGGCGGTGGGGGGCGTGCCGGTCGCCGGGCTCGCACTCATCCTGGGCATCGACCGCTTCATGTCAGAGGCACGCGCACTCACCAATCTCGTGGGCAATGGCGTGGCCACGATCGTGGTCGCCAAGTGGATGGGTGATCTCGACGTGGAGCGCCTGCACCAGGAACTCGACGGCCGGGTGGTCGCAAGGCCTTAGCCGGTCACCGGGGCGGCCTGCGTGCCGGGGCCGCGCGCGCAGGCCATCCCCCGCGCCCCGGGAAAACCCGCTAGCATCAGCGCCTCCTCCATCCATCACAAGACAAAAAGGGAAGTTCAAATGATTGTTCTCGTCATAGGCCTGATCCTCTTTCTCGGAGTGCATTCGATCCGCACCGTCGGCGAGGACTGGAGAGGCCGGCAGATCGAAACGCTGGGCCTGCGCCGCTGGAAGGGGCTGTATTCGCTCGCCTCCGTGCTCGGCTTTGTGATCCTGGTTTGGGGCTACAGCCTCGCTCGCGACAACCCGGTCGTCATCTGGACGCCGCCGGCCGGGATGCGGCATGCGACCGCGCTCTTCACCCTCATCGCCTTCATCTTCCTCGCGGCACCGAACATTCCGGGCAATGCCTTCAAGGCGCGCGTCGGGCATCCCATGCTGATCGGTGTCAAGTTCTGGGCCTTCGGGCACCTGCTTGCCAACGGGACACTGGACGACATCGTCCTCTTTGGCACCTTCCTCGCGTGGGCGGTCGTCACCTTCATCGCCTGCCGGCGCCGTGACCGCCGCCAAGGGGTGACCTTTGCGCCGGGTACGGCGCGCGGCACCAGCATCACGGTGGTCGCGGGCATCGCGGGCTGGGGGATCTTCGCTGGCGTGCTGCACAAGCTCTTGATCGGGGTCAGCCCTTTCTATTGACCGGTCTCGATACGTGGCGGGGGCGGGAGGACCCTTCCCCAGCCCGGCTCCCGCCGCGCCCAAGCCCCGAGGACGCAGACTGCCGTGCGTCCGGGCGCCTGTGGCTAGTCCCCGTCTCCGGAGAACTGCTGCCAGAGGAATGCGCCCAGCAGGACGCACAGGCCCGCGCCCAGCCCCAGGGAGGCATAGGGATGCTCCCGGATCGCACGGTCCGCGCGTTTGACGGTGCGCCGGGCGCGGTGGACGAAGCGGTCCTCGATCCGGGCAAGGCTCGAGCGGGTGTCTTCGATCTGCCGTGACAGTTCGTCACGCGCGGCGTGGACCTGGTCGCTGCCGTGCTCCTCGGCGCTTTTCAGGAGCTCCCGGGCATCGGTCACGATTTCATCGAGATGGTGCGCAAGACGGGTACGGGCACCGCTCGTCTTGGCTTGGTGTGTGTCGGATGCCATGCTTGCCTTGCTCCAGGAAAAGATCGTTGTCACGCGGGAGGCCCCGGCAGGCTGGTTCCGGGCTGCCCGGGGCCGCCATGCGTGATGACAGATTCGACCACGACCCGCACCCAGGGTCAGTTCGCTGGCATACAGACCAATGCGACCTGCGCGGCTATCTTCTATACCAGGGTGCTGGACACCCGGGGCGCGAGCCGCACCCCAGCCAACTCTGGCTCCAACTACCAAAGGAACTCATATGAAAAAAGAACTCGTCGCAACCGTCGCCCTATTGGGCGGGCTGCTCCTGCCGGTTGCGGCCTTCGCGGTTGACACCAGCACCGACACCACCGGGGAATACCTCGACGATGCGGGCATCACGGCCAAGGTCAAGTCTAGCTTCGCCGAAGACAAGCGGGTACAGGGCCGCGACATCAGCGTGCGCACGGATCACGGCGTGGTCGACCTGAGCGGGACCGTCAAGAGCAAACTGGAGTCTGATCACGCCACTGAGCTTGCCACCCGGATCAAGGCAGTCAAGGCCGTTCACAACAACCTGAAGGTCGATGGGACCTAGTCGGACCTGCGCGGCAAGCCCGTGCCAGAAGGTGCTCGTGGCCCGGGACCAGCCTTCCAGACCCGGGGACACGAGAAGTCCTGAAGAGTCCACAAGTAGCCCGCACCGGCGCCCCGCAGCCTCCTGAAGTGATCCCTGAAGTGCCCCCTGAAGTGCCCCCTGAGCCTCCCCTTCGCCGGGAAGTCTTGCGGGGCACTTCTCGCTTCTGGGTCTTCGCAGCCCTCGCCCTGGGATGTCAGGCGCCGCGCAGGCATGACCGGGCGCCCACTCGGGCGCAGGCGGTCCGAGATCGCCTGCGTGACCCCATCAGAGATTGGGCGTCAACCGCACGAGGCTGCCCGACTGTTGCGAGCTGAGCAGATAAAGATCACGCGTGGCGGGATCTTCCGTGGATAGCGCATTGGCCGCCTCCAGAAAACCCACATGAGCTGGACCGCGAAACGTGCCCGACAGCGTGGTCGCGGTACTCGGGGGTAGCGTACCCACCGGGGTACCGAACTGGTTGGTTGCGGTGTCAATCGCAAGGAGCGTCCCCCCGCTGACAGCGTCCTCGACATAGGTATAGCCCGTGCTCGGATTGCTGACCGACACCGAGGAGAGCCCGCGCACCTGGAACACGGTCTCATAGGGGGTCTGTGTGACCGTGGGGTCGGCGGGCCAGGGGAACTGCTCGCCGCCGGCGACAAACGTGCTGCTCACGAGCGGAGGCTGCAGCACCGTGCCGTCAAGCCCGACAATCCCCGACTGGGTCCCGCTATGGCTCACCGTGAGCGTCGCGGCGTCGGTCACGGCGCTCCAGGTCTCGTAGTAGACCGTGCTCGAGGTCGCAATGAAGGTGCCCGCATTCTGCGTGCTGGTGACGAGCGTCGCCGGCGCTCCCGCCACCAAGGTCCGGATCGTGTAGTTCGGATCGACCACGCCCCAGATGGGATTGCTCCCGCCGATCGGCACCACCAGGGTCGCAATGCGACCTGGCTCGGTGTCGACGATCGCCACCGACCCGGATCCGCTGGCCGGCACGGCATAAAGCGTGGTCGCAGCCGGTGTCGCACCGGATGCAGGCGTATTGATGGCCATGTAAAGCGTACTCGCCGAGGCAGCGAACAGGGCCCCGGTGTCGGTCGCAGACCAGTTGGGAATCGTGGCAAGCGCCGCCGAGACCGCATGAGCGGCATAGTCGACGTAGTAGATGCTGCCATCGATGTCAAACAGCTGCCCGCTCGGAAAGCCCTGGGTGGCGCCGACGGGCAAGGCGCTTGCCACGCCGATGGCTTGCGCAAACGTTCCCAGCACGATCGGGTTCTGGAAATTGACATCGAGTTCCACGAGACTCGCGCCACTCTTGGCAATGAACCCCTGGATCCCGCCCCGGGCGGTGCGCACCGTGGCGATCGGCATCGCGAAGGCAGTGATCGGTGCCGCGCTCGCCGACATGCCGGTCTTGACCATATGGATCACGTCATCGGGAGTGTCACACACGCCGTCCGGGCCGGGCAGTCGATAGAAGTACGACGAGTTGGTCGGCAGCACCAGATCAGCGGTGAAGTAGACCCCGACATAGTCCGTGTTCGCCCCAGGGACCGCGGTCCCCGAAAGCGTGCAAGTGTCGTCCACGGTCGCGGCAGCCTCGCTGGACACCTGGGTCTGGGCGGGGGTACTTGTGGTCGTGAGGTCGAGGACGAAGATGTGTCCATCATCGCCCTTGTAGATTTCAACACCCGCGGGCTGCGCGAGCTGGGCACCGGTGGTGAAGTCGAGCGTGCCGCGCAGGATCTGCTTTTTGCCGGCGTACGTCCCCGTAGGCGCGTCCGCATATCGCCCGGTGCCGGGATCAACCCAGGCCGCAAACACACCGGTCGTGCCGATATAGCTGACGGGAGGTGGAGGTGGACCGAACCCGGAAGCGGGACCCCGGCCGCCACCGCCGCATGCCGACAAAAGTGCGGCCGCAGCCGCTCCGAGCGTACCCAAGGAAACAATCCGGTGCATGTGTGAACTCCTCTTCGAACGGTGCAGATGGTGCNNGGCTCCCGTCGTGGACTCCGGCTCGTCTGAGCCGGGCCGCTTGGACGTGTCGCCCTCGTGCGCTGCGCTTTGGCCCCGGTTGCGGGCAGGCACAGACTAAGTGCAACTCACTCGGGCGGGAGGGGCGAGGTGTAACGAGATCTGACCGCAGCGGCGGACGTTCCTGGGCCAGGCGTACCGCGCCTTCCCGGCTCGCCGACGCGGCCGGCGGCGCGCTCGAAGAGAGCGCTCCCTGGGAGCGCCAGGAAGGAAGGCTTGTTACAAAATCGGCGGCCCTGTTTCCAATTCGCGGCGCGTCACGCGAGGCTCGCCCCGCATCGGCGCCTCAGAAATGTTCCCCACATGTTCCCCAGATGTTCCCCATGCGCCCCACACGCGTCACCCGAACCTGTCGGCGACGCCGTATCCGGTCTCCGAAATCGCCAAACGCCTCTGAGCGCGTCGCCTCGAACACGCAGATGGAGCAGCGATGCCCTCGATCAAGCCGCTCGCCTCGTGGCGGATCTTGACGGACGCAGCACGCGCCGCGCGGAACATCGGGAAAGCCAACCCGCTCAAGCCGGGCACGCCCTGAGACCGGCCGCGGTGGGGGTTCTGCTAAACTGCCCGAATAACCAGAGCACGCGAGGGCACGCGAGCGTACGGCGTAGAGATTCAGCGTGCCCTCAGCTCATGACGAGACCGACCGGGAGCCGCTCCTTGCGCGCACCCCGGCTCATCGGAGACAGCCAATGGATGAGACGCCTTGGACCCGCTCGTATCCTGAGGGAGTGCGCTGGGACAGCGAAATCAAACTGCGCCCCCTCGATGAAATCCTCGATGACGCGGTTCTAGCGTGGGGCGCGCGCGGGGCCATCGACTTCATGGGTCGGGAGATCAGCTACGCCGAACTGGGTGCCAAGGTCGCCCGGTGCGCCGCCGGCCTGCAGCGCCTGGGTGTCGGGCCGGGCGTGCATGTCGGCCTGTATCTCGCCAACACACCGCACTACATCATCAGCTTCTTCGCAATCCTGAAGGCCGGGGGTGTGGTCGTTAACTACTCGCCGCTCGACGCAGAGAGCGTGCTCGAGCACAAGATCGAAGACAGCGAGACCCGGCTTCTCATCACGCTCGACTTGCAGGCGCTCTATCCGCAGATGGACCGCCTCCTTGAACGCACCCGCCTGGAGAAGCTCATCGTCGGCACCATCGGTGAGATGAGCGCGCATGGCGATGCCGTCACGGCGCAGCTGCGCGAGGCCGGACAGTTAAGCGAAGTGCACTGGGGCGAGCGGCGCATCCGCTTTGCGGACCTGCTCGCCAATGACGGCGCCGTCACGCACCACCCGATCGGCGATCCGCGGGACGCGCTCGCCGTGCTGCAGTACACAGGAGGCACCACCGGGCTGCCCAAGGGGGCCATGCTCACACACGGCAACCTGTCGGCGGTCAACAGTCAGTTCTGGCTGACCTCCCGCGAGGCCGGTGCGGAACTGCACGAGGGCGTTGAGCGCTCGCTCGCGGTGCTGCCGCCGTTTCACATCTACGCCCTGTCGGTCAACATGCTCCTCGGAGTGCGCCTTGGCGCGCTCCAAATACTGCACACGCGCTTCGATGTCGAGGCGATCCTGAAGGACATCAGTCAGAAGAAGGTGACGGTTTTTCCGGGTGTACCAACGATGTACACGGCGATCAACAACTTCCCCGGCGTCGAGCAGTTCGACCTCTCCTCGCTGCGCTTCTGTGGCTCGGGCGGAGCGCCGCTGCCGGTCGAGGTCCACCGGCGCTTCCTGCAGCTGACCGGCTGCAGCCTCGCCGAGGGCTGGGGCATGACCGAGACCTCGCCGGCCGGGACCTTCTCGCCGATCAGACGGGCGCAGCGCGTCGGATCCTGTGGCCTTCCGGTGCCGGGCGTGACGATCCGCTTCGCCCGTCTTGAGCCTCCCTACGAACCTGTGCCCTTGGGCGAGCGCGGCGAAATCTGCATCAAGGGGCCGAATGTGATGAAAGGCTACTGGAAGTCGCCCGAAGCCACGGCGCAGGCCTTCACCGCCGATGGCTTCCTGCGCACAGGCGACGTGGGCTACATGGATGCCGACGGCTATGTCTACATCGTCGACCGGACCAAGGACATGCTCCTGTGCAGTGGCTATAACGTCTACCCGCGCATCATCGAAGAGGCGATCTATGCGCATCCTGCGGTCGCCGAAGTCTGCGTCATCGGCATCCCCGACGAATACCGCGGCCAATCCCCCAAAGCCTTCCTGGCCCTGAAGGCCGGGGCGGCCCCGATCGGCCTCGATGAACTGAAGATCTTCCTGAAGGACAGGATCGGCAAGCACGAAATGATCGGGGCGCTCGAGATCCGTCAGCAACTACCCAAGACGCCGGTTGGCAAGCTCTCCAAGAAGGCGCTGATCGACGAGGAAGCGCGGCGGCGCGAGAGCGCCTCCTAAAGCTCCACCGTGCCTGGGCGCAGCGCCCCCAGCCCAGCCAGGCAATACCGGGCGTGGCCCATGCGCGACATCCACGGCGCCTGTCCCTGCGCCCGCCCCGCCTCCTCCTGATTCAGTCGCAGCAACGGCATCCCTGCCCGGCATTGCAGCGTGGCTGCGAGCGCGCCCGGGATCGAGAACTCAGCTTCGAGGCTGCCCCACCACATCGGAGCCAAACCCGCGCCACAGGCGCTGGCAGCCGATGGCGCTTGCGCCCTACACCCGGGGCGCAAGCCAGCAGCGAGACCGGCTAGCCGCGTCCCTCGCGCGGACCGAGGAAAAACCACAGGATGAGTCCAAGCAGCGGCAACACCAGTACCAGGACGATCCAGAGCACTTTACGGCCACTCGAAGCCTGGCTCTGGAAGATGTTCAGAATGGCCCAGATGTCGCCCACCAGTATCAACAGACCGCCAATGCCGCCATACCCCATGCCCATCATCTGCGCTCTCCTTGTCATGCGGCAAGGTTGCCGCGGTGCACAAGCTTATGCGGAATCCCGACTTCGTGCTGCAGTAGAGGTCTAGCGTGCAAGTGAATCACGCGTGCGACCGAAATCCCGGCCCGCCAGCATCCTCTTGGATTCGAGCCGGGCGATTGCGTTCTGAACCAGAGACTCGAGTGCGACTTAGGCCACGCCCAAGGCAGTACGCGACTCCTCCAGGAGCCACGCCGCAAACTGTCCTGCTGCGGGATTGCCCACCGCGCTCGAGGACTCAAGAAGCAGGTAGGCCTTCGTTGATGATTGGGCCCCCGCGAACGGCGCGACCAGCCGACCGTCCTCCAGGTAGCGGCTGATGAGAGGCAGACGGCCGATGGCGATGCCCTGCCCCGCACTCGCCGCGGTGATCACGGCGTCGTAATGCGAGAAGCTGACTGTCCGCGCCGGCCGCAAGCCGGCGCTTTGCACCGAACGCAGCCACAGATCCCATTCGAGGAGCGGCGCGCCCGATCCATGGGTGGCCATGTCCAGAAAGGTATGGCGCGCGAGGTCTGCGACCGAGCGCAGCGGAGGGTGTGCATCCGTCAAGAGCGAGGGTGCACAGACGGGCAGGAACTGTTCCTCGAAAAGGATGCGACCGACGCCAGCCGCGGGCGAGCAGTAGCGTACGGCGAGGTCGATCTGATCCTGATCCAGATCAAGGAGCGCATGGCTGACCGAGATCCTGACATCGACGTCCGGCGCGACCCGTGCAAACCCCTCGAGCCTCGGAATCAGCCACAGCGAGGCAAATCCGGGCACGGTGGTGAGCGTGACGCGCGGCTTGGCTTGCGGCGCGCGCAGTCGCGCTGTCACGTTACGCAGGCGCTCGAGGACTTCGCGCGTCGCGCCGTAGAGGACCTCTCCGGCCTCGGTCAGGGCGAGCGAGCGGTGACCGCGCCGGAACAACTCCACGCCCAGACTTTCCTCGAGGGCGATGATCTGCCGGCTGATCGCCGACTGGGTCAGAAATAGATCGCGGGCAGCCGCGGAAAAACTCAGATGGCGTGCCGCCGCCTCGAAGCCACGCAGCAGGTCAAGTGGCGGCAACCCGGCCCGCAGGGGCCGATCTGAGTTCCATTTCGCATTCTTTTTTCGCATGCCAGACATTCCCGGAACTCGTTTGTCCCAACGACGACATGCACCAATAATAACAGCGTGTTAGAAGCTTTTGAGGGGAACCGACCGAGATTCGGATCGGATGATCAGGACGCATGATAGGGGTATCCCATGACGGACCCAGCTGCAGGCGAGTACGCATTCTTGAAGCAGAACGAGGCGGCGGTGCTCACGGCGCGCGTGACGCATCGCATCGCCTGTGAGGCGGGTCGTCTGTGGGTGACCCAGGACGGCAACCCGCGCGACTATGTCCTCGAGGCCGGCGAGTGCGTCACGTTTCGGCCCCGCTCCCGGATCGTGATCTTCGCGCTCGAAGCCGCACGCTACCGGGTGCTCGCGCCGCGCCAGACCCTTGCAGCGGTGAGCCCGGGAACGCGTTTCTTCCAGAAGTTCGGGGCGGCCCTTCGGGGGATGAATTGAGCGCCGCGGCGACCCAGAGGGAGGCACTCTGGATGCTCCGGGATGGTCAGCGGCTCGAGGTACGGGGCGCAGGACCTGGTGATCGCATGGCGTTGCGTGCGTTCTTCGACGGGCTCTCGCCCCTGTCGCGGTATCAACGGTTTTTCGCCGGATTTCCGGCGATCCCCGATCCCCTTCTGGAGGACTTCTGCCGCGCCGACGACGAGCGGCATGCGGGCCGCAGCGTGCGCGCTGCCGGGCGCATCATTGCCGACGGCCGGCTCGTTCTGGACGACGATGACTGGGCGGAACTCGCCGTGGTCGTCTCTGATGATTGGCACGGACGGGGAATCGGCCGGCGCCTCGCGGGCCACCTCGTGCACCTCGCGCTCGCGCGCGGCTGGCGTCACCTGAAGGCGGACTACCTTGCCGAGAATCGGCGCATCGCCGGGCTGCTGCGCGACACGGGCTTCGCATTGGCCGCAGCAGAGTCCCGCGCCGGCCTGCGCGTGGCGCGGCTCGCCCCAAGCGCGGCAGCCTCGGGCNNTGGCGCTCTGGCGCCGAGCACGGCTCCAGCGGGCCGCTAGATGCTGCTCCTCGCCTCGATGCGCCGGTCGGGCACCAGCCACGCCAAGGCCGTTAGCACATAGAGTGCGACCGCCAGAAGCGGATTGACGAAGGCCAGAGGCACCGCCAGTACATAAGCGGCGAGCGAGGCCTTTCCCTTCAGGTCGCCGCCGATCGCCCGGGCCAGCGCGGAAGAACCCCCGTTGCAGGCGATGATGGCCCGCTGCAGTTGACCATAGCCGATCGAGGCGAGTCCGAGGACAACGCCATAGGCGGCCGTGGGGAGGGCCTCGACGCCGGTCTCGTCGATCCA
>PLEY01000086.1 GCA_003136595.1 Burkholderiales bacterium
GAACGGCGCCGGCGCCTGGTGCGCCGGTCACGACGACATAATTCGGTTGGCCGCAGCGCGCCCATTGCACGAGGTTCAAGGCGGCCTTGGTGCGCAGTTCCCGCTCGGCATCGACCGAATAGAACGCCGCATGCGGCGTGCACAGGACCCGCGGATGCATGACGAGCGGGTCATCCGGCCTTGGGGGCTCTGCCGGCAACACGTCCAGTCCCGCGCCATCAAGGATCCCGGCCTCCAGGGCCTGCAGCAGATCCCCGGGGTTGACGATCGGGCCGCGCGCCGTATTCACNNAAGCAGTGCGGCATCGACCATGCCGCGGGTCTCGTCGTTCAGGGGCACGTGCACGGAGACGACGTGACTTCGCGAAAACAGTTCAGACAGCGTCGCGCGCGCCACGGTGCTCGGAAAGTCGGCATCTTGGATGTAGGGATCGCAGGCGATGACATGGCCAAAGGCGTTGTGGGCGAGATGGGCGAGTCGCTTGCCGATACGGCCGAGGCCAAGAATGCCCAGCGTCTTGGTGCTGGTGCGCTCAATGGGGCCAGGCGACAGGTAGTGCCAGGTTCCGGCGCGCACGTCGCGGTCATACCGATGCAGGTGGCGCAGGAGTGCCAGGATCAGCGCGAGCGCGTGGGTTGCAACCTCGCCCACCCCGTAGTCGGGTGAGTTGGCGACCCAGATCCCCATGCGCCTGGCATCGGCTGTGTTGATCGTGTCAAAGCCCGCGCCGTAGCGGCTCACCACACGAATCTCGGGCCGCGCTGCGAACACCCGGGCGTTGATGGGAGCGTACTGGACCAGCAGGCCGGCGCACCCCGAAGCCGCGTCGATGACGTCCTGTTCGGTGCGGCACTGGGCGGTCACGCACTCAATACCGGCCTCGGCATAGATCGCCCGCTCGAGATCGACATCGGGAAAGTCGAAATCCGTGATCAGGACGCGCATCGCCCCCCCACGCCCGTTTGCATCCGCCGTTCTCAATGATTGTCCTTGGGCACCGCCGCGCCGCTTGCACCCACGAGGAAGTCCAGGTCCGCCCCGGTGTCGGCCTGCAGGACGTGGTCGAAATACAGGCGCGTGTAGCCGCGCTCCTGAGGCGGGCCCGGCGCCTGCCAGGTGCGCCCGCGCCGTGCGAGTTCCGCCTCCCCCACGTCCAGGTGCAGCCGTCGGCTCTCGACGTCGAGCTCGATCATGTCGCCATTGGCGACCAGTGCAAGGGGTCCCCCGGCGGCCGCTTCGGGCGCCACGTGCAGCACGACCGTCCCGTAGGCGGTACCGCTCATCCGCCCATCGGAGATGCGCACCATGTCAGTGATACCGCGTCGCAGGAGCTTGGCGGGCAGCGGCATGTTGCCGACCTCGGCCATGCCCGGATATCCCTTCGGGCCACAGTTCTTCAGCACCAGGACGCAGGTCTCGTCGACATCGAGTCCTTCGTCGTTGACCTTGGCATGCATCTCGTCGCTGTTTTCGAAGACCACCGCGCGGCCCCGGTGCTTGAGGAGGGCCGGAGTCGCCGCCGAAGGCTTGATCACAGCGCCTCTCGGACAGAGGTTGCCCGACAGCACCGCGATTCCGGCACGCGGCTTGAACGGGCTGGAAAACGGATGGATGACGGCGGGATTGTAGTTGGGCGCCTCACGGTTGTTCTCCCAGAGCGTCTGGCCATTGACCGTGAGCGTCTCGCGATCCAGGACGCTGCCCAATTCGCGGATCACTGCCGGCAACCCGCCTGCATAACAAAAGTCCTCCATCAGAAAGCGACCCGAGGGCTGCAGGTCGACCAGGCAGGGCAGATCGTGTCCGAGGGCATCCCAATCGGCGAGCGCAAGCGGCACGCCCACGCGCCCGGCCAGCGCCAGCAGGTGGATCACGGCATTGGTCGAACCGCCAATCGCGGCATTCACCCGGATCGCGTTCTCGAACGCCCCCCGCGTCAGGATGCGGGACAGCTTCAGGTCTTCCTCGACCATCTGCACAATGCGCCGGCCGGCCAGGCGGGCCAAGAGATTGCGGCGCGCGTCGACGGCAGGGTAGGCGGCGTTGCCCGGCAGGCCCACACCCAACGCTTCGACCATCGAGGCCATCGTCGAGGCCGTGCCCATGGTCATGCAATGGCCCGCCGAGCGGTGCATGCAGCTCTCGGCCTCGCGGAACTCCGCGATCGGCAGCGTCCCGGCACGGACCGCCTCGGACATCTGCCACACGCCGGTACCCGAACCGATGTCAGCGCCCCGGAACTTGCCCGAGAGCATCGGGCCACCCGACACGCCAATGGTCGGCAGATCGCAGCTCGCAGCACCCATGAGCAAGGCCGGTGTCGTCTTGTCGCAGCCCATGAGGAGTACCACAGCGTCGATCGGATTGCCGCGGATGGACTCCTCGACGTCCATACTGACGAGATTGCGAAACAGCATCGCCGTCGGTCGCAGCAGGGTCTCGCCCAGCGACATCACCGGAAACTCGAGAGGAAATCCCCCCGACTCCCAAACTCCGATCTTGACCTGCTCGGCGAGCGTGCGGAAATGGGCGTTGCAGGGTGTGAGTTCGGAGAAGGTATTGCAGATGCCGATCACGGGTCGGCCATCGAACTGGTCGTCCGGGATGCCCCGATTCTTAAGCCAGGAACGATAGATGAAGCCGTCACGATCCTGACGGCCAAACCAGGCCTGACTGCGGCGCAGGGCTGAACCCACGGCTTGTCTCCTTCCTTCGCTTATGTTGCGTCGCAACCTGCCGTCACATGGTCGGGCCGAGGATCCACGGCGCAAATTCGTCTTCGCCAAAGCCCAAGAGCTCGCTCTTTGACGGTGCGCCCGAGGCCGTCGCGAGGAGGCTCTCGAAGATCGTGTGTCCAAGACTATCGATGTCGGCCACGCCGTCGAGGATCGCGCCGCAATTGATGTCCATATCCTCACTCATGTGCTGATACATGGCGGTATTGGTCGCGAGCTTGAGCGACGGTGCGGGCTTGCATCCATACACCGAGCCGCGACCCGTCGTGAAACAGATCATGTTCGCCCCGCCGGCCACCTGACCGGTGGCCGAGACCGGATCGTAGCCAGGTGTGTCCATGAAGACCAGCCCGTGGGCTCGCACCGGCGCGGCATAAGCGACGACGTCGACCAGATTGGTCGTGCCGCCCTTGGCGACCGCGCCCAGCGACTTCTCGAGGATCGTGGTCAGTCCACCGGCCTTGTTCCCCGGCGAAGGATTGTTGTTCATCTCTCCGCCCAGGCGCGCGGTGTACTCCTCCCACCAACGGATGCGCGCCATCAGCTTCTCCGCGACTTCGGGATTGACCGCGCGCCGCGTGAGCAGGTGCTCGGCACCGTAGATCTCGGGTGTCTCCGAGAGAATGGCGGTACCCCCATGCGCGACCAGGAGATCCATCGCGCGTCCGAGCGCCGGATTGGCTGAGATGCCGGAGTAGCCGTCCGAACCACCGCACTGCAGACCCACCGTCAGATGCTGCAGCGACACGGGCTGCCTCGCCACGGCATTGGCGACAGGCAGCAGTTCCCGGACGATCTCCACGCCCCGCGCGATCGTGGCTCGTGTGCCACCCGTCTCCTGGATCGTGAGCGTGCGCAGGCGCTCGGACTCGACCAGGGATTGCTCGCCGAGAAGCGCGCTCACCTGGTTCGACTCGCAACCGAGCCCGATGAAAACGACCGCCGCGAAATTGGCATGGCGCAGATAGCCTGCCAGAACACGCCGCAGCACCTCGATCGGCTCACCGCTGGACGCCATGCCGCAGCCCGACTTGTGGGTGATCGCCACCACCCCGTCGACATGCGGATAGGCGGCGAGCGCCTCACCGCGGAAATTCTCGACAATCTGCCGGCACACCGTGGCCGAGCAGTTGACGCTGCTCACCACGCCAATGTAGTTGCGGGTCGCGACCCGGCCATCGGCACGGACGATTCCGGCAAACGTGCGTGGCGCCGGGGCGCAGGGTGTCGCCCGCGTCGCACTGCAGAAAGCGAGGTCCCGCTCGAACTCGCCCATGGCCAGATTGTGCAGGTGCACATGCTGGCCGGCTTCGATGGGACGCGTCGCAAAGCCGATGATCTGGTCATAGCGGCGCGCTGCGGCACCGGCTGCGATCGCACGCAGCGCCACCTTGTGCCCGGCAGGGATCGACTCCACGGTCACAAGCCGGCCATCAAGCAGCACGGTGCCGGGCGCAAGCTTGCGGGTCGCGATGAGCACGTCATCGTTGACATTGAGCAGGACGGCCGGCGGCGCGCGATCGGCGCGCAGGATGGATTCGACCGGTATGGCAATTTCGGGGGGCACAAACTTCCTTCCGAAGACCGGGTTGCTGCAGTGCGGCGCAAAAGGGTGCGCCCTGAGGACGCCGAGACGAACTCCGCAGGGGAGACCCGGGTGGGCACCCGCCAGGGACCGCTCGAAGCCCTCGAAGTCTATTGCCGCCTCGGAAATGGGTCAAGTGGTATGACCAATTAGTGCGGACTTGCCAGACACAGGCGCCGGCGCTGCGCGGGTGACGTGTCGCGCGTGGACAGGACGCCAGCGGCATCATTAGAATACCCAAGCCCCATCAGTCATACCAGACCGCCAGACTGCGTCCCATCGCGGGATGTCGTGGAGAACGCATGGAAGAAACCAACGAGTACCGGTTCCCGGGGCGACATGCCGTCGTGACCGGTGGCGCGAACGGCATCGGCTTTGCGATCGCGCACACGCTCGCACAAGGCGGCGCGGCGGTATCGCTGTGGGACCGTGACCCCGACGCGCTCGCCAGAGCGCGCCTCGACTGGCCCCCGGGCGCGCCCATCGATACGGCACAGGTCGACATCACCGCACCCGCCGCGATCGATGACGCGCTCGCCAGAGCGCTCGCCGCGCGAGGTCGCGTCGACATTCTCGTCAACAGCGCCGGCATCACCGGTCCGAACGCGAGCGTGTGGGACTACCCGGTCGCAGCCTGGGACGAGGTGCTCGCGATCAACCTGCGCGGAACCTTCCTGTGCTGCCGCGCTGTCGTGCCAGCGATGCAGACCGCGGGGTACGGTCGCATCGTCAACATCGCATCGATCGCCGGCAAGGAGGGCAACCCGAATGCCAGTGCATACAGCGCCTCGAAGGCCGGGGTCATCAGCCTGACCAAGTCTCTCGGCAAGGAACTCGCCCAGACCGGCATCCGCGTCAATTGCGTCACGCCGGCGGCGGTGCGCACCGGCATGTTTGCGCAGATGACGGCGCAGCACATCGACTACATGCTCTCCAAGATCCCGATGAATCGCTTCGGCCTTCCTGCGGAAATCGCACGACTCGTGGCGTGGTTGTGCTCGTCGGACTGCTCCTTTTCCACCGGGGCCGTGTTCGACGCATCCGGCGGCCGCGCGACCTATTGACATGGCTGGTGCCGAACGCTTCGAAGTCGCCGATCTGGGCGCATTTGCACGCGCTGTGCTCGAGGCGGCCGGACTTGAAGCACCCCTCGCCGCGGCGACCGCGCAGACGCTCATTGAGGGCGACCTGCTCGGGCACGATACCCATGGCCTCGCGCTGCTCGAGCGCTACGTTGCCGCACTCGCCAGCGGCGGTATGCGGTGCGCCGGAAGCCCGCGGGTTCTCAGCGCCGCAGGCGTCGCCCGCCTCTGGGATGGGGAGCGACTGCCTGGCCCCTGGCTCGTCAGGAGCGGACTGGAAGAACTCATGCCTGTGGCACGCCGCTTCGGCTTGGCGACGCTGGTGATCCGCCGCAGCCATCACATCGCCTGCCTTGCCACCTATCTCGTACAGGCTGCCTCAGAGGGCCTCGTGATGCTGCTCGCCAGTTCGGATCCCGCCGTGCACAGTGTTGCGCCGCATGGCGGCACGCGCGGCGTGTTCACGCCCAATCCGCTCGCAGCCGGCCTGCCGACCTCGGGAGACCCCATCCTGATCGACATCTCGTCATCGTGGACCACCAACGGCATGAGCGCGCGCCTGCACCAGAACCGCGAGCAGTTCGATATGGCCTGCCTGCTCGATGCCACCGGCCTGCCGAGTGCCGATCCCGCCGTTCTCTTCACCGAGCCGCCGGGGACCATCCTGCCGCTCGGCGGTCTCCTTGCGGGTCACAAGGGCTTTGCGCTCGCGCTGCTCGTCGAAGCGCTGACCGGCGGGCTCGCCGGACATGGCCGCGCCGACCCCGCCGAAGGCTGGGGCGCCACGGTCTTCATGGCGCTCATCGATCCGGCCGCCTTTGGGGGCTTGGCTGAGTTCAAGCGTCAGATGGATACCCTGGTCGAGCGCTGCCACGAGAATCCCCCGCGACCCGGCTTTGAGCGCGTGCGCATGCCCGGCGAGCGCGGACTCGGCCTGTGGCGCGAACAGGAGCGCCTGGGCATCGCGCTCTCGGACCCACTTGCGGCCGCACTGCGGGCGCTCGGCGAGCGCTACGCGCGCCCCTTTCCCGCCGCCCGGAAGTAGCAGGTGGGCGCAGCCGCCTCAGATCGTCATGCCACCGTCGATCGAATAGGCACACCCCGTGACGAAGGCTGATTCATCGGAGGCGAGAAAGACCACCAGCGGCGCGATCTCCTCGGCGCCCGCAAGACGCCCCATCGGCTGGCGGGCGATGAAATTGCGGCGTGCGAGAACCGGATCGGCGAAGCTGTCGATGCGCTCCTTCAGGGACGGTGTGTCGACGGTGCCAGGACACAGTGCGTTGCAGCGCACGCCCCTGCCGACGAAGTCCGCCGCAACCGACTTGGTGAGTCCGATCACCGCGGCCTTGCTCGCCCCGTAGGCGAAACGCAGCGGCAGTCCCTTGATGCTCGATGCGACCGACGCCATGTTGACGATGCTGCCCTGCTCCTGGGCGAGCATACCGGGCAGGACCGCCTGGATCGTGTACATCATGGCGCGCACATTGATCGTGAAGCTACGATCCCAGTCCTCCTCAGTACACTCGAGGATGCTGCCCTGGTGGACGTAGCCGGCGCAGTTGAAAAGCACATCGAGCGTGCCGAGTTCGGCGGCAAGGCGCCTGACCGCCGCCGGATCGGTCACATCCAACCGGGCCACGCTAACGCCGGGCGTCCCGTCATAGCGCGCGAGGAGATCTTCGCGCAGGTCGGTGGCCACGACCAGGGCACCCTCGCGGGCCATCGCCAGCGCGCTCGCATGGCCGATGCCCTGACCGGCGGCAGTCACGAGAACGCGCTTTCCCTTCAGTCGGTCCATGCTATCTCCTCCGGCCGGACCACAGGGCGCCTCGCGGGCGGCGTATACTTCCGGCGCGCAGCCGGGTCCGGAATTTGGTAAATTGGTAAGACCAGTTTACGTGCCACGAACGGCCCGTGCAAGGGGCCCCTAGCGGGAAGGTGAGTCGGCATGCCCATTCAAGTGATCGAGACGCAACGGCTTTACCGGCAGATTGGTGAGCAGTTGCGCAAGCTCATCGAGGCCGGCGAGTTCAAGGTCGGCGCCCGGCTGCCTGCCGAACGCGACCTTGCCACCCAGCTCGGCGTGAGCCGTCCCTCCCTGCGCGAGGCCCTGATCGCGCTTGAGGTCCAGGGCTACATTGAAGTGCGCATGGGCTCAGGGATCTATGTCTGCGAGCCGGCCACCGGCCAGGGCCTTGCCCTTGACCTGGAGCGCGAGGAGGCACCGCTCGAACTGATTCATGCCCGACGGCTGGTCGAGGGCGAGGTCGCCGCCGCCGCGGCGCGCGTGGGGCGCAAGGTACAGTTCGACGCCATTGAAGCGGCGATCGTACGGATGGAGAAGGATGCGCGCGCCGGCGTCAACCCGCTCGCAGCGGACCGCTTGTTCCACCTGCGCGTTGCCGAGACGACCGGCAACAGCGTCCTGATCGGGCTCGTGCGCCGGCTCTTCGACGCACGGCTTGGACCGTTGTTTGCGAAGCTCGACAGGCACTTCGAGACTCCCGAGGTGTGGACCCAGGCGATCGCCGAACATCGCGAGGTTCTGAAGGCGCTGCGCTCGCGCAGCCCGGCCAAGGCGCGCGCGGCGATGCGGCGACACATGGACGTCGCCTTCAAGCGCCTGACCAGAAGCCTCACGCGTACGCGTCGTGACAGGGCGCCAAACCGATCGGCCGGGGTCAAGCGCACGAGCACAGGCAGCCCGCCGGTCCGACCCAGCACCCGCAGCCGGCAGCGCTAGCGCTTGGGCTGCACGATGCTGTGAGCGGATGTGAGGAGCAGTCGCCCGGGGACAATGTAAGGGCACCCAGATTCGTTCGCCTGCAAGCCTTCTCCCGCGGGGAGGGCCTGCGTTGTCGAAGCGCGCGTCGATGCGGCCCAGGCGAGCCCTCGTCGTTGCCACCATCGCCTCGGCTATGAAAAGGGAGTGGGGTCGGGAAATCGGTTCCGGTTGTGCAGCGACGCCCGGCTTGGGATCGCAAGGAAGGGGCGTGCAGGATCTGATCGGCTGCGCGGACCGGCGTGGACGTCCCGGGCAGGCCGGCTTCTTGAACGCTTCTTGGACGCTTCTTGAACGCTTCTCGGATTATTGCTAGGCACCCGGATCCGTACCGATGCAGCGGGCCTGGACAGGTGCGCCTGCCCCCGGACGTCCGCGCGCCACGAGCTTGACATCACTCGGTCTCGTGTGTCCCAATACTGCTACGCCGACACCTCCTGAGAACGAACGGCGACGAGACATCTCACCTGAGCCGAGCACCCGACATCATGTCCGGGAGCGCCGCTTCAACATCCAAGTGAATGCATGGACACGCGCAATGCTTGACCGATCGATCCGGCCGCACTGGATCTGGCGACACCCCGGCGGTGGCCAGAGGCTTGCGCGCCCGATGCAACTGCAGGGGACGATCCATCACTCGTGCACCTTCGCCAAGCTTGGGCCGCGCACGTTGCCAGCCCGTGCCGGGGACGCACTGCGTAGCGCCCTGGTCCTGGACCATGGCATCAAGCCGGCCGTCGAGAACGCAGCCCGCAGGATCACCGGGATGTATGGCGCAGGCACCGGCTGCGTTCCGCGCTCGGCGCCTGTCGGTCGCGGGATCAGCGTTGCTTCGTGGGTCGGCCCAGACGCGAACCGCAAGCTCGTCCATCAGCGGATCAAGACGGCAACCCGTATCGCGCAGCAGGAAGACGCTGCCGATGGCGTGGCACTGACCCGCTAAGGGCCGGTGTGGCGTCACCCGTATATCCCTCAACGCCACCCGGCCGGATCGGTCGGCACAGCCCTTACCGATGAGAGTCATGCCCGTCCAATCCCCCGTCGTACCGGGCGCGCGCTCTGCCCGCCCAGCATGCCGAACCCACCGTCTACGCTGGCTCGCACTGCTGTGTGTCGGGATCCTGCCTGGCGCGCTCGTCGCGCAGCAGGCCCCGCTCGAGCCCCTCGTCATCACAGCCACGCGCGTTGAGACGCCCGCATTTGAGGTCCCCGCCTCCGTATCAAGCGTCGATGCCAGCGAGATCGGCGATGCCCATCTCCAGGTGAACCTGGCAGAGAGCCTGGGCGGAATCCCGGGCCTCGTCGTGCGCGATCGCGAAAACTATGCGCAGGACCAGCAGATCTCGATTCGCGGCTTTGGAGCACGCACGAGTTTTGGAGTGACGGGGCTACGCATCTACGTCGACGGGATCCCCGCGACGCTGCCCGACGGGCAGGGACAGATCACAAGCATCGACCTGGGTTCGGCGCAGCGCATCGAGATCCTGCGGGGTCCTGCGTCGGTGCTCTATGGCAATTCGTCCGGTGGGGTGATCCAGGTCTTCACGGCGAGCGGCGAAGGACAACCGCGCATCACAACCAGTCTGGAGGGCGGCAGTTTCGGCGAGATCCGCGAGGGCCTGAAGGCCGAGGGTGCAGCCGGACCCCTTGGCTTCGACATCGATGGCAGCCACTTCCAGACCTCCGGGTATCGCGACCACAGCGCCGCGGAGCGCGACCTGGTTAATGCCAAGATCACCTATGCCCTCGATCCCGACAGCCGCCTGACGGTCATCCTGAACAACGTCGAACAGCCGCGCGCTCTCGATCCCCTGGGCGCGACCCTTGCGGAATACCGTGCCAATCCGCGCGCGGTCGATCCGGCCGCGCTGGAATTCAACTCACGCAAGAGCATCAGCCAGACCCAGGGAGGGCTCATCTACGAACGGCGTCTCGATTCAGCCGACAGCATCACGTTGACGGCCTACGAAGGCCAGCGCGACGTCGAGCAGTTCCAGGCCATCCCGGTAGCCACACAGAAGAGCCCGACGAGCCCGGGCGGGGTGATCGTGCTGGCTCGCAGCTACGAGGGAGCCGATGCGCGCTGGAGCCGGCACGACGAACTGTTTGGCCTGCCCTACACGCTCGTGGCCGGCCTGGCCTACGACACGCTCGACGAGCACCGCTTTGGCTATAACAATTACCTGGGCAGTGACCTGGGCGTCCTCGGCAAGCTGCGGCGCGCGGCGGACAACGACGTGGGCAACTTCGACCAATATGTGGAGGGAACCGTCGCGCTCGCCGACGAGTGGAACGCAAGCCTTGGGGTGCGCAACAGTCGCGTGGCTTTCGAATCGGTCGATAACCATGTCCTCGCGGGTCACCCGAGCGGCAGCGGCGACGCGGTCTACAACGCGACTCTGCCGACCGCCGCACTCCTGTTCGCGCCGGCCGCCGATGTGCGCGTCTACGCTACGGCCAGCAGGGGCTTTGAGACCCCCACCCTCGATGAGCTCGCCTACCGACCCAACGGCAGCGCCGGACTGAACTTCAGCCTCCAGCCAGCCCGCAGTGACAACTACGAGGTCGGCGTCAAGAGCCGCGGCACGCCTTTGGGCGACGTGACGCTCGCAGCCTTTGCCATCAATACCGTCGATGAGATCATCACCCAGACCAATACTGCTGGCCGCTCGACCTACCAGAACGCCGGGAGTACGCGGCGCGAGGGTGTCGAACTCGGCGCCACGCAGACCTATGCCGGCTGGTGGCGGACTCGGCTGAGCTACACCTACCTGGACGCCTACTACCAGGACGCGTTTCTAACCTGCCAGAGTGTGCCGTGTGCCGCCCCGCGTACGCGCGTGGCAGCTGGAGACCGTCTGCCGGGCGTCGCGCGCAATACGCTCTACGGAGAACTCGCCTGGGTTCCGCCTCTCGGCTGGCGCGCCGGCCTCGAAGCGCGCGGATTGGGGCAGGTGTACGCCAATGACAGCAATACGGCGCGCGCCGTCGGTTATGCCATCGCCAGCGCGCACGTCGGCTACGTGACCCGGCTGGGCAAGGTCCCGGTCACCACGTTCCTGCGCGTGGACAATCTCTTCGATCGGCGCTACGTCGGCTCGGTGATCGTCGATGAGACGAGCGCGCGCTATTATGAACCGGGCTTCGGACGCAGCTTCACCGCAGGCATATCCGCAACCTTCTCCTAGGGTGCGCGGGCGCTCAGGGTCGGTAGGTCTTGATGACGGCCGCGTCATCGAGCCCGGCATAGCCCTCCGCGACAGTCTGCTCGAGTCGGGCCAGTGCCGCCCTGCCCAGCGGCGTGGCGGCGCCCACGCCGTCGGCCATGCGGGTTGCCAGACCGACATCCTTGGTCAGGATCGGGACGCGGGCACGCGGGCCGAAGTCATCCTCGAGCACACGGCCCATCCGATCCTGAAACACCCACGAATCCCCACTCGACTCGCAGATGACCTCGTAGATGCGCCGTGGATCGAGTCCCATCCTCTCACCCAGTGCAAACGCCTCGGCAGCGGCGACGAGGTTGATCCCGGCGAGCAGGTTGTTGACGAGCTTGATTCGTGCACCATCACCCACCCGCTCGCTGATGATAAAGCGCCGGTTGGCCATGCACGTGAGAATGGCATCGAATTCGGCGATACGCCGGGCATCCCCCGCTAGCATCATGCTCATCGTCCCGGCACAGGCCCGGGCCGGCCCCCCCGAGATCGGCGCATCGATGAGATCGATCCCCAGTGCGCGCAGCCGCTCGGCGCAACCGATCACGGCCTCCGGTGCGATGGTCGAGCACACCATGACCGTTGCTCGTCGGGTGCGCCCGGCGGCAACGCCGTCCGCACCGAACAGCACCGCCTCGACCTCAGCGGCATTGACGACCACCACGAGCACGAGATCGACCCGATCCGCGAGCGCGGCAGGCGAGCTCGCAATCTCCATGCCCAGCTCCCGGGCTTCATCCTCCGCCTCGCGCCGCACGTCGCGCACGAGCGGCAGATGGCCCCGCGAGAGAAGATTCTTCGCGATCGCCAATCCCATGGCGCCGATCCCGATGACGCCGACAACGGGGGGGGTTGTCATAGACCTTCCGCTCTTCAGTGGTCCGCCCGACGCCTTCCCTTGCCCGGGCAGTGAGGCTCAGGGCAACATGCGCTCAATTTCGGGCTCGCGGTCGAGAAACTGGTGCTTGAGGGCGGCGCCAATGTGGAGGATGAGCAGTGCATAGAGGACGTAGGCAAGATAGTGATGGATGAGACCAAACACGTCGTGTAGCGTCTCCTTGAAAGCGGGATCGAGATTCATGATCCATCCCATGCGGGGCCAGGGCAGCAGACCGTAGAGCTGCATGGGATGCGTGGCCGCGTCCTTCCAAGCCGAATCGTGCATCCAGCCCGACAGCGGCAGACACAGCATCAGCGCATAGAAGCTGCCGTGCGCGGCGGCGGCGCTGATGCGTTCCCAGCGCGCATAACTGTCGGGCAAGGCCGGGGGGCGATGGGCCACGCGCCACAGCAGCCGCAATACAGCAAGGCCAAGCACCGTGATGCCGATCGACTTATGCGTGTCAATAACGGGTCGCGTCAGGTCGTCGGGAAGCGAGTCGACCACCCATACGAGACACAGATTGGTCGTGATCAAAACGGCGACCAGCCAGTGCAGGACGATGGCCACGGTCGTATATTTTGCAGGAGAGGACATGCCTGGGTGCCGACCTGAAAGAAGTTGAGGAAACGGGAGCGGGTGCCGCCCGATGCAACCGGACATGGCCGTACATGGCCGTACTTGGCCTGACATAGAAGCTCGTCACCGGACGTAACAGCGCGGAACGCGCGCAACGCCGGCGGGTCCCATGGGACCGCACACCCCAGCACGGGCTCGAAACCACAAGTGATGGTAGCCTTGTTTGAGAAACCGCGCAGGCGCGGGACTTGCTCTTCTGGCGGATGGCCAGGTCGCGCGCAACGTCAGGACCGGCGTAAAAGGACATCCGCTCGAGCCTCGAACGCGTATCTGCAGGATCGACCCGGTGATTGGAATTGGCTTGTGAATCGCTCTCTTGAACGTGCACGGATTGCGTCGTCCCCACGCTGGTCGCCGCCGCCTACGCCATGGATCAGCATCGCAATCCACGGCACCGTGCTGGCCGGATGGATCTCGACCTTCATCGCCGCGTTCATATTGGGTGGCGTGTTCGCATGGTCTGCCGGTCTCGCCTATGTGACCTACGACACGCTCCTTCTGTGTTTTGTCTTCCAAAAGACGTTCCGGCTCGTGCGGCGCGATGCGTCGCAGAAGGCCGCAGGCGGGCGGGTGACTTTGGGCGTGATCGTCGCCGCGCACAACGAGGCCGTGGTGTTGCCGACGACCCTGTCTGCTCTGCTTGGCCAAACCGACCCGGCCGATGCCATCATCGTCGCCGACGATGGCTCTGACGACGCGTCTGATGTGCTGCTCGAGCACGACTATGGACTGGAGAAGCCCGCGCTCGGTCAACTCAGCGCAGCAAGCCGCCTCTATCCGAGCCTCTACTGGCTGCGGCTTGCGCGGGGGGGCAAGGGGGCTGCGTTGAACGCCGCCATGCTCGAGATCGAGACGGATGCAGTCGTGACGGTGGATGGCGATACGTTGCTTGATCCCGGTGCGCTCGCCGCGATGCGCACCGCGTTCTCGGCCGAGCCCGAACTAGTCGCCGCGACGGGGGTGCTAACGCCAGTGTGCAGCAACTCCTTCGGCGGCCGCTGTTTCGAGTGGTTCCAGACCTACGAATACATCCGCAATTTTCTGTCGCGCTATGCCTGGATGCGACTCGATAGTCTGCTGCTGATCTCAGGGGCCTTCGCCGGCTTTCGGCGCGGCGCGGTCATCGAGGTGGGTGGCTTCGAGCCGGACTGCCTCGTCGAGGATTACGAACTGATCCATCGTCTGCGACGCCACGGTGTGCGGCACGGGCTCAAGTGGACGACGCAGGTGCTGGGTGGCGCGCGTGCCCGCACCGAAGCGCCCGGATCGGTGCAGGCATTCCTCCGACAGCGCCGGCGCTGGTTCGGCGGCTTCCTTCAGACGCAGTACTGGTACCGCGACATGGTCGGCGACCGGCAATACGGCGCGCTTGGCACACTGATGTTGCCGGTCAAGGCGATCGACACCTTGCAGCCCCTGTTTGGCTTGACGGCTCTCGTCATTCTTCTCGGAGCACTTGTGACCGGCAAGAGCGCACTCATCATCCCCGTTAGCGGCGTGATCCTTCTCAAGATTGCAATTGACCTTGTGTTTCACCTGTGGTCGGTGCATCTCTACCGGGCCTGGGTCGGGGAAGGGACCCGGGCGCGCTTCGGTCTTGCGCTGCTGGCTGCGCTCGCCGAGCCTTTCAGCTTCCAGATCCTGCGCCATCTCGGTGCGGCATGGGGCTGGCTTTACTTCATGACAGGACGCAAGCGCTGGGGTCGGCAACGTCGGGTCGGCGTCATCGACTCGATCGAGGCCAAGTGAGCGCGTCAAGCGGACCGAATCGGGCTTGGAAGGCTGCGCCCCAATGCAGTGCGGATCAGCTCACTTACATTTCGTTACAACTTGGTCCCGGCATTCGGAAATGTATCCGCACCGTCCCCAGGGCGCGAAACAGCAAGTCTGGTTCCATCGATGGGATTAGAATATGGGCCCTTTACCCTCGAAAGCAGTCACGATGACTACGACAACCAAGAAACCCAACAGCGCCTTCATGGCGCCACTGAAGCCCAGTGATGCGCTGGCTGCGGCGATTGGCCCCGAGGCTGTTCCCCGTACCGAGATCACCAAGAAAATCTGGGCCTACATCAAGAGCCACAATCTCCAGGATGAGAAGAACAAGCGCCTCATCAATGCTGATGCGAACCTGCAGAAGGTCTTCGGTAAACCCCAGGTCACGATGTTCGAGATGACCAAGCTGTTGCAGCCGCATCTGGCCAAGATCTAGGCGCGGCCGAGAAGCGCTCGCATGGGCACCACGTCTTAGCGCCAGCCTCTGGAGTACGGGTGCCGCCGCTGGAGATCCCGAACCTGCGGCTCGTACAGCACCCAGACGCCGTCGGTGTCAGAGAGATCGCATGCGCACTGAGTGACACTCCCCTGGTAGGCCATGACTGAAGATGGCAGGGGAGCTTGCGCCCACCAAATCGGCGCCCCCGAGTGCAGAGCTACCTGCGCTTGGCAAGCGGGCTGCCCGAATTGATGAACAGTTCCCAGACGGCCTCGCGGCTCGCGAGCCTGACGAGGCGGGTTCTGAAGGCCTCGCTCGAAAAGCGCTCGGCCACCTCGGCAAGGATGCTCAAATGCTCCGCCGCCCCCTGCCTTGGCACCACAAGCAAAAAGAACAGATTTGCGGGAAGCGCGTCTGGCGCATCAAAGTCGATCGGCTCCCTGGTGCGGACCAGGGCAGCCACGGGCCTGTCCAGACCGGTGATCCGTGTGTGAGGAATCGCGACGCCTAGGCCGAGGGCGGTCGATCCCTGCGCCTCGCGCGCGGCAAGCCCGGTCACCACGGCGTCGCCGTCAAGACCTGGCCGCCCTTCCCAAAGGCGGGCGACCTGCTCGAACAGTTCAGTGCGAGTGTGCACTTCGACGTCGAGCAGGATGTCCTGGATCGCAAGACACTCGCCAAGCCCCGTCATGCGCTGGCACCTAGCGTGACCCGGCGCTGGGCCAACCCCTTGGTTGTCATGGTCTTTCCCCCGGCGGGGGCTGCGGCGCCTGCAGCGGTTGCAGGGGTTGCAGGGATTCGCCCGCAACGTCGACTCGGTTCCACCACCCCCCGCCCAGCGACTGGAACAGGGCGACCGTATCGGCAAACCGGTTTGCGCGTGCCTGCAGGGTGTTGATGACGGCCTGCTGATAGAGCTGTTCAGCATTGAGCAGAAATCCGGTGCCGACCGATCCGAGCTGCACCCGGCGGCGGGCGATCTCGAGGCTCTCCCGCGATGCCGTCTCCGCGCGCACGCTCGCGTTCAGCGCCAGGGCGTCGGCGTCGAGTGCCCGCAGCGAATCCGCGACATTCTGGAATGCCGTGATGACGGTACTGCGGTACTGCGCGGCCGCCTGGTCCATCACGGCAACTGCTCCCCGTTCCCGATGCAGGAGTGTGCCCCCTTGGAAGAGGGTCTGCGAAAACGTGCCGCTCGCCGCCCAGAACACGTTACCCGGAGAGAAGATCTGAGCAAGGGCCGTTGACGTGCCACCATAGAGGCCGCTCAACGTGACCTGCGGCAGCATGTTCGCAATGGCGACCCCGACCTCTGCGCTGGCGGCATGGAACTGGGCTTGCGCGGCACGGATGTCCGGCCGCTGGTCGACGAGGCGCGAGGGCAGGCTCACCGGGAGCTCGGTGGGAAGCTCGAGGTCGGCGAGCTCGAAGGTCTGACTGACTTCCTCGCTGGGCAATCGCCCCGCCAGTGCGGTCAGCAGGTTGCGCTGCAACGCAAGCTGCTTCTCCAGAGCGGGCAGGCCAGCTTCGGCTTGCCCGAGTATCGCTTCCTGGGCACGCACATCACCGAGCGCGACGTCGCCGAGCTCGAACTGTCTTTGCAGCAGGTCCCGCTGTTCCCTCTCGATCCGGATGATCTCGCGGGTGGCGGCGATCTGACCCCGCAGCGATGCCTCCTGGATCGCGGCGGCAACGACGTTCGAAGTCAGGGTGAGATAGGTGGCCTCAAGCAGGAAGCGCTGCGCTTCGGCCTCGGCGCGGGCGGACTCGACAGCACGCCGGTTGCCCCCGAAAACGTCCAGCGCATACGAGACATTGACCTGCGCGTTGTAGAGGTTGAACACCGGTGCGCCAGAAGTCAGGGTGGGTGCAATCGTCCCCACGGCATTGCGTTGCCGGCTCGGCGTGAAATTCGCCGTGAGTGCGGGGAAGTAGACGCCTTGCTGCGCGGCGGCGTTTTCATCGGCAGCACGCAGGGCCGCCTGGGCCCCCTGTAGATCGGCATTGGCGGCGAGAGACTGGGCAACCAGGCTGTCGAGGGCGGCCGAGTGGAAGAGTGTCCACCACTGCCCCGGGATGTCCATGCTCGCGACGAGATGCTGGGCCGCGCCCCCGGGTCCCGGCACGTCGGCTGCCGTCGCCGCGAGGGGTTCACGGGCGTACCCCGCCCCCTCGGGTGCCTGGGGCCGGACGAAATCGGGGCCGACTGCGCAGCCCTGCAGGGCCGCGGCCAGGACGGCGCCCAGCCAGACGCCCCCCCTGCCCCACCCTCGAGGCGGTGAGCTAGGTCGACGCATCGCCACTCCAATCTCCACGTGTCTCGTCGAGCACCCGCTGTGCCTGCTGCTCGACCCGTGGCATGCGCCTCGAGAAGATCGTGATGAGGACCGGCAGCACGATGAGGATCAGGATCGGGGCCAGCAGGATGCCGCCGACAACCACCAGGGCGAGCGGTCGCTGGACCTGGGAGCCGATCCCGGTCGACAGTGCCGCGGGCAGCAGGCCGACGCAAGCGACAATACAGGTCATGAGGACCGGGCGCATCTGTACCGTGCCGGTACGCACGATGGCACCCGCGCGATCCATGCCGTCCCCGACCAGCTGGTTGTAGTAGGACAGGACGATGATGCCGTCCATGGCGGCGATGCCGAACAGGGCGACGAAGCCGATGGCGGCTGACACGCTAAAGGCCGTGCCGGTGAGGTAGAGGGCGAAGATGCCGCCGATGAGCGCCATCGGGATCACGCTCGCGGCGAGCAACATATCCCGCACCGATCCGAAATTCATGTAAAGCAGGAAACAGATCAGCAGGATGCTAAGCGGCACGGCGATCGCCAGCCGCTGGATCGCCTCCTCGAGGTTGCCGAATTCACCGACCCACTCCAGATGGTAGCCACCGGGCATGGGCACCTGCTCGGCCACCCGGTGCTGGGCCTCGAGGACTGCAGACCCGAGATCGCGGCCGCGCACGCTGAACTTGATCGGAATATAGCGCTGTTGCTGCTCGCGGTAGATGAACGATGCGCCCGAGACCAAGCTGACGTCGGCGACGTCTCCCAGCGGGACGGGCACCACGCCGGCCCCGCCTGGATTCGGCGCGCCGATCGTGATCAGCCGGATCGCGTCAAGGCTCTGCCGGTATTGGGGCGCAAGCCGTACCATGATGGGAAAATTCCGGTCGCTGCCATCCTCGTACAGGTTGCCCGCCGCCTGGCCGCCGATGGCCGCCTGGATGGTGGCATTGACGTCACCGCTCGCAAGGCCATAGCGCGAGGCGCGCGATCGATCGACGTCGATGCGCACGGTCGGCTGGCCGAGCGAATTGAAAACCGACAGATCGGTCACGCCGGGCACTGTCGCCATCACGGCCTTGATCTGCTCTGCCGTCTTCTCGAGAACCGCCAGATCATTGCCGAACAGCTTGATCGAATTCTCGCCCTTGACTCCGGATGCCGCCTCCTCGACGTTGTCCTCGATGTACTGGGAGAAATTGAATTCGACCCCGGGGAAATGGTCCTCCAGGTCCTGGGTCATGGTCGCTGTCAGCTTCTCCTTGTCGACACCCTCGGGCCAGGTGTCAAACGCGGTCAGGGGGACGAAGAATTCGCTGTTGAAGTAACCCGTCGCGTCGGTGCCGTCGTCCGGCCGTCCATGCTGTGAAATCGCGGTCGTCACCTCGGGATAGCTCTTGATGAGCTTTCGCATCTGGTTGACGTAGCGGTCGCTCTCCTCAAGCGAGATCGAGGGAGGCAGGGTGGCACGGATCCACAGGTTACCCTCCTCGAGCTTGGGCAGGAACTCGAGGCCGAGCGAGCGCACGGCGAGACCGGCCAGGATCAGCAGAATTGCGAGGCCCCCCAGGGTCAGGATCCGGTTGGCCAGCGCGAACTCCGCGGCCGGCTCGTAGAGGCGCCGCAGAAAGCGTACAACGATCGTCTCGGTCTCCTCGATGTTCTCGGGCAGGAGGATTGCGGCAAGCGCAGGCGACACCGTGAACGTGGCGATGAGACCACCGGCAATCGCGTAGGCGTAGGTCTTGGCCATCGGTCCGAAGATGTGGCCCTCGATGCCGCTCATGGTGAACAACGGTACGAACCCGGCGATGATGATCGCTGCCGAAAAGAAGATCGACTGATTCACCTCGGTTGCCGAGTTGGCGATCACCGCAAAGCGGCCCCGCAGGCCAATCGATGTGCGCACCTGGTGCAAGACGGCGCTTCCCCTGCGGCGCGCTTCGCTCGTCTCGGAGAGATGGCGGAAGATGTTCTCGACCATGATCACCGATGCATCCACGACCAGGCCGAAGTCGATTGCGCCCACCGACAGCAGGTTGGCCGACTCGCCGCGCAGCACCAGGAGCCCGATGGCGAACGAGAGGGCGAACGGAATCGTGAGAGCGACGATCACGGCACTGCGCAGGTTACCCAGAAACACCCACTGCAATACGAAGATGAGCAGCATCCCCTCGAGCATGTTGTGCAGGACAGTGTGGGTGGTGAGGTTGATCAGGTCGCTTCGGTCATACACCTTCAGGATCTGCACCCCGGGAGGCAGGATCCCCGACGTGTTGATCTTTTCGACCTCGGCCTTGACGCGCTCGATGGTCGGGGCGCTCTGCTCGCCACGACGCATCAGAACGATCCCCTCGACGATGTCATCGTCGGCGTCGTGCCCGGCGATGCCCAGGCGCGGCAGATTGCTCACGGTCACCGTAGCCACGTCCCCGAGCAGCACCGGCACTCCGGAACTGGTCGAGAGCACCATCCTGCGAATGTCGTCCATCGAGCGCACCAGGCCGACCCCGCGGACCACCGCAGACTGCGGCCCGATGTTGACCGTCTGGCCGCCGACGTTGGTGTTGCTGTTGTTGATGGTCTGAAGCACCTGCGCAAGCGTCAGCCCGTAGCTGATGAGGCGATTCTGGTCGACCGTGACGTCGTAGGTCTTGGTCTTGCCGCCCCAGCCGGTCACGTCGACGACGCCCGGGACCGCCCGGAAGCGTCGCTCCAGGATCCAATCCTCGATGGTCTTCAGATCAGTCACCGAAAAGCCCGGCGGCCCGACCACCTGGTACCGATAGATCTCTCCGGTGGGACTCGCAGGCGAGAGCTGCGGCTGAGCACCGTTGGGCAGCGGTGGCAGCTGGGAGAGCCGGTTGATGACCCACTGCTGCGCCTCGTCATACGTGAAGTCGTAGGTGAACTGGATCTTGACGTCGGACAGCCCGAACAATGAGATCGTGCGGATCGCCGAGACGTGGGGTATCCCGGCCATCTGCACTTCGATGGGAATGGTGATGTAGCGCTCGATCTCCTCGGCGGACTGACCGGTGCTCTGGGTCACAATATCAACCAGGGGAGGGACCGGGTCGGGATAGGCCTCGATGTTCAGCTTCAGAAAGCCGATGATGCCCACCCCAAACATGGCGAGGAGCAGGATGACGATGAGCAGCCGCTGCCGCAGCGCAAATTCGACGACACGACTCATGAGTGATCGCCCTGGGCGGCGCGATCGATGAACAGGGAGCCGCCGGTCACTATCTTCTCGCCTACCGAGACACCCTCCAGGACCTCCTCCATGTCACCCCGGGTCCGCCCCACGCGTACCCTGCGCCCCTCGATGGTCCCGTCATCGTGGGCGACCCACACACGTGCCTCCTCGCCCTCGTAAACAATGGCGCTCTGCGGCACGCCCGGGGCGGTCACGCTGTCACCGACGATGATGCTAAACGAGGCAAACATCATGGGTTTGAGGGCCCCGTCCTGATTCTCCACTTCGGCGCGCACCGGCAGCCGATGGGTATTCGGATCCACGCCCGAGGCGACCCAGGCGAGCTTCGCCTTGAACACCCTGCCGGGGTAAGCAAGTACGCGGACCTCCACGCTGTCTCCCACTCGCATCAGCGGAGCATCGGTCTCCCTGACGTTGGCAATGAGCCAAACGGATTTCAGATTGCTGATCGCGAAGATCGGATTGGCGGCCCCGTTCGAGGCACTGTTGATGTACTGGCCAAGCCCCACCTGGCGCTGGGTGACGGTCCCTGCAATCGGTGCGACCACCACGGCTTCGGGATTCATCCTCTGCGACGCCGGCGCGCTCTCCAGCGCGCTGATCTCGGCATCGGTACGGCCGAGGATGCGCAGCCGGTTCTGCACCGCGGCCAGCCCGATCTCAGCGGCGCGCAGGCTGCTCTGCGCGCCGGCCAGGTCCGCCTGGCTTTGCAGCCAGTCCTTCTGCGCGCCGGCGTTGGCCAGAAACAGCTGGTGCTGCCGGTTCTCGCTGGTCTGTGCGAGCTGGAGCTGCGCAGAAGCGGTCTTGACACCAGCCGCTGCGGCGACGAGATCGTTTTGGGCCTGCACGAACTCGGATGCGTCGACCGCAGCGAGGCCCGCACCGGGCTTGACGACGTCGCCAAGCTTGGCGAAGAGTTTCGTGACCCGGCCCGAATAGGGAGAGAACACCGGCGTGGTGGTGTCGTCGTTGACCGCGATATTGCCCTCGGTGATGCGCTCGGTTCGAAACGGCAAGGATGTGACGGGCGCGATCGTCAGGGTCGAAAGTTGTGCCTTGGTCGGTCGGAAGGTACCCGGAGGACTCGCGGGCTGCCCCCCGGCACCCGGCTCGGGCGCGGGAGCGGCGAAGACGAGCTTTAGCAACAGTCCGACCAGCCACAGGGCGGCAACCCCGGCGAACAGTCCACCGACGAGCAGCCATTGCGTGCGCTGCGGCAACGCCCGGACCGGTTGTTTGGCCGGCCCCTTTGATTCTTCAACCACATTCAACTCCCTCTGGGCGGCGCGCCGTCTCGCGATTGGACGCGGCTCCTTGTCTTTGCAACCTGTGCCTGGCAATCTGCGCGCGGCGCCCTGGGGCGGGACTGCCGGGCAGGCGCGTAGCCCGGCACGCTGAGAAGCCACCCATTTCAGTCTTATCTATCCGAGATGACTACCAAAGAACGCAATCTGACAACAAATGAGCGGCGATGAGCATCATTTGCTGTTAGGGATTCAACACGACCTCCTTCTGGTGGACACCTTTTTTGGACACTTTTTGTGGACGCTTTCTGCAGACGCGATCGGGTCAAAAGAGCCCAACCGGGCGCGGCGGGCCCCACCGGGAAAGTCACCTGGTGGTGCGCCGGCGGGGCCAATCCCCTGGATTTGATCACGAGCATTCTAAAGATGTCGTTAAGAATTGATGAATCCGGGCGCCACGTGAAGGGATACACCAGGACACCCAGGGCTCCCATCGTGCCCAGAGCCAAGCCCTGGAGGGGCCGAAACCCGGCCAACGAGGACGTCACTGCCGGCCCATCCTCGATCGGGATGTGCCTGGCGGAGGCTGTAACGTTCCGGATCCGGATTCGAGCGCAAGGAGCAGAGTGTGCGGCCGATCTGAAGCGTCCACGATGTCGCGACCGATGATCCGACGCAGAAGGAGCGCTACCATGGGAGTAATCATGACAACGGACATGCCGGGCACGAACCCTGTTGCGGACGCGGACCGCTGGGAGGCGGTCGTGCGGCGCGACGCATCGGCCGATGGGCAGTTTGTCTATTCGGTCAGGACGACGGGCATCTATTGCCGCCCCTCCTGCCCGTCGCGCCGCGCACGCCGCGAGAACGTCCAGTTCCATGCAGGCTGCAGCGAGGCTGAAGCCGCCGGGTTTCGCGCCTGCAAGCGCTGCCGGCCCGACGGACTTGGTCTGCCAGAGCGCCAGGCTGAACGCATTGCGCGCGCGTGCCGGCTGGCGCATGACAGCGACCCGCTGCCGAGCCCTGCCGCTCTCGCAAGCGCCGCCGGGCTTAGCCGCTACCATTTCCATCGTCTTTTCAAGGACATCACGGGTGTCACGCCCAAGGGCTATCTGGATGCCGAGCGGGCACGCCGAGTCCGGTGCCGCCTTGGGCAGGCGGGCTCGGTCACCGAAGCGATCTACGACGCCGGGTTCCAGTCCAATGGCCCCTTCTATGCCAGCTCCACGGCGCTGCTGGGCATGCAGCCGACGGCCTTTCGCGCCGGAGGCCTGAATATGTCCATCCACTTTGCGGTAGGCCAGTGCAGCCTGGGCGCGATCCTCGTTGCCGCAACCGACAAGGGTGTATGCGCGATCATGCTCGACGACGATCCTGAAACGCTGGTGCGGCAGCTCGAGGACCAGTTCCCGCGCGCGCACCTGATCGGCGCGGACGCCTCGTTCGAGAAGCGCGTCGCCGAGGTCGTCGGCATGGTCGAGAGCCCGCGACTAGGTATCGATCTGCCTCTTGACCTGCAGGGCACCGCGTTTCAGCAACGGGTCTGGAATGCGTTGCGCGCAGTCCCTGCGGGTCAGACCGTCAGCTATGGTGACCTGGCGGTGCGCCTCGGTGTGCCGCACGCCGCGCGTGCAGTCGCCAACGCCTGTGCCGCCAATCCCGTCGCCGTCGCCATTCCCTGCCATCGGGTGGTGCGACGCGGCGGCGCGCTCTCAGGATACCGTTGGGGTGTTGAGCGCAAGCGTGCTCTGCTCGAACGCGAGCAGAGTACCGACGAAGCGCACACGCCAAACCGCGTGCGGCGCTAGTCGGCCGCCTCCTCGAGGGGTACCGCGCCGCGCTCGATGACCTTGCGCAGGACAAA
Organism: Burkholderiales bacterium; assembly: GCA_003136595.1. Classification (GTDB taxonomy): domain Bacteria; phylum Pseudomonadota; class Gammaproteobacteria; order Burkholderiales; family Burkholderiaceae_D; genus BOG-994. The sequence goes on from PLEY01000086.1 coordinate 23,759, forward strand.
GCTGGTGTGCACGCCAGTGACGCCTTCGATGCGCGTGATGCGATTGAGCAGCAGGTCCTGATAGGCGTCCATGTCAGTCACGATCACCTTGAGCTGGTAATCCGCAGCCTGTCCGGTGATGAGCAGGCATTCCAGGACCGCGGGCAGGCCCGCGATATGCCGCTCGAAATTTGCAAAGCGCTCGGGCGTGTGATGGTCCATCGAGATGTACACGAGCGCGGTCAGGGACAGACCTAGCTTTTTTGCATCCAGCAAAGCCACGTAGCCGGAGATGAGACCGCTTTCTTCGAGGGCGCGATGCCGGCGCAGGCACGAGGAGGGTGACAGGTGGATGCGCTCGGCGAGTTCCTGGTTGGGGATGCGGGCCTGGCTTTGCAGGATCGCAAGCAATTTTCTGTCGTAAGTATCCAGATTCAAGTTATCCCCTCTTTCCAGAATATTATGCCGATTTTCTTTAAATAGTGACGTCAGACTGCCGGATATTGCTCGCTTTGCGGCTCAATTTGCAAGCACTCACCAATGCATTTCGCGTAGTATTGCAAAGCTGCACAGAGCGCTTCAGACGCCAATCGACTCGAGACCCCATCTCCCATGAATACCTTCGACCATCGCAAATACGCCCCGTCGGCCCTCGTTCCGATCACCAACCGGCAGTGGCCTTCCAAGACGATCACGCATGCTCCCCGCTGGGCCAGTGTGGACCTGCGCGATGGCAACCAGGCACTCCTTGAGCCGATGAACGTGGAAAAGAAACGCAAGCTCTGGGCCGCCCTCGTGAAGGTCGGATTCAAGGAGATCGAAGTCGGCTTCCCCTCGGCAAGCCAGCCTGACTACGATTTCGTGCGCTGGCTGATCGAGGCGCGCCAGATCCCTGATGACGTGACCATCCAGGTTCTCGTGCAGGCCCGGGAAGAACTCATCACGCGCACCTTCCAGTCGCTGGTCGGCGCCAAGCGCGCGATCGTCCACCTGTATAACTCCACCTCAACCGTCCAGCGGGAGCGCGTCTTCGGGCTCGAGCGCGCAGCGATCGTCCGGATTGCCGAAGAGGGCGCCCGCCTCATTCTCGAGCAGGCGCGACAGTATCCGCTGATCGACTGGACCTTTGAGTATTCGCCGGAGAGCTTCTCGAACACCGAACCGGACTTCGTGGTCCAGGTGTGCGATGCCGTCATGCGCGTCTGGCAGCCGAGCGTTGAGCGGCCGTGCATCATCAACCTGCCCGCCACCGTCGAATCCTCAACACCCAATGTCTTTGCCGACCAGGTCGAGTACTTCTGCCGGCATGTCGCGGCCCGCAACGCGTGCGTCGTGTCGGTGCATACGCACAATGATCGGGGATGCGCGGTCGCTGCGGCCGAATTGGCGGTTCTGGCGGGCGCCGACCGGGTCGAAGGGACACTCTTTGGCAACGGCGAGCGCACCGGCAACATGGACATCACCACCATGGCCATGAACCTCTACAGCCAGGGAATCGATCCCCGTCTGGACCTGTCCAACCCGGATGAGATCATCGGTGTCGCAGTCGAATGCACCGGCCTGCCACTGCACCCGCGGCATCCTTGGTTTGGCGAGCTCGTCTACACGGCCTTCTCCGGCAGCCATCAGGATGCCATCCGCAAGTGCCTCAATCTCCAGAAGGCCGAGGAGCCCTGGCAGGTCGCGTACCTGCCGATCGATCCAAAGGACCTCGGGCGCGACTATCAGGCGGTGATTCGCGTCAACAGCCAGTCTGGCAAGGGCGGCATCGCCTTTGTCCTCGAGCGGGATTTCGGGCTGGTCCTGCCGCGCTGGCTGCAGGTCGACTTTGCCCAGATCGTCCAGAAGGTGAGTGAGCGTTCCGGGGGCGAAGTCGAGAGCCAGACGATCCATGACTTGTTCGTCGAGCACTATCTTGCCAGCGAAGACCCGCTTAGCGTGACCAACTATCGCATCGAACGCCAGGGGGGGCGCGACCGGGTCGAGAGTGAACTGCGGGAACGCGGTGTGAGCCACGCGATCTCGGGCTCCGGGGAAGGCGCGCTGTCCGCATTTGTCGATGCCCTCACGCGCCACACCGGCACCGCCATCAGCGTGCTGGACTACAGCGAGCACGCGGTGGCGACTGGCACCGACGCCGAGGCCATCGCCTACGTCCAGCTGAGTATCAACGGCCGGCGCGTAGGGGGTGCGGGCCTGAGCCACGATACGATCAGCGCCTCGCTGCGCGCGGTCCTGTCGGCCTTCAACCGCAGTGAAGTCGCGCAGAACCACACGCCGATCGCCGCCTGAAGTCACCGCGACCGCGGCGCGGCCCCGGACCCTAAGCCTGCGGGTCGAGGCAGCAGGGTGCCATCCCGAATGCCTTCAGGTGGCGCGACACTGGGAGGATCTGCAGGTACGCACCGCCGTCCGGGCTCGTGCGAAATGGCTGGCGCGTCGGGAGGCGGCCACGACGCCGCTTCGGGACGTGCGGGACCGAGACGCTTGCGGCTAACAGGCGGCCGAGTCCGCCCAGGCCGTGGCATTCATCTGCATGCGGATGAATTCGCTCCCCGACACGCCCGGCAACTCGACGAGGGCGCGCATCACCTCCTCACTTGCTCCCGCATCGGCGTTCTCGCACAGCAAAAGCAGCCGCCCGAGGACGCCCTCCCGCAGGATCAGCGCATGTTCCAGTTCACGGCTTAATCCAAGGTCCTTGCACACATCCTCGAGACGCTGCGCGATGACCGGCTCGATCAGCGACAGCATGCCCACCAGATAGGCGCAATCCTGCTCCTCGATCGTCGTCCCCGGATGGCGATTGGCGAGGTCCTCAAGAAGCCGGCCCCGGGTTGCCGCCATCAGCATGAGGGGATTGACCTTCTGCTGCATGCCCGGCTTGGAAAACACCATCATCTGGACGATTCGCCTCAAGCGCGCCTGGCCGATCACCATCAGGGCTTCCTTGAGCGAACTCACCTGCCGCCGCAACCCGTTCATCCCGGCATTGGTCGCGCGCAAGACGCCCAGGGTGACCGCCGGCAGACGTTTCATGACATCGGCGATCTCCTGGAAATCGGCCTCCTGCATGGTCATGCGGATCAGGCGCAGCAGGTCAGCGTGCTGGGGCAACGCGGCCTGCTTGCTGCGCAGCGTCTGGGGCTTGGCGAAGAAATAGCCCTGGAACAGGTCGAAGCCCAGTTTGCAGCACGCATCGAATTCCTCGCGCGATTCGACTTTTTCGGCGAGAAGGATCAGGCCCGGACGGCGCACTGCGTGAAGCACGGTGCCCAAGGTTGCGAGCGGCATGCCGAGGATGTCGATCTTCAGTATCCCCACTTCGAGGAGCAGTTCCGCATAGCGTTCCTGATCGCCGACGTAGTCGTCGAGCGCGAACGTGTAACCTTGGCTCTTCAGTTCCCTCACGCGCGCTAAGACACGCGGCGATTCGACGACGGTCTCGAGGATCTCCAGGACCACCTGCTGAGGAGGCAGGGATTCGATCGCGTCGGACATGAGAAACTGTTCATCGACGTTGATGAATCCCTTCACCGACCCCAGTACCGATTCGACACCGAGCCCGTAGAAGGCGTTGCGCACGACGCTCGCGGTGGCCTCGGTCGCCTCGCAGGTCGGGTCATAGGCCCCGGCTCCCGAGCGAAACAGGAGCTCATACGCCTGCAGGTGCTCCTGGCGGTCGACAATGGGCTGGCGCGCCAGGTAAACGGTCTCAAAGCCGTATCCGTCCAACCCATGCACATTGATCTGCGTGCTGCTAAACATGACCGCTCCGAGCCCCAAAAGAATTCAGCACCAAGGGAAACCCCGGTCGGCGACCAGGCATTTCGAGGCGGCAGGCAGGATCAGACGGAGGTTACGCCGGCACGCCGCGCAGGGAGAAGCCGGACCCGACGGCCATCATGACTCACCCATCACCTGATTCGGCCGGCCAGGCGGATTCTTTAGCGCACCCCTTGGAAAGCTCCGGCGCGCATCGGGAGGCGTGAAACCGTGTCAACCCGTGAACCCGACCCGGGCGACGGGGCCAGGGCGCGAGGCGGCGGCTGCGCGCAGCGGACCTGCGTGCGGATGGCTAAGCTTGGGCAGCCAGCGGGCGCCGAGGCGCCCGGGACGGAGGGCAAGAACCGAGCTAGACGGTGCTAGCGGCTGACTTGCGTAAGCGGCTGGTCTCGGGCGGAGGTACGGCAGAGGCGGGGTGCGCACCAGGCGCGCGAGCGACGCAGGTCCGCACCTGACCAAAATGCAGGCCGAATGCGCCGGCGTGCTCCTCGAGACACACCTCGCCGCCCAGCACGGCGCCTCCAAACAGATGGCGACCGACTCTGACTGTCTCCACTTCGGTCTTGGCGCCCTGGCGGCGCAGCAACAGCCGATACTCAGGTATCACCCCGCCCGCGCGGTCACGGGACACGACTGTCGCCGGATAAATCGCAGTCGGCGACGGATCCAGAATCGCATTGGCAACGATGATGAGACTGGTGCCATAGGCACTGGCGGCCGCAAGGATCAGGGCGCACTGACCCAAACGCTCGCAGAATGCCGGGGCCAACACCGTGGCCGCGGCGGTCAGCAACACGCCCACCGCGATCCCCGGTGCGATGGCAAGCGGCCAATCAGGCACGCTCCAGTCCCGCAATACCCAAAGCGTCAAGACCGGCATGGGCAGCAGAAAATAGGACGAGAGGTCGGCAAAGCCTGCCGGGCTCGCCCCGCTGTTCAGCCCATAGCGCCCCCGTGAAAGCCAGACCAGCGCAAGCACCAGCCAGGGGAGCGCAAGCAGGGCGGCGACGAGGAGCGGATAGGGCTCACGGCCGCAGAGGATCCACAGATTGGCCGCCAGAAAAGGGGGCAACGCGAGCCGTGCCGAACGGCGCGCGCGCGCGCCGGCGAGCAGGCGTTTGGCCCAGACGAGGGCGACGTCATCAGATCTGCGGTGCTGGGCGGGCCCGGATGAGTTTGTCCCATCGGTACAACCCAGCCCGGAGAACCAGGAAAAGAATGCGGAATCGGGCGCGAACAGCAGACCGAGTCTGAATGTGGCGGTGGCGGAGGACTGCGGCGTGAGCTCGATGAAACGCCGGCCCTCCTCGATGGCTACGCGCCAGGCCGCGATCTGGTCCCGGCGCAGGATCCGGCGCCGGAAGACTTCACGAAACTCGATTGTCGAGGCGGTCAGACGGATGCGGTAGCCCCAGATCCCGGCTGCGAGCAGGTAGGCGCTCCCAGCAACCATGAGGCAGAGCATCGCGCATAGAGCCCAGTGCCCGAGCCCGCCGGGCAGCCAGTGTCCGGCCGCCACGTAGCTGCAGCCGAAGATTGCGGGCACGAGCCCGACTGCACCGACTCCGGCCAGAACGAGCGTCCAGGTCCGGGAGGGCGCATAGCGCCTCGGATAGAGAGCGGGCTGGAATCCTTCCACAGCGCTTCCGGATGGGGCAAGGTTCATGCGTACTGTTCCTGTCTGGCGAGTCCGGTCGCGGCACCCACCAAGCCTCTGCAGCAAAACGGCCAGCGTTTGGAATCACCTTCGCATCGGCGCTCGCCAGCACTCGCCGCACGCCGCAAGCCCCGCAGACCGTGGGCGGTAACGGCGGCGCGCGCAGCGCATAGCTTATCCATGCGGAGGGGTGTTCGTCCAGTTCTGATCTCATGACCCGAGGCAAAGCGGGCATGTCGCGAGCTTTCCGCCGGCGCACAGGGACCAGCGGCCTAAGTTACCTGATTACCTGAGGTCACTAAGGTCACTAAGGTCAATGAAGCCACTAAAGTCAGCAAAGTCACTAAGCGTGGCTCGTACAAAAACCCGTCAGGAATTCGCTCAGGTGCCCGACCGCGGCCAGGCTCACGGCGTTGTAGAGCGAAGCCCGCACGCCACCGAGCGAGCGGTGTCCGCCAAGCCCCACGAAACCGGCGCTGCTCGCGGACTCGAGGAAGCGCGCGTTCAGGCGCTCATCGCGAAAACGAAAGCTTGCGTTCATTGTGGACCGATAGGGGCGCGCGGCGTGCGTCGCGATCACGCCGTCAAGATTGTCCAGCGTGCGGTACAGATGGTCCGCCTTGGCGCGGTTGAGCTCCGCCATGGCCGGCACGCCACCGATCGTATCGCGCATCCAGCGGGTCACGCGGTTTAGCACATAGATCCCGAACACGGGTGGGGTGTTGTAGTTCGAGCCGTGGCGGATGTGAGTGCGATAGTCGAGCATCGGTGGCAGTCCCTCCGGAATCCTTGACAGCAAGGCCTCATCGAGCACGCAGATGGTCACCCCGGCAGGGCCGACATTTTTTTGCGCATGGGCGTAAAGCATGGCGTGCCGCTCAAAATCGATCGGGCGCGACAGGAAGTCCGAGGACATGTCTGCGATCACCGGGACATCGTGCACGAACGGGCTGGCAGCGAACTGCAGACCCTCGATGGTCTCGTTGGAGACGTAGTGCACGTAGGGCGCGGCGCGGTCGATCTCGAGCGCACACGAGGCAGGCAGGTTGCGGTAGCCGTCGGCCGAGCCGTCCCAGGCCACGTGCAGGGGCGCGACGCAGCCCGCCTCCTCGATCGCCTTGGCGCTCCAGTAGCCGCTTCGGACATAGGCCGCGGGTGCCGCAGTGCCGGCGAAATTCATGGGGATCATCGAAAACTGCAGACTGCTGCCGCCCTGGAGGAACAGCACGCGGTAGCGTTCCGGAATGGCGAGAAGCTCGCGCAGGTTGCGCTCGCTCTCCTCCAGCAGCGCCTTGAACCAATCCGAGCGATGGCTCATCCCGAGTACCGACACCCCGGTCTCAGGGAGTGCCCAGATGGCCTCCTGGGCCTCCTTTAGGACCGGTTCGGGCAAGGCCCCGGGACCCGCAGAGAAGTTGAGTTGGTTGGCAGAAAAGCCTGTTGCACAAGGCGGCATGGAGGGCATGGGTGGGTTGTGCCAGAAAATGGGCGAGGTCCATAGCATCGCCGATCCGGGCGCCCGACCAGGCACCGAACTCCAGGGAGAAACAACCTCAATTCAGGGGACGGGTCCGGCATGCGGCCGGGTTGTCGGTACAGCCTTCGGCCCTGAGCGGAGCGTCTGACGTTCGGCTTTTGGCTTTTGGCTTTTGTTGGCAAGGGCCGGTGGGTTCGGCAGGAGGGGCAGGGCCGGTCACCGGGAGCAGGCAAGCCGCCTAGTTGGTTTTCTTGACGCCAGCATCCTTCATCGCATCGAGCTTGGCCAGATCGATGGCAGCAACCGCCTGCTTGAGGGTACTCATGTCCACCTTGGAGCCGTTGGCCTGGACCATGAAGCGGCCTGCCACGAGGGTCTCGTAGTCTCCCTGCGGGCCGTTCTTGTTATAGACCTCGTGCACCGGCCTTCCGTCGACCTTGCTCATCTTCTCGTAACCCGAGTCCGACTCCTTGTCCTCTTCAAGCGATGCCCAGGCCGCGAAGGCGCCGAGCATCTTGGTGCTTCCCAGATCGGTAATCGTGAGGTCCACGCTGCTACCCTGATTGTCCGAGTAGCGGGCTTCGGCCTTGGCGACCTGCAGACCCCCGATTCCGCCCTTCGAGGCTTCTGAACTGGTCCGGGGCAGGCCAGCGACCGTGTCGGGAAGCATGCCCTTCAGAAGATTCTGATCGACCGGATCAACCTGCTGGCCGCCGCTGGTCACCGCCGCCAGCACGTTGGCCGCCGCAGCCACCTGGGCTTGCGAATCGCCCGACTTTTGCGCCGCCTGCATCTGCTGATTGGCGGCCTCGATCTGTGCCGACATCTGGTTGATGCGCTCCGAGACGACCGGGCTGCCCGAATTGCTCGCCAATCCGCCCCCGCCAAAGCCCGAGGCAAGGCGGCCCGCGCCCATGCCCATCGTCCCCACGACGCCCACCACCGTCCCGAAGACCACCATCACCACGATCGCGCAGATGACCACCACCGCCGTATAACCTAGCGCCTTGTCCTGGGGCGCCTGCATCAGCACCGGTATCCCGAGGTAGAGCACGTAGAGGCTGTAGAGGCCGGCCAGAATCGCAAGCACGCCAAGCAGCGGCAGGATGTGCAGGATGCCGGCGAGCCAGGAGGGCGTGAATGCGAAGGCCGCGATCTTGAAGGCCTGTAGCGGGTTCTTCGTGCCGCCGAACGACGGTGCCAGCCCATCGATGATGAGCCCGATGATGTAGACCGCTGCAAGCGACAGGACATAACCGAGCACCATCTGCGAGAAACCCCAGATGATCGGGGTGCGGATATTGCCGATGAAAGGCACAGAAACGCCGATCAGGGTGCCCCCGATGAACTGGGCCACCGGGCCGATCGCCGCCAAGGGGATGATGTAGCTCCGGTAGAGCCCTCCCACGCTGGCGGCCTCGGGGGCGATCACCTGCCATTCCGATTTGGGCGTCAGCACGATTTTCTTGGCGCGATCTATCAAGTTCATAAGGTCCTTCTCCCTAGGGGGTTTGCCGAGGCTGAAACGGGGGCTGAAATTTTGGACAACTATTCTCGAGCTTACCAATCTTGCCGGTCTTTTGGCAAAGGAATCCTCGCAGGCGAAGCGGTGCGGACGGCGCAGCCAATCCGTCCCACAGGCGCCGCCTGCCCCGGCCGCGCGCGGGGGAGTAACACGGCAACGACCGTGCGGACACGGCTCTGACCCGGACGCTGAAACAGTCACGAAGGCGGCAGGCGAAGCTCGGACTGGGGTCGGATGGGTCATGTATGGGCAATGCATTGGGGAGGCTACGGCGCTGCCACTGTGGTCGAGCGAGTGGCCCCGGGGCGGGCGGTGGCTGCGCACCCAAGCCTCGTTCGACGGACCCGCGCGAGGCACATCGCAGAGTGCGGCAACTGTTAAAGAGCCGCGCTGGGTGTGGCTTTCCGACTAATAATGCGCACTCATCCGCCCCTCCTTCCCTGAAGCAGGTATTCTGAAAACCCGAAAAATCATCCCGTCATTTCTGACGGCGGAACCGTGTCGAATCTCCTAGCCGCCATCGTGCAACGCGCAGCGCGCGCCGCATCCCTGCTGGGGGTCGCGGTGGCCGCTCTCGGGTTCCTGCTCGCCGCATGCGGGCCGGCCTCGGGACAGATCCTAAGCGGCAGTCCGCCGGTGACGCCTCTGACCCCCAATGTCGGCGCCCCGCCCGCCTCGATTGATATCGCCCAGGACGACAGCTCCCTGGTCTACGTGGCCAATGCCGCAGGCGTGCTCGTCTTCGATGGCGAACTCTGGCAGCTGATCCGGCTGCCCAACGGCGATGCCGTCAGTTCACTCATGTTTGACGGCCACGACCGGGTCTATGTCGGTGGCCATAACCTGTTTGGCTACTTCGAGCGCGCCGCAACCGGCCAGCCGCTGTTCCACGATCTGACGCCCCTGTTTGCCACCGACCTCGGAGGCGAATCCTTCGGCGACATCTCGGCAATCCGCGTGACGGCCGACGGGGTGTTCCTGCAGTCGGTCAAGCATGTCTTCCTCTACGTGCCCGCGACCGGTGGGCACCGCGTCTGGCGACATGCCGGCCGCTTTGGCGCACTCGACCAGGTCGACGGCGAGCTGTGGCTGCAATTCCGCGGCGAAGGGATCCGCCGCTACCGGGATGGTGATTGGGTGTCGATCCCGGGCACCAGCGGCATGTCGCTGCTGACCAACGCATTCCTGAAACTACCCGACGGCGGCGTCCTTAGCATGACCTCGGACGGACTGTGGCGCGAATTCGTGGGCGGCAAGGTACGCGAGTACGCCATGCCCGCCGGATTTCCCACGGCATCGGCGATGAACAGCGCCCTGCTGCTGCGCGATGGATCGCTCGCCATGGCCGGGATCGACGGCGACCTGTGGCTCTACGATCCGAAGACCCGGCAGTCACAGAGCATGCATATCGCCGATGGTCCGTTAAACGGGCTCAGCCTCGCCCGCTCGGGCGGGCTGCTCGCCGTCAGCGATCTGTCGGTCTACCAGATCGACTGGCCCGGCGACTGGACCAGCCTTAGCCGCCACAACGGCATCAGTGGCACCATTCACCGCCTGCGTAACTGGGCTGGCCACTGGCTTGCACTGTCAAGCAACGGCGTCTACCGATCCTCGGGGGCCGGCGAGGATGGCGCGGGGTTCGAGCGTCTGCGCTACACCGACTATGACGCCTTCGACATGATGGTGGTCGATGCGCACCACGCCCTCCTGGCGGAGAACTTCAAGCTCCTGTGGGTCGACGAGACCCATATCCTGCACGCCATCGGGCGCCCCGATCTTTATCCGCGCGTCCTGGTCCGCTCAACGCTCCATCCGGATCAGATCTATGTGGGGACCGAGTATGGCCTCGCGATTTTCGAGGCCGGTCCCCACGGCTATCGAATGCGCCTGGACCGCAGCCGCGACGAGGAGCGCATCACGAGCATCGTCGAACTGAACCCGACCCAGGTGCTGGCCGGGACGTCGCGACAGGGCCTGCGTCTTTTGACCTTCGACAGCGAGCACCAGCACCTGCTCGAGGACCGGCAACTTGGCGCCGTCGATGGCCTGCGCTACGGACCCGTCCCGCAGGCGGCGGTCTCCATGCTCGCAGACGGGACGATCATCGGTTCGACGGCCGGGGGCCTGTACCGCTGGACGGGTGGCCATTTCGAGCCCACCGTCCTGCCTGGCCTGGATCTGCCCACGGCCGCCACTCCGGTGCTCACCTTCGCGGTCGGGCCGAGCGACGAATGGGCCTTCGGTGGCGAGCATATCTACCATCGCCCGGCGCGCGGGCCCTGGCATGCCGAGGAGATCGGCAACGTGGTGCGAGGCTACGTCGAATCGATCGCCTTCGAGCACGATGCCGCCGCCCTGTTCGGCTGCTCCAACACGATTCTCGTCTACCAGAAAACCGCCCGCGCCCAAACGGTGCGGGCTCCCGTGGTGCAGTTGCGCAGCATCCAGGCGACCCGGCCCGGGGCCGCCGAGGAGCGCCTTGCGCTAAAGCCCGAGGAGACGCTGCGCTTTCCGGAGGATTTCAACATCGAATTCCATTTTGCCCTGCCGGAATTCAGCGGGCAGCGCTCGGCGTCCTACCAGGCGCGCCTGAAGGGTCGTGACGAATCGTTCTCGAACTGGCAACCCTCAAGCACCTACCGCTACCGCCACCTGCTGCCTGGCGAGTACACGTTCCAGGTCGCCGCGCGCGATCATCTTGGCCGCATCAGCGAGACCGAGCCGTTTCCGTTCACCGTCCTCGAACCCTGGTATGCGACCGTGTGGGCCCGAATACTCTGGGGGTTCATCGGCGTGGCCGCATTGGCCGGACTGGTCTATGTCGCGATCAGCTGGCGGACCTTCTGGTTGTCACGCAAGCGCACCGAGCTTGAGCGGATCGTCTCGGACCGCACGCGCGAACTGGTGGTGGCCAACGAGCGTCTGAATGAACTCGCGCACCGGGACACGCTGACGGGTCTCGCCAACCGGGCCCTGTTCGAGCGGCGGCTCGAACAGGCGCGTGCCAGCGCGCAACGCCATGGCACGCGCTTTGCCGTGCTCTTCATCGACCTGGATCAATTCAAGACCATCAACGACAGTCTGGGCCATGAGGCGGGCGACCGCCTGCTCAAGGAGATCTCGAGCCGCCTGTCCGAGCGGCTGCGGCGCGAGGACACGCTCGCCCGCTGGGGGGGCGACGAGTTCATGGTCCTGGCCGAGGATCTCCATTCCACCGCCGATGTCGCCGTCATCGCGCAGACCCTCCTCGAGACCGCCTCGGCCCCAATCCGCCTGTCGGCCGACGCGGTCGCCGCGCTCAGCACGAGCGTTGGCGTCTCCATGTATCCGGACGATGCGACCAATGTCTACGAGCTGATCCGCAACGCCGACACCGCCATGTACTCGGCCAAGAAGCGCGGCGGCAATCAATGGTGCTTCTACGCGTCCGAGATGACTGCCCTCGCCCGTGAGCGGCTTGAGATCCTAAGCGGCCTGCGCGCCGCCGCCGAGGAAGGCGACTTCGTGCTGCATTACCAGCCGATCGTCGATGTCGACAGCGGCCGGTTGGTGGGAGCCGAGGCGCTCATCCGCTGGGAGAAGATCCCCGGCCAGCTGATCTCCCCGGGGACCTTCATTTCGATCGCGGAATCGACCGATCTCATCTCGACCATCGGGGCGTGGGTGCTGCGCACCGCGTGCCAGGAGGCGCGGCGGTGGCTGAACGACGATCCCGAGTTTTCCCTGGCGATCAACATTTCGCCGCGCCAGTTGCGCAGCCACGAGGTTGTGCGAGTGGTCGAATCGGTGGTCCGCGAATTCGACATCAATCCGCGCCAGCTCACGCTCGAGGTCACCGAGAGCTGCATTGCGGAGGCCGGCGAGGATGCGCAGGCCGTCATCAATGCCCTGAAGTCGGTGGGCGTGCGGATCGCCGTGGACGACTTCGGCACGGGCCAGTCGGCGCTTGCGAGCCTGAAGCGCTTCGACTTCGATGCGCTGAAGATCGATCGCAGCTTCATCCGCGACATCCCGCTCGACACCAACGACATGGAGATCGCAGCGACCATCGTCGCGATGGGCCACACCTTGGGGCTCCTCGTCATCGCCGAGGGCGTTGAGACCGACGAGCAGCTCGCCTTCCTGAAACACTGCGGCTGCGACCGCTATCAGGGATTCCTCTACGGTCCCGGCGTGACGGCGAAGGTACTCACCGAACAGCTCGACAGTCAACGATTCGCCGCCACGATCGCGGGTTGATCCCGCGATCGTGGCGGCCGGGCTGCAGCCGGCTGCATTGGCGCATCCGGATGCGTCGCCCCCGCGCTTCTTCTGCGCTTCTTCTGCGCTTCTTCTGCGCTTCTTCTGCACTTCTGCCGCACGCCCCCCCCGCGGATGCCCTGCGCTTTACCGACGGATCGTCCCCTGGACACAGCGGGCATGGAGCATGCTTGCGTGATCTTGTTATGATGCACGGGCAGCGGCGCCGCGCGCGGCACCGGGCCTGAGTATCGATGCACCGACAACCAAGGGAGCGATGCGTGCGGGGCGAACCTGAACTGCAGCCAGGCGTCATCCGTCCGGTGGACCCCGCCGAGGAGCTGCGTGGAGACATCCGCTTTCTCGGACGGCTTCTGGGGGAGGTGGTTCGGGATCAGGCAGGCGAGAAGATCTTTGAGCGGGTCGAACATATCCGTCAGCTTGCTGTGCGTTTTCGCCGCCGTCAGGATCCGGCGGCGGCGAGTGAGCTCGCCCGCACGCTAAACCGTCTGGTCGGCGAAGAGACCAACGTGGTGGTGCGCGCCTTTAGCTATTTCTCGCAACTCATCAATATCGCTGAAGACCACGACCTGCAGAGGCGCCGCCGGCGCAACGAACTGGCGGGCGTGGCCTCGCCCCCCGGAAGCATCGACCATACCTTCGCCCTGTTACGCGCCGCGCGGATTCGGCCGGAGGTGATCGAGGCGCTGTTGCGCGAGGCCCTGGTGGTGCCGGTGCTGACCGCGCATCCCACCGAGGTACAGCGCAAGAGCACGCTCGATGCACAGCGCGAGATTGCGCGCCTGCTGGCCGACCGTGACCGGCCGCACACCTCGCGCGAGCTGGAATCGATCGGAGAGCATCTGACCGCCGCCCTGGTCGGATTGTGGCAGACCCGCATGCTGCGCTATAGCCGGCTGACGGTCGCCGACGAGATCGAGAACGCGCTGTCCTTCTATCGTGTGACGTTCCTGCCGGAGATCCCCAAACTCTACGAGGAGATCGAGACAGCTCTAAAGGCTCAGTTCAAAAGAGGGGCGCCGAGCCTGCCGCTGCCCCCCTTGTTACAGATGGGCTCCTGGATCGGCGGCGACCGGGACGGCAATCCCAACGTCGATGCGACAACGCTGCAATGGGCGCTCTCGCAGCACGCTGGCGTCATTCTCGGGTTCTATCTGGAAGAGGTGCACGCGCTGGGCGCCGACCTGTCCATGTCGACCTTGCTGATACCGGCGAGCCCGGCCCTGCTCGAACTCGCGGCGGCGTCGCCCGATCAGTCGCCCCACCGATCCGATGAGCCCTACCGGCGGGCGCTGGTCGGGGTCTACGCCCGATTGGCCGCGACCGCGCGACGGCTCGGGCGAACCGAGATCGTGCGCCAGGAAGTCGCGGCCGCCGCCGCCTACGAACGGCCCGAAGCACTGGCTGCGGATCTGCGCTTGATCCATGACTCGCTCGCCCAGAACCATGGTACCGCCCTGACCCGCCCCCGGCTAAGCCACCTGCTGCGCGCCGTCGATGTGTTCGGATTCCACCTGGCTTCGGTGGACCTGCGCCAGACCTCGGACGTGCACGAGCGGACCGTGGCGGAACTGTTGCGCTGTGTCGGTGTCTTTGAGGACTACGCGGGCGCCCCCGAGGCCAAGCGGGTCGAAATTCTCCTGGCTGAGCTCGCCAATCCGCGCCCCCTGATCCTGCCTTACCACGTCTACACGGAGGAGACGCACAAGGAGTTAGCGGCCTTCGAGGCCGCACGCCTTGCGCGCTCCCAATACGGACACCGGGCGGTGCGTACCGTCATCATCTCGCATACCGAGACCCTCTCGGATCTGCTCGAGGTGGCCCTGCTGCTCAAGGAGCATGGACTGGCTTCGATCGGGAGCGGCGCGGGGCCGACACGGACCGAAGTGTGCGTCGCGCCCCTGTTCGAGACGATCGAGGATCTGGATGCGGCCCCGGGAATCATCGCGCGGCTGCTCGGGCTCTCCAAGCAGATCAGGCTCTATCCCGACGAGGAGAATGCCGCGCAGGAGATCATGCTCGGCTACTCCGACAGCAACAAGGATGGTGGATTCCTCACCTCGAACTGGTCACTCTACAAGGCTGAAGTCGCGCTCTCGGAACTGTTCGCCAAAGCCAACGTCCGGCTGAGGCTGTTTCACGGCCGGGGCGGCTCGGTGGGCCGCGGTGGCGGACCGAGCTATGAGGCGATCCTCGCGCAACCCCCCGGCACCATTTCCGGGCAGATACGGCTCACCGAACAGGGCGAGATCATCGCCAACAAGTTCTCGCACCCCGACATCGGCCGTCGCAACCTGGAGACCCTGGTGGCCGCCACCATCGAGAGCAGTCTTGGCGTAGGCACCCAGCCTGCCCCCGCTGCACGCCGCAAGTTCGAGGCGGCCATGGAGGACCTGAGCGCGCTCGCGTTTCGCAGCTACCGGGCGCTGGTCTATGAGACCCCGGGGTTCGCCGAGTACTTCTTTGCCACCACCCCGATCTCCGAGATTGCCGAACTCAACATCGGCAGCCGTCCCGCCTCGCGCAAGGGGGGCAGACGCATCGAGGATCTGCGCGCCATTCCCTGGGGGTTCTCTTGGGGCCAATGCCGCCTGCTCCTGCCCGGCTGGTACGGCTTTGGCAGCGCCGTCGAGGAGTGGCTGCGCAGCGAACCCAAGGAACGCGCCGCCCGGATGGCGCTGTTGCGCCGCATGGCCGACGAGTGGCCGCTGTTTCGCACGCTCCTTGCCAACATCTCGATGGTGCTCGCCAAGACCGACCTGCGCGTGGCGTCGCGCTATGCAACGCTGGTGGCCGATACGCGCTTAAGGCGCCGCATCTTCAGCGCCATCGAGGCCGAGTGGCATCGCACGCGCAGTACGCTGCTCGCGATCACCGGCCAGGGTGACCTGCTGTCAGACAATCCGGAACTGGCGCGCTCCATCCGGCAGCGCCTGCCGTATCTCGACCCCTTGAACCATCTGCAGGTGGAACTGATCAAGCGCTATCGCGCGGGCGAGGACAACGAAAGGCTCAAGCGAGCCATCCACATGACCATCAATGGGGTGGCCTCGGGACTGCGCAACACGGGATAGGCACGCGCACCAGAAGAATGCCCGGATCGTTCCGCGAGCGTGCTAGCCCTCGATGGACCAGCCGCTCGATTCGCCGAAATCGCTCTCCACGCCGATGCGCCACTGGAGATGCTGCTCCCAGATCTCCTCGTCGCGACAGCCCGCCGTCCAGACCAGGTCATGCGCTGCCGAATACAGTCCGCCCATGCAGTGCTCACCGAAATACCGGTAGCGCCCGTTGCCAGTCAGATCGACTGCATGACTGACCCGAAACAGCGCCGTCGGACTCGCCGCATAGCGCAACAGGGTGCCCGGGCGATAGCCGCCCTGCGCGGCTGTCCCGGGCGTGCATCGATCAGAGGCGGGGCGCTTTTCGTTCAAGGTTGGGTCCAAGGACCGGCAAGTCGCGAGGGCAGGGCACGGCCATCGGTGAATCACCTACTTCCAGCGTAGTCGACGACGCGCGGAATTCAAAGAACACCGGCTAGGTATTGGTGCTCCCACAAGAATTGACGCGCCGGCGCCACGGCTTTTAGCCGATATTTCGCCAGCGCGAAGTATCGGCTTTAGGACCAGGCAGGTGCAGTGGGCGTGCCCCCCAAAAGAAACTCCAGTCCGGCCCTCAAGTTTGGTCGGGCTGCGCCGATACCGACCAAGCAGGCCGTAGGGCGTGTGCGGGTGGGCGCGCGCGCATGGCGGTGAGACTTCGGTGCCACGCAGTCCATGGCGATTCGAGGCGAATGACATTCCGAAACCCAAAATAAACAAGGCGGAGTCTCGTGTCCAGACCGGTTAAAAAAGCGGATTTCTTCTGGCCCCTGGCGGTCCTCGCAGTCTTTACTGTCGGCCTGTTGGCTGTGGCCGGGGCTGCCCTCGTTGGCGAGATCGATCACGCCGCAACCCTTCGTGAGCAGTCGGTCGTCGAGAACGGGCTCATGGGTCGCATGCGGGAGGTGTCCGAGCGTGCCGCGACAGAAGTGGTCTGGGACGAGGCCGTGGCCCACCTGGACAACCACTTCGATCCGGAGTGGGCGCGCCAGAATGTCGGCGTGATGTTCGCGAAGGCACTCGGGTCGCAGAACACCTTCGTCCTCTCGGCCAACGACCTGCCGCTGTTCGCCGCCGAGCGCGGCCGCCCGGTGAGCCTCGAGAGCTACACACGATACGCCCAAGCCGCGGCCCCTCTCATCGTCCAGGTGCGTCAGGCCGAGGCCGCCCGGGGCGCACTGCCGGCACCCAGACCCGACGGCACGCTGCTCGCCGAGCCGATCCAGTCGAGTTCCATCTGCAACGTGGGGGGCCAGCTGTATGTGCTGAGCGCGACCCTGGTTCAGCCCGACTTCGGCAAGGTCCTGCCGCGCGGGCCGCGCTCGGCGCTGGTCGTCAATGTGCTGCCCATGGACGGGGCCTTCCTGGATGAGCTCGGAGACCGCTTTCTTCTGAAGCACCTGCACATCGAGATCGGCGCCCTGCCGAGGCAGCCCGACGAAGCCGAAGTGGTTCTGCATGACGCGGCCGGCGCCCTGGTGGGCGCACTGGTGTGGCCGAACCGGGGCCCGGGCACCGTGATTCTCGGCAAACTCGGCTGGCCGGTGGTCTCGATCCTCATTCTGCTTGCAGCCGGCGTGCTGTTTCTCTACTGGCGCGGTCGACGCATGGCCGCGGGGCTCATCTCCAGCGAGGCGCGCGCAGCCCACCTTGCCTATCATGACGCGCTCACGGGACTGCCAAACCGCGTGCTGTTTTTCGACCGCCTCGCGCACGCCCTGAACCAGCTTGGCCGCAGCGGCGAGATCCTCGCGGTGCATTGCATCGACCTCGACCGGTTAAAGGGAGTCAACGACACCTTCGGACACCACGTCGGGGACGAGCTGATCCAGGAGGCGGCAAAGCGCATGGCACGGCTGTGCCGGTCAAGCGACACCTTTGCGAGGCTGTCGGGGGACGAGTTTGCCGTCGTGCAGACACGCGCCTCGGTCAACGCCGCGGCCGCGCTCGCGTCACGCCTGACCGAGGCGATGTCGCAACCCTTCGATCTCGGGCCAGGCCGGGTGTTCATCGGCTGCTCGATCGGTATCGCGCTCATCTCGGAGAAGGACCTGCCGCCTCCGGAGGCACTCAGGCAAGCCGATCTCGCCCTGTACCGCACCAAGCAGACCGCCAAGGGGCAGTTCTGTTTCTTCGAGCACGAGATGGACGCGGCGATCAAGACGCGCCGCGGGCTTGAGTCGGACCTGCGCGAGGCGCTCGACCAGAACGGACTGCATCTGGTCTACCAGCCCCAGTTCAACGACCGGGACGGCATGACCGGCGTCGAGGCTCTGGCGCGCTGGCGGCATCCGGTAAGGGGCAACATTTCTCCGGCGTTCTTCGTGCCGATCGCCGAGGAGTGCGGCCTGATCATGGATCTGGGCATGTTCATCCTGCGCCGTGCCTTCGAGGACAGCAAGCGCTGGACACACCTGAAGGTCGCCATCAATGTCTCGGCCAAGCAGCTGCGCATGAAGGATTTCGTGACACGCGTCATCGAGCTGACCACAGAGATCGGCGTGAGCCCCAGCCAGTTCGAGCTCGAGATCACCGAAGGCATCCTGCTTGGCGACGATCCTGAGACCCACGACATGCTGGAGCAGTTGCGGCGCCTCGGGTTCTCGCTGGCACTCGATGACTTCGGCACCGGCTACTCGAGCCTGTCGTACCTGCAGCGCTATCCGATCGACAAGATCAAGATCGACCGGTCCTTCATCGCCAATCTGGGCGTGGAGGCGGAAAGCGAGGCGGTCATCGGCGCCATCGTCAAGCTCGCCCAGGCCCTGAACCTGTCGGTCATCGCCGAAGGCGTGGAGACTGACGACCAGCATCAGCGCCTGAGCGCCGCTGGCTGTGCCGACATGCAGGGCTACCTGTTTGGCCGNNCCCCCGAGCTCAGCAGCGAAGGCTGACCCAGGCGGATGCGCTGCCTAGGTGCATGATCCGGCCTGTTGGTGCGGCTGCGGCCCCCCTCTTGTGCACCCGGTGGCCCCATGGCGGGTAAAAGCGCACTGGACGACCCCTTTCAGGTGGCACGACCGTTGCTTATCCAGTAGTACGACATTTGCAAGTCGTAATACTAGATTCGCCCGTCGCCCCAGTGGGTGCCGATCCGCCAACTCCAGCCGCGCACGCCCCACGCCATGAGCCTGTCCAGGCTGCTTCTGCCGCGCCGTCAGCTAACGCCCCGAACCAACTGGCTCCTGGGCATCGGGTCATTCGTGTTGCCGGTTGCGCTGTGGTGCCTCGTGAGCTACGTGCCGGGGATCTGGCACCCACAGATCCGCATCATCGATCCGGGCGACGTCGACTATTTTCAGCCCGGCATGCGGGCCGATGCCAGCGTCTTTGAGAGCGAGTCGGACGATATCCGCGCCAAACACGGGCATCTGCCCACCGGCATTCCAGCCAACCCGATCTATCTGCCGGCCCCCCATGAGGTGGTGCTGGCCTTCGTCCACGCGTTCTCTGAGGAGCCGGCCAGAAGCGATGCGCCGCGCATGCAGGAGAGCATGTGGAGCAGCATCCAGCTGATCGTAACCGGGTTCGTCCTGTCGTCGATCCTCGCCATCCCGCTCGGCATCCTTTCTGGCACGTACACGGCGATCGCGCGCTTGAACGANNACCTTCTTCCAGCAGCTCCTCGTCGTCGCCAACACCGCGCGCAAGCTCGACTACGGACTGCTCGAGGCAGCCCTGACCCTCGGCACCAAGCGGCTCGGACTGCTGATGCATGTGGTGGTGCCGGGGATCCTGCCCGACCTGTACCGCGACCAGCGCATTCTTCTCGGCTGGGCCTGGACCTACCTGGTGGTGGCTGAGCTCATCGGCACGAGTTCGGGCATCACGCTTTTCATCACGCAGCAGGCGCGCTACCAGCACTTCGACAACGTCTACGCTGCCATCCTTCTCATCGGCATCATCGGCTTTGGCTCGGATCTCGTCCTGGCACGCCTTGGCAGGCGGCTCTTTCCCTGGGATCGCGGCACTGAGCGCGCCTAGGTCTGACGCGAGCCACCCGACATGCAAAATCCACCGCCCACGCAGTCCTATCTGGTGCAGACCGACGCGGTACGTGAGCGCTTCGGGCGCTTAAAGCAGCGCGATGTGATCCTCGAGGTGCGCCGGCTTGGCAAGCGTTTCGTGACCCGGGGTGGCGAGGTGGTTGCCCTAAAGGGCATCGACTTCAAGGCCTACCGGCGCGAGTTCGTCTGTATCATCGGACCCTCGGGATGCGGCAAGTCAACCCTGATCCGCATCCTCGCAGGTCTTGAGACGCAGACCGAGGGCGAGGTCCTGCTCGATGGTCAGAGCGTGACCGGTCCCGGCCGCGACCGGGGCATGGTCTTCCAGGGCTATACCCTGTTTCCCTGGCTGACCGTCAAGCAGAACGTGATGTTCGGCCGGCGCATGAACGGAGCCGGACGCTGGGAGGCCGAGCGCGACGCCCTCCAGTGGCTCGACCTGGTCGGGCTCACCAAATTCGCCAATGCCTATCCGTACCAGCTGTCCGGCGGCATGAACCAGCGCGTGGCCATTGCGCGAGCCCTCGCCAACCAGCCGCGCATCCTGCTCATGGATGAGCCCTTCGGCGCACTTGATGCACAGACGCGCGCCAAGATGCAGTCCTATCTGCTCGAGATCTGGAAAAATGTCGACATCACGATCGTCTTTATCACACATGATCTGGACGAGGCGATCTTCCTTGCCGACCGCATCCTCGTGTTGAAAGCTCACCCCGGTGAGGTGCAGGAGCTGATCGAGGTGCCCGTGCCGCGTCCGCGCAGTCTCGCGCAGTCGAGTTCACCGGAGTTTCGGGCGACCCGGGCACGTCTTGACGAACTGATCCACCCCCCGACGGCAGCGAGCGAGGAGGATATCTCGCTGCCCCCGATCATCCGCATGACAGACGTCAACGACAACGTGGAGTGAGCCCCGGGCCTGGATTAGGTGTCCTGTGTCCTCCGACAGTCAACCTCGACGGCCGCCCCCTATCCCGCCCTGCATGGCGCGGCACAAATGGACATCCAAATGAACATCAAAAAGGTAGAGCACAATGCACGCGTCTGACGACATTCAAGCCCTGAAGGCCAAACTCACCGCCCAGGGCGTCAAGTACTGCATCGGCGCCTATGTCGACATCCACGGCGTCCCCAAGGCCAAGGTGGTGCCGATCGAGCACCTGCCGCAGATGGCGGCAGGCTCAGAGCGCTACACGGGATATGCCCTCGACGGCCTTGGCCAGGCACCGAATGACGACGAGATCACCTCGCTGCCCGACCTCGACCACATCATCCAGCTGCCCTGGGAACCCAAGGTGGCCTGGATCCCCGCAGACAACGGCTTTCGGGGTGCGCCCTACGCTCTGAACACCCGGGTTGCACTGAAGAACGTCCTCGCCGAAGCCGCGACGCTCGGGCTCGGCATGAACCTCGGGATCGAGTGCGAAGTCTACGTGCTGCGTCAGAATGAAGACGGCTCGCTCGAGGTCCCCAACCCGGATGACAAGCTCGTCAAGCCCTGCTATGACGTGCGCGGCTTCATGGACCAGTTCGCCTGGCTCGACAAGATGGCGAGCGCCATCAACGGCCTCGGCTGGGATCTGTACTCGTTCGATCACGAAGATGGCAATGGCCAGTTCGAATTCGATTTCGCCTACAGTGATGCCCTGACGATGTGCGACCGGATGACGTTCTTTCGCTATATGGCCAAGCACTACGCCAAGGAGGAGGGTCTGCTTGCGACCATGATGCCCAAACCCTTTGCCGAGCGAACCGGCACCGGTGCGCATTTCAACATGTCACTGTACGACCTCGAAAGCGGGGCGAATCTGTTCGCGTGCGATCCGCGCGAGGACCCGCGCGGGATTGGTCTGACGCCCATGGGCTATCACTTCATCGCTGGCATCCTCAAGCACGGCCGCGCGCTGTGCGCCGCGTTCGCCCCGACGGTGAACAGCTACAAGCGCCTCGTGCGACGCGGCGCGATGAGCTACTTCTCCTGGGCGCCCGTGTTCAATTCCTATGGATCGAACAACCGGACCAATTCGGTGCGCGTGCCGGCCGGTGGCGGCCGCTGTGAATCGCGCAATGCCGACGGGGCGGTCAATCCCTATCTCGCGGCAACGCTGGCGCTGGCCGCCGGCCTCGAGGGCATCCGGGAGAAACTCGATCCAGGAGCGCCCAACGAGGACAATCTCTACGCGATCTCCGAGGCGGAGCGTCAGCAGCGGGGCATCGCCTTCTTACCCCAGACCCTGCAGGAGGCTGTCGAGGCCTTTGCCGCCGATCCGCTGACACGCCTCGCGCTCGGTTCAGAGCTGCGCGACGAATTCATCAAGTACAAGACGGAGGAATGGCAGGCCTACCACCTGTCGGTGAGCCAGTGGGAGATCGAGCGCTACAGCCACATGTTCTAGACGCACCCGGTGCGCGCCTGCCTAGCTCTTGCGCGAGCCCGCAGCCGGATGGATCGGCGGGATTACTGCGGCCATCAGCTGCAGACGGCCCGTGATCACGCCCTTTAACGCACGCATGGTGTTGGCGATGCCCTGCAGCTGCGGGGCCGGCCCCTGCACCAGGAGCACCTCCATGATCTTGTCCTCTGTCAGGTGGACGTGCAGCGAACTGATCACCTCTGCGATATGGTTGTACTGCAGATCGGAGAGGCGCTTTTGCAGTCCGCGGGTGGCCCGATCGTAGAACAGCGTGATGGTCCCCACCATCACCTCGTCCCCGAGCTCGCGCTTGTGCTCGATGAGCTGCTGGTTGATCATGTCGCTGATCGCCTGGGAGCGACTCTCATAGCCTCGGCTGTCGACCATCCGGTCGAGCTCGACGAGCAGATCGGGATTCATGGAGATGCTGATGCGCCCGACGAGGCTGCTCGGTTTGCTGCTCGAGCGGCTCATCGCGCACCGACCCTGTCGAACGCGGCGCTGACTGCAGCGGTGCCACGCGCATGCTGCACAAGACACCGATCGGACATGATGATTTCCTACTTCGGCAGGTAAGCGGCGTCGATGTAGCTGTCGATGTCCTGGGGCGTCTTGTAGACGGCATTGGCGACGTTGAAATCGTCAGCGACCTTGGTCGATCCGTAAAGTGAGTTAAAGCCGGTGCCCTTGGCGAAGATCTTGCGGCCCTCCGACAGGGTGAGGAGGTTGGTGCCCTTCAAGAGCGGCAGATACTCGGCAGGCGTGAGTCCGACACGCGCCGACATGATCTTCAGCGCATCGGGCTGCGTCTTCGGGTCGTTGATGTAGTTGACCACGCGGTCCCATACCTTAATGACCTTGCGCCACTCCTCCTTGTGGGCCGCGAGACTGCCTGGGTTGACGGCCAGTACGTCGTATATGAGTCCGGGCTCCTCGGCAGAGGTATAGATCGGCTTGGCTCCGGGCACACCCTTCATGGCCTGACCCGACACCGGTTGCCAGGCCCCGATCGCGGCGATGTCCGGGGACGCCAGGATCTGCGGCAGTTCGTTGGTCTTGGCATTCACCAGGGTCACATCGGACTCCTTCATGCCCGCCTTCTTCAGGCCGTCGACCAGCAGCAGGTGCTCGACCAGGCCCACCTCGACGGCCACCTTTTTGCCCTTGAGCTGCTTTAGCGACTTGATGCCTGGCTTGGCGATGATCATGTCGTTGCCGTTGGAATAGTCCGTGAGCAGGATCGAGACGCTCTTCGCGCCGCCCGCGCCGGTGACGAGCGCATCGCCGTTGGTCATGAGGACCGCGTCGATCTTGCCGGCCGTATAGGCGTCCAGCGAGGCCGAATAATCGAACCAGTCGAAGGTCACGTCCACGCCCGCCTCTTTGAAGAAGCCTTTATCGAGGGCGACCTGCCAGGCGACCCAGCCGGGCCAGTCGCTGTAGCCGATCTTCAGAGGCGCAGGCGCCGCGGTGGCCGCAAACAGGACGAGAAAGGCAGAGAAGAGGCCCCGGGCGAGCCACTGGAAGGAGGATTTCGAAGTCATCGCGCGTCCGTAGATGATGTGACCGGCTGATGTGGGTGGAAGGTGTTGCGAGCTGGTGTTACTGGCAAAGGATTGGGTAATACTCCCCGCAAGCCAAGCAATATCGGGGCCAGAACTGCTCTGATCAGCCTCCTGCGACCCGCATGGTTTTGGGTCGCAGAACGCATTCATTCGGTGCAACGGTGCACCAGGAGTTGCGGCCGGGTCCGGCTGAGTCTGGCCGGGGTCGCGAGTGTCCTGGAGCATCCCCCAGCAGGAAGGCCGGTTCCCGTCTCGCGTTGCGAGACATATTCCTGGGCATGCCGCGAATCAGGGCTCAGCAAGTGCCAGCCGGCATATCGCATTTGATATGGCAACAATACTAAAAATCAATTCGATTTATGGCCCTTAGGATCCATAACTAAAGCAACGCAGCCCAACAAACAATCGCCGGCATGGCCGGCAGCATCACAGACCCATGAAAGGAACCATCATGAACCGCTTCCTCGTCTTCTCCACTTTTCTGCTTCTGTCGGGGACCTTCTCGCAGACCGCCCTTGCTGACGGGCCGGCTGCTGCTTCCGCGCTGGCCCCCAGTCAACTGAGCGTGTCGATGGCCCCGGGGAGTTCCCTGACCCGGGCTGAGGTCAAGGCGCTCGCCCGTGCGGCTGAACGCGCCGGCGAGATCCCGCGCGGACAGGCCGCCTGGCCTGACGTGGTGGATCGGAATGCCCCCCGTCTCTCGCGCGCCGAAGTCAAAGCGCAAACCCGGCTGGCTCTGGCAGCAGGCGAGATCCCGCGCGGCGAAGCGCAAACCCGGCAAGCCGCGGCCGGAGTCTCGACCGTGGATCGGGCGACCGTCAAGGCAGAGGCCCGCACCGCCGAGCGTCTGGGCCTCATCCCGCGCGGCGAGTCGAATCTCCATCAGTACTGAGAACGAGAGCGCGGGCTCCCCGCGCAAGCGCCGGCCGGGGCCGGCGCTTCCACCCTCGCCCCCATCTCCAGGCCACCTGGCACCCTTCGGCCGTGGACCCTGTCCTGCGGCCCTCGCGCAAGCTCACGGGTCGTGCAGTTCGGCAACCCGAAACGCGCTAATCTGATCGCCGTCATCACGCGTTTCACGTTTCCGGTTTCGCGTTTGGCGCGCCCGCGGGGACGCGGTGAGTCTCGTGCCCGCTCGTCGAAGACCGGCGTCCCATGGCACCCTTTCCTCCGAGCGAGATTAGAATGGCGATGCCGCAGCCGCACGGTGCACTTCGAGTCCGGTTTTCGAGTCCGGTTTTGCCCCTTAACAGGTATCAGCGGCCCACCTGTAGCGAATCACCATGAGCACTGAGCCACCAGGAGCGCGGGCGAACCTCGAGATTGCGCTCAACGCGCTCGCACGGGGTCATCTCGAAGAGGCCCTGGAGTTGTCGCGCCGTCTCCTCGAAGGGGCGCCGCACGATCCTGCTTTTCTGCAGCTGGCGGCGACCGTGGCATTGGCCATGGATCGAGCGGAAGACGCTCTACGGTCTGCCCGCGCCAGTCTTGCGCGGCGACCCGACCACGCGCCCACGCATATCCTCGCAGGCCGTGCTGCTCGGCTCAAGGGCGATCTGGAGGGGGCGCTCACCAGTCTGCGCCGGGCAGTGAGCCTCGAGCCGGGCCGGGCAGAACCCTCGTTCCTCCTTTGCGTGACGCTCCTCGAGGTGGGCGACAAGGAGGCCACCGCCGTCCTGCATTTTCTGCTGGAGAACTTCCCCAACGATTCCGGTGGCTGGCGCATGCTGGGTGATGCGCTGTTTGCTGTACAGAAACTCGACGCAGCGCTGGTTGCCTACGGGCGCGCGACACAGGGTGCTGGCGCAACGGCGGCGCATCTGCGCCGTGCGGGGATCTTCGAATCCCAGGCGCGCTACGGCGAGGCCCTGGCCGAATACAGAGCCGCTGCGGCGTGCGCACCGGAGCTCGCCGAGGTGACGTACCGGCGTGCCCTCTGCTTGAAGCGAGTCAACGAGATGGAAGGGGCGCGTAGCGCATTCGAGGAGGCAGCCAGGCATGGGCCGAGTGGGCCCACCGCGGCACTGGCGTCGTTCGAACTCGGCCTCATCGAGCAGGATTGTGGCAACTTCCCGGCTGCGGTCGGGCGGTACGAGGACGCGCTGGAAAGACGGCCGGACCTTGCGGAGGCGGCCGTCAATCTCGGCATCTGCCTTCAAGAGATGGGTGATATGGCAGGGGCCAAGCAGGCCTACGCAAGGGCCCTTTCCGCGCGCACCGACACCTTCGGAAGAATTGCGCAGGCGCTCGCGTCGAGCCCGACCGGCGAACTCTGGCTCGACCACCAGGCATTGCGGCGCTCACTTCAGGGCATCCCGGCCACGCGCCCGAAAGCGGCGCCGATAGACTCCGGGTTTCGAGAGGAGACTTAGGGCTGTCGCGTCGTAACGCCCCCGACGCTCCTCTGAAAGCGGCTCAAAGATCAGTTCCTGATTGGTGCGCAGCACCGGAAAGCATTGCGCGATGGGCGTGCCGGCCGCAAGAACGCCAGAAAAATCGGGGTCGATCCAGACCCCCGGAAAGAGAATGCCCACGTCGTTGAAGCGATCGGCATCCACGAGGCCGCTTAACAGGCGAAAGGGCAGGTCCGCACGGTTGACGGGATGCGTGGCAAAGAGCGAATAGCCCGGCTCGAGTTCGACCGTCCAGAAACTGTTGAACTTCACGAGCGTTTGTTCACCGTCCAGAAAGGGTGATCCCTGAACCTGGGCCGGGACGTGAAAGCTGAGCGGCGAGCGCGGGTGTGACTCGACGGACAGAGGCGGCAGGTCCCACTCCCATGTGAATACGCCTGCGTGGACCTTGACATCGCAGGGCAGGGGCACCATGAAGCCGTAGGACATGGCATCAACGAAGGGAGGGCATTGCTTGACGGTGCGAACGTCCTCCCCATGGGTTTCGGAAAAGGCCGTGGCGGGCATGGTGCGCAGCCAGTCCGGCAGACCCTGCCGCGCGGGGAAGGGCCTCGGAAGTCGATCGATTAGCGCCGGATCGCAACGCAAGATGATGCGCATGGCTAGCCCCCTCGTTGCAACAGCTTGCGCGCCCACAAGTTGCGCGATACTTGAAGTCGCGCGGCGCGCCCCAAGGTACTCATCGGCGGCAAATGCCGCGAGGCCGCTGTCTCGAGTTCACAAGGGCCGGCTCTTCACGGCACCAGCGATACCGCGCATGCGCATCACGTGCGGTACAGCCCGAGGTTGAAAGCGACAGAAATGCGCGAGGCGCTGCCGCGGTAGGGACGCACCGCATGGAGCAGAAACGAGGGAAACAGAAACATGAGTCCCGGTCGCGGGCGGATCGTCTCGGCGCTGCCGGCCGACAAGCCACCTTCTCCGCCAAACTTGAGCAGGGGTGCATGCATCATCGGCGCCGGTCCCCGGGGGTCGAAAATCTCGAATTCCCCGCCCAGCGACAGGTCGTCGGCGCAGCCGCCGTCATTCACGTAATAGCTGCCCGACCAGAATGATCCCGGATGGTAGTGACACGCATTCGAGTCCCCGGTTTCATTGATGTTGGCCCAGGCCTCGACGACCCATTGAGGCTGGACGGGCTCGCCTTCCCGGTTGGTGGTCATGCGCGTTGCGACTTCGCGAGCGAACAACAGCAGCTCCTCGGCAGGAGCGCCTCCCCAACTCGCAAAATCGCGAGAAGAATGCCAGCCCCCGATGTTAGAGGCCCCAAGGCTTGGAAATTCGGCGCGGCGCTGCAGAATGATCCGTTCAAGTTCGACGTTGCGCGCCTCGGCATCGGGCAGCATCACCGCCGCAACGGGTGTGGGAAAGAGGCCCTGAACCTGAATCTCGATGCGCGCCATTGGCTCCCTTCCCCCTGCTCCTCTTAACCCTGAGTACCGGACCGTCTGCAGCCCCGCCCGAGGAGCTGCAGCCACGAGCGCTCCGGACTTCCATTGTTCCGCTTGGATCCGCGCCCGGTCAATTTACTGAAGGGTCGCCGGGCCCAGCTGCCGGGCGAGCCTCAGGTGGTCCAGAAATGTGCCGAGCTCGGCGCTTTGCAAGGCGGACAGACGCAGGCCCAGTTTCGAGCGACGCCAAAGAATGTCGCCGGCCTCTTCGGCCCACTCATCTTCCACCAGATGCTTCACCTCCGCCTCGGTCAGTCCCGCACCGAAGTGCCGTCCAAGGGCGGCCATGTTCGTCGCCGATTGTAGGATCTTATAGCTCGTCGTGCCATAGCTGCGCACGAGGCGCCGGACCGTCGGCAGGGCGAGCCACGGGTAGCGGCCAGCGACTTCGAGACAGAGCGCCTCGTAGCCCTCGACCGGAAAATCGCCACCGGGTAGCGGCTGGGTGCTCGACCAGTTGCGCATCTCATGGACCGCGGCTGACAGGTGTGGGCCGAGCTTGGCCAGGGCCTGCTGCGCAAGGCGCCGGTAGGTGGTGATCTTGCCGCCGAAGATCGACAACAGCGGAGCACCATCGCGCTCCTCCAGGTCCAATACGTAGTCGCGCGTTGCCGCCTGGGCCTCAGCGGCACCATCATCGTAGAGGGGCCGTACCCCCGAATAGGTCCAGACGACGTGCTCGGGCAGGACCGGCTTGGCAAAATACTCGCTTGCCGTAACGCAGAGGTAATTGATCTCGTCGGCGCTGGCCGTGACCTGGCCTGGATCTCCCTTGAAGTCGCGATCGGTGGTGCCAATCAGCGTGAAGTCCTCTTCGTAGGGGATGACAAAGATGATCCGGTTGTCGGTATTCTGAAACATGTAGCACCGCTCATGCTCATAGAGCCTCGGTACGACGATGTGGGACCCCTGTACCAGTCGCACGCTCGCCGAATGATTACGCGGTAGCACTTCTGCCAGGACCTTGCCAACCCACGGACCTGCGGCGTTGATGAGGATCCTCGCCCGGATTGTCTCGCGGTGCCCAGAACGGGTGTCCTCGGTCATAAGAGTCCACTCCTTGGCACCCCGCTCGGCTGAAATCGCCTTGGTGCGCGTGCGAATCACGGCACCCCGGTCGGCGGCGTCGCGCGCATTCAGGGCGACGAGTCTGGCGTCGTCAACCCAGCAGTCCGAGTACTCGAAGCCGCGCCTGTATTCGCCAGGCTTCAAGGGCGCGCCCGCAACGTCAGTGGACAGATCAATCACCCGGGTGGGAGGCAGAAGCTTGCGCCCGCCCATGTGGTCATAGAGCGCCAAGCCCAGCCGTAACATCCATGCCGGGCGCAAGCCCTTCTGATGGGGCAGCACGAACCGCAGGGGTCGGATCAGGTGCGGAGCGAGCTTCCATAGCACCTCGCGCTCGATCAGCGCTTCGCGTACCAGCCGGAACTCGCGATACTCCAGATAGCGCAGGCCGCCGTGGATCAGCTTGGTGGAGGCCGACGAGGTTGCGCCGGCCAGGTCGCCGCGTTCGAACAGCACCCCCTTCAGCCCGCGCCCGGCCGCGTCGCGGGCGACGCCGCACCCGTTCACCCCGCCGCCGATCACGGCGATATCGAAGATCTGATCGGCCATCCTCACTCCGCTCTTCCCGGCGAATGCCGGGATCCAGATCAAGGGC